>CAZKKJ010000098.1:0-1543 GCA_964553355.1 uncultured Candidatus Saccharibacteria bacterium | reverse complement strand
GTTTACAGATGTATACCAGATCTGATATACTAACACCTTAGTTATATTTTATGGCAGGCAACAAAGAAGTAATCGAATTGACAGGAACCATCGTAGAGACTCTACCGGGGACTCAATTTCGTGTCGAACTTGAAAACGGCCATAAGATCATAGCTCATGTTGCTGGCAAGATGAGGAAGCATTATATCCGAATCGTACCCGGCGACAGCGTGACGGTCGAGTTGACCCCTTACGATCTAAGTAAGGGAAGAATCACCTATCGCAAGTCCTAACGGACACAATATTATCAACTTAAAGCAGTGTGTTATGCATTCCTGAAAGGAACATGATCCGTATGAAAGTACGTGCTAGTGTAAAAAAGATCAGCCCCGACGACAAAATTGTTCGTCGTAAGGGCCGCGTCTACGTTATTAACAAACTAAAACCCAAGCATAAGCAGAGGCAAGGCTAATGGCACGAATTTCAGGTGTTACCATCCCAGCCGAGAAGCAAGTACAAATAGCGTTAACCTATGTGTACGGCATTGGCCCCAAAACTGCAGGCGACATTTTGGAGTCTGCAAAAGTTGACCCAACCGTAAGGGTCAAGAACCTCACCGACGCAGAAATCGGTAAGATTCAAGAAATCATAAACGACAAACTCACTGTAGAAGGTGAGTTACAGCGTATTGTGAGCGGCAACATCAAGCGACTTAAGGACATTGGTTCGTACCGTGGCCTTCGTCACAAGATGAGCCTACCAAGTCGTGGTCAGCGCACCAAGACTAACGCCCGAACCAGGCGCGGTAAAAAGATAACTGTCGGTGGTACCGCTAAGAAAGTAGCGTCTAAGACCTAAGGATTACTATGGCTGAAGAAAAAATTACCCCAACAACCAAAGAAACCCCAGCAACTGTCGCTACTCCAGCAACAGAAGCTCCGGCAACTACCAACGCACCAGCTGCTGCACCAAAGCGCAAGAAGCTTAAGCGAACCGTAGCCTATGGCCAAGTTCATGTCTACGCCAGCTTCAACAACACCATCATTAGCTTTACCGACGCTCAAGGTGGCGCCCTTACTGCTAGTAGCTCCGGAGCCTGTGGCTTCCGTGGTTCTAAAAAAGGAACTGCCTACGCTGCACAGATTGCATGCGAAAAAGCTGGCAACCTTGCAAAGCAACAGTATGGTTTTAGCAAAGCAGACGTCTTTATCAAGGGCGTAGGTCTTGGACGCGATTCTGCGGTCCGAACCCTTAACACTCTTGGTATTGCCGTCGAGTCTATCAAAGACGTAACAGGAATCGCACACGGTGGCGTGCGACCTAAGAAGGCACGGAGGATCTAACCATGGCACGTGACACTCGATCTATCGTAAAGATGAGCCGCCGCGAAGGCTATGCCCTTCATCCAAAAGCTCACAAAGCTTTGGCTAAGCGCACCAGTATGCCTGGAGCTTCGGCTAACAGCCGTGGCATGCGCAACAAGCCAAGCCAATACAGCCTACAACTTCGCGAGAAGCAAAAGGTTAAGCGCCTGTACGGCTTGCTCGAAAAGCAGTTTAGTAAC
>CAZKKJ010000097.1:0-1654 GCA_964553355.1 uncultured Candidatus Saccharibacteria bacterium | reverse complement strand
CAGTTATGTTGTTATTGAGTTCAGAGTTCTCTGAGGTTAAGTCGGAGTTATCAAAGACTAGACTATCGCCTGTCCCTGGAACAGCCTCACCATCCATGTTACAAGTCCAGTTTGCAGCCGTGTTCCAGCTGGTGCTTGTCGAGCCGTCCCATTCACACGTATCAACCGCAGCACTAACTAGAGCTGGTGCAAACACAAACAGTGACGATAGGCTCAGAAGCATCGCACCTGCAGCCGACAGTATTCTTTTTATCATTTTATTTCCTTTGTTTTGGATTTTTATTTTTAGGTATCCTTACCATAAGCGTAAGCATTACTACATGAGTTGTCAAGTAATTCTACTTACGCTGCTGGGTAATATGCACCGGTGCGCCGTATTCGGGCAAGACTACTTTTTGGTCCTGTCCTGTAGCCAGCTGGGTCAGCCCATCTTGCACCCAATTCTCGCCAGAGGTTGCCACAATAGCTGCAGGCAAACTGACTGCTAGAGCATTGGCCACACTAAGACTTATGCGTAAGCCCGTAAAACTGCCTGGGCCCTGATAGCACACTATGCCCTGTATATCCGACCAATCTTTTCCAGATTGTTCCAGAAGATCTTTGATTTTTAGATGAAGCGTTTCGGCCAGCTCCCGATGCGCCTGCCACTGGGTAAATGCAATCTTATTGCTTCCCTCAAATAAACCGACTTCGGCCAGTGGGTTATCGCCTCTAATCACCAATGTAAACATATTGGTTAATTATACGCTATTGATTGGTTGACTCTTTTGATTGGCAAGCGTCGATGGCCTGCAGCGTAAGATCTACGTTGCGCTCTGATCCATCTGGATATTGGGCAGTACTTTTTTGTGGCGCATCAATAACGATACGATCGGCAGCTACGCCCCCAGCTGTAAGCTCGGCCTTGATCTTTTCTGCTCGCTGATTGGAAAGTGTTAATCCGGATTGCGTTGTACCCGACTCGAACACCTTTCCACTTAAGTGAATGGTAAAATCTTTGGCCTTATAGGTATTGAAGAAATCTACTACTTTCTTAATTTCTGCTGGCATCAGAGCAGGGTACGTGTAGGTTGTACTGTCTGGCTGGAAGAAGTATGTTTCGACTACAAACTTGCGGTAGTTCGTGTCATAAACATCAGTTCCGTAAGCTGTTCCTCCGGTTAATGTTGCCACATCTGCGTCTGCCAGACAGGTAGCCGATGGGGTAGCAGTCTTCTCTTCAGCGGGCTGAGGTTTGTTAACCCCATCACGATCTGGCACAAGCGCTAGTTGCTGCTTGTCGTAAACAAACCCATTAATATACCACTTACCAGAAGTATTAGTTAGTTCGGTTCGAGCAGAGACATAGTCTCCACCACTTAAGTCGTACAGAACGTAAAATACTTTGTCTACACGCTTAGAACTCTTAATCTTGTAGCTTCCTTTAACCTTACCTGCTACTTGGGTAATGAACGTTGTATCGTCAGCATCTGGTGTGTTAACAAAAGCCAAGGCACCTTGCGCATCGCCCGTCGTTACCTTAGCCATAAATGCATTGGAACGACTTTTGGCCTGCATGGTCGACATCATTGGCAAAACTACAAAAAATACAAAAAGCGCCAAAATTGCGACCACACCCGCTACAATGCCAGTAAGAAGTCCTTTTTTGCTTTTA
>CAZKKJ010000096.1:0-1661 GCA_964553355.1 uncultured Candidatus Saccharibacteria bacterium | reverse complement strand
GCCGGCGATGGCACGCCGGTGCAGATCACCCAGGTTAATGGCGAGCGGCCTGAGGGCGAGGCGGTGGTTCGTCGCATCCGCAATGGGGTAGACAGCGGACTTCGCCAGTACAAGGACTTTGCCATCTTGTACCGCACCAACGCTCAGAGTCGCTCGATAGAAGAAGCGTTTGTACACTACGGCATTCCGTACCGCATTGTTGGCGGCCAACGTTTTTACGATCGTAAAGAAGTTAAAGATCTGATGGCCTACCTGCGGCTAATCTTTCAGCCCAACGACCGCATTAGTTTTGAGCGTGTGGTTAATGTGCCGGCTCGAGGTATTGGCGCCAAGAGTGTCGAGAACTTTTTGGGTTGGCAGTCTAACCGGGGCATGCCCCTAGAAGCTGCGCTTAACCAAGCAGATAGCTGTACGGACGTTACGCCCCGGGCTCGCAAAGCACTGGGCGAACTGGGCGACATTTTGGCTAGTCTGAGGGCGGTGTTGGAAGAATCGACCGTGTCGGGCCTGATAGATTCGCTTATTCGCCGTATAGACTATTTGCCGTACTTAGACGATGGCACCGCCCAAGGGGAATCAAGGCAAGAAAACGTTAAAGAACTTATTAGTGTTGCACAGGAATACCAAGACCTAGGCTTGGAAGGTTTTTTGGAAGAAGTGGCTTTGGTGAGTGATTTAGATAGTGCCGAGTTTGGTAATAATGCCGTTACTCTGATGACGCTTCACTCGGCCAAAGGCCTGGAGTTTCCGGTGGTCTTTATGGTTGGTATGGAAGAGTCGATATTCCCCCACTCCCGCGCCTTATACGATCAGCACGAAATGGAAGAAGAGCGGCGACTATGTTATGTGGGTATGACTCGTGCCCGCGAAGAGCTCCATCTGCTGTATGCCAGTAGTCGAGTGCTTTATGGCGGTGTACAACATAACCCTCCATCTCGATTCTTAAGCGAAATTGATGGTGAGTTCACCGGCGGCGAAAGCTGGAATGACCTGTCGGGTTGGGGTCTTAACGCCCAAGCTGCAGGTGCTAAAGCTGCTAGTAATAATCTTTCTGGTCGTGACCCATACGACCAAACCCCCGTAAGTGATGAACCGCGTTATATTCCAGAACTTAACGAGGGTGATCAGGTAAAACATCAAGTTTTTGGCGAAGGACAAGTAATGGAAGTTGACGGCGACAACGCAGTGATCTACTTTAAAGGTAAGGGTAGCAAAAAGCTAAACGTTGCTTTTGCGCCACTACAGAAATTATAGGAAATCATGACAAATACACTACATACAATATGGGAAAGAATCGGCCGCGCAGTATACTGGATGGTTTGGCCTGGCATTTGGTTGGTAATCCAAATGAGCCCACCCCGTACACGTGTGGCACTGACCCATAAAGGCAAGGTCTTGTTAGTCAAGGATTGGCTGGGTAGTGGCGAATGGACCCTCCCGGGCGGTGGTCTGCATCGTCGAGAGTCGGTCGAAGAGGGTGCTGCACGTGAATTGCTCGAGGAAACCTCCATTCTTATTCCTGCCAAAAGCCTCAAGAGTGTTGGCAGCTTTAGACTTAAGACTAATGGTATTCCGGTACGGATTGCCGGCTTTTGGAAAGAGTCAAAAACCCAGCCGGACGTCACTCACCGCAAGGGTGAACTACTGGGATACATGTGGGC
>CAZKKJ010000095.1:0-1868 GCA_964553355.1 uncultured Candidatus Saccharibacteria bacterium | reverse complement strand
CTGAACAGGCTACAGGACAAACCACACCTCAGGCTACCGCTGCGCCTGCTGCCCGACAGGGTGGCCGCCCACAGCAAGGCCGTGGTGGTCGTCGCGATGACCGACGCGCTCAAGTGCCAGAGGCACCAAAAGAATTTGAAGAAGTAGTCATTAACATCGACCGTGTTGCCCGCGTGGTAAAAGGTGGCCGCCGCTTCCGTTTTAAGGCACTTGTTGTTGTGGGTAACCGCAAAAACAAGATCGGCGTAGGTGTTGCCAAGGGTGCAGACGTACAAGCTGCCATCGCTAAAGCAACTGATGTCGCTAAAAAGCACCTTGTTACGATCCCTGTTGTGAATGAAACGATTCCTCACGAGCAAGAAACAAAGCTTGCCGGGGCTCGCGTACTGATCAAGCCTGCCGCACCTGGTACCGGTATTATTGCCGGCGGTGTTGTGCGCTCTGTTATTAGCGTGACGGGTATCCGCAACCTACTTTCAAAAAGCCTTGGCTCTACGAACAAAGTCAACATTGCCTACGCAACAGTTGAAGCGCTTGGTAGCCTGGTGCCACGAAGCGAATGGATTGGCACCGAAAAGAGCGAGAAGAAAGCTCCTGCGAAAAAAGTAGCAAAGGTGGAGGAGAAGTAGTATGACAAAATACAACGAACTTCAAGTTGCCTCGCATAAATCTCGCAAGCGCGTTGGCCGCGGTATTTCTGCCGGTGGTGGTAAAACCGCAGGTCGTGGTACCAAGGGTCAGGGCTCACGCACTGGTAAAAAGCTTCATGCGATGTTCCAGGGTGGCCAGAATGGTATCGTCAGTGCTGTACCAAAGGGTCGCGGCTTTAAGAGTCTTCGTACGCCAGCACAAGTTGTGTACCTTGACCGTCTGAACGAACTAAAGGGAAGTGTCGATAACTTCAAGCTCTACGAAGCTGGACTTATTGCCACACCATTCCATACTGTAAAAGTAATCCTTCGCGGTGAACTCAGCGCCAAGCTTACGCTCAAAACCCAAGGCGCCTCAAAGAGCGTCGTGGAAGCAATCGTAAAAGCTGGCGGTGCGTTTGAAAAAACCCCAACTCCTGTGCAAAAATCAGCCAAAGAGGCTGAAGCGGCAGATAAAAAGTAGCGAGACTTAATCCGACTTGAACGCCCCACTCTTTAGCGGGGCGTTTTTGTGATTTATGTCTCTGGAAAATACAGTAAAAATTTTGTATACTATTGATTAGTTAGTTCAAAATGAGGGACCACATGATAGAAGTAGTAAATAGGCCAGGACTGGGCTCTGGTGAAAACGCTCCAATGCAAGATAGCGATACCGGGTCGATAGACCGAATCCCCGCGTTAGAAGCGTTTATTAGAAAACGTAACGAAGGCCAACCGACCCGCCTCACAGAAACTCAAGTGCAAATTATTGCTGCAACCGCTCTAAACCTAGTGGGCGCAGAAGGCTTCAGGGACTTAGACTCCAAGCAAAGAGCAAAATATATCTGCGATATGACCCCTAAAATACTCTGCATTGCAGCGAGCCTCGATCATCCAACCGTTCATCGAGAGCAACATGCGGTAGCAGGCATTGTTACGCGCACAGGATCAACCCTGCCCAGCACCGCCAAGCAACATGCGCGATCATTCTGGACAGTCGTCGGTTACGATGGAGATCTCTCGAGTGAAGGCTCCGTGCCGGTAGAGGTCGGCATGCAAGATGCGCTACGTTTCTTACATGATGAACGATAGATTCAAAATTATTATGTGCTCCACCCCAATCGGTGCTATACTAAAGTAAATAATAGTGCTAATTTGCCGAGATAGGGAGTCTTATAGGCCGTTATGAACTGGAAAACAGTATTTCGTTCACTGAAAAATAGAGATATGCAAAAGCGC
>CAZKKJ010000094.1:0-1918 GCA_964553355.1 uncultured Candidatus Saccharibacteria bacterium | reverse complement strand
CTAACGTGCTCTTTGGTGCTTCGACCCATTTGCCACCAAGCTTGTCGGCTACAGCTTCTATCTGGTCTTTGAGCGGCTTGTAGCTTTCAACCAAGGCCGGATCAACCAGCTCAGAAGCAGCATTGTACACACTGTTCACAAAAGCCTTAAGGTTATCAATCCTGAAGTACGCATTGTCGTCGACAAGCCTCACCGTTATACCAAGTTTGGCGGCATCGAAGGAAAGAACTTCGGTCTTAACATTTTTAATACTTATGCTGGCTTCGGCATTTTTGCCATCTTGTTTGGCCGTAAAGCCAATTTCGAGACCATTCTTATTTGCTAAATCGGTGATCGTAACAGCGCCGTCGGTAGCTGTTTGCTTTGAAGAAATCAAATTTGCTAAGGCGAGCGCGGTAACATTCTCTGGTTTATTCTTCTGTGTGGACACAAAGGCGTATGCCCCACCACCACCAACGGCAATCAACAAAGCCAGAACAATCAAGAGCACCTTGGCTATTTTGCCCTTGCCAGACTTACCACCACCGACACCTGGTTTAGGCTGATGATTAGGATCCATGAAAGCAGCCGGTTTGCCCATTGGCACGTCGACCGGTGCCCCGGGCGCGCCAGTTACTGCAGGCGCTCCTGGCTCAGGATAGACGGCGTTAGGCGCGGATGGTGGCACATCCGCTGCCCCAGGAATGGGATTTGGGGTAGACGGCGAAACGGTGGCAGCAGGAGCCGGCATGGGTATATCACTGCCGTCCATTGGCGCAGTTACACCCGATAACGGCTGCGCATCGACTGATGGCGCTACAGCAGGCTCAACAATTGGACTAGGAGTCACCGGAGCAGCGGTAGCTGCCACGGCCGGAGCGCCAGCCATTCCTGGCTCAATCACTTGGGCGCCAGTCACACCCGTCTGGGGATTGGCAGTCGGATTTGGACTAATTGTTGGTGCGGGCTGGTTAGGGTCAAAGTTTGTTTGTGGGTTATTAGCATCCATAGCAGTAAGAACACCTTATTTTGTGTTAATTATTCTGCTTATGATAATACCAGATTGTAATAAGTAAAGCCAAAGGCGAACCTCTGGGCATAGCAGCGTCTTTTGACTCACGCCAAACAATTTGTGTGAAATATCTAATAATGGTGGAGATACGGGGACTCGAACCCCGGACCTCTTGCATGCCATGCAAGCGCTCTAGCCAACTGAGCTATATCCCCAGGCGTGATCAGAGCCGATTATATCAGATAATTTATAGATATAAAGAACCCAGCTACCAGCGGTAGTTGGGTTTTCTCCTCCTTGGTTGCCCAAACAAGCAAAGAGGTGATTCCGGGCGCGCCCACCCGGCTCAGGGTCAGTAAATAATTTTGGATGGATTTTTGTTTGACGATGAGCCATGCGCCCGAATCATGAGCACATTACACGCTAGTGTAGACGCATTGTCAACAAGTTTATGCTTTTTCTTACAAGCTCTTCTCGACGACGCTCTCTGGCTTCGCTGAAAAATTGGTGTACCGGTACCAGGTCGGGGTCACTAACACCCATCGCTGATCGGGATTATCTGCATATTTAACAGAGGCTGGAACACGTGCTACGTGCAGGTCACGCAGTGGCTTGATGTCACCAGTAGCAATCTCGGCGTCACCTTGGATTTGCAGCGTACCCTCCGCCCAACCGATCACCAACGCAACCTTAGGGTTTTGCTGCAAATTGACGAATTTGCGCGAATCTTCACTCGTGCCAAATAATATGCGTCCCTTTGACAGCACAGAATATGCCACCACTGCTGCTTCTGGAACGTTGTCACTCGCAGTACTGACTACCATGAGTGTATGTTTAGGGTCTCGTAAAAATGCGTCTGCGTCTTGGTCCATGCTAAGCTCCAATTATTTTTAGTAAGTCTGCTTCGGTAATTTGCTTAACACCCAA
>CAZKKJ010000093.1:0-1949 GCA_964553355.1 uncultured Candidatus Saccharibacteria bacterium | reverse complement strand
TTCCGGTACTTCTTCGGATATAATGACAGATAATGATTAGTCAAAAACATCGATTTCATGGACTCGGCAGCTTGCGTTATGTATACAGCAAGGGGCAAGTGGTGCGAACCGCAAACCTGGGACTTAAATACATACCAAACTCTCGCCGCACTACGTGGCGTGCTGCGGTAGTGGTTAGTAAAAAGGTAAGCAAGTCGGCTGTGGTGCGTAACCGCCTGCGCCGCCGTATTTACGAGGCAGTCCGACTAGCAAACCCCGCAGAGCAGGGAATTGACCTGGTGTTTACGGTGTATAGCGACGCATTGCTAGAGTCTACCCCCGCGGAATTAAAAGGCATGATAGACAAGCTTCTTGCCGACGCAAAGTCCAAGTAGTGGTGTCACTACATCGGTGGGACGTGGTATAGTAGTACTATAAATATCTGATGTTCCACAGGGAGACGACCAATGTTTACCGCTCTTATTGTTAAGCCAATTTTCAACCTACTTGTCCTGATCTACGGGCTTTTGCCGGGCCACAACTTTGGTCTAAGTATAATTCTGTTTACCATTTTGGTCCGTTTACTCATGTGGCCGCTGGTTAAAAAACAGTTGCACCAAGCCAAGGCTATGCGCGAGCTTCAACCAGAGCTTAAGCGCATCAAGAAGGCTGCTGCAGGCGATCGTCAAAAAGAATCACTCCTAATGATGGAGCTTTATAAAGAGAAAGAGATTAATCCTTTTTCGAGCATCGGCCTCCTTATTGTTCAACTACCAATCCTTATCGGCCTGTACAGTGGACTCAACCGATTGGTCCAGGAGCCAAAGACTATCGTGGACTTTACCTATGGTTTTGTGAATGGGTTGCCATGGATCCAGACTTTGGCCGCTGATATTAGCAAGTTCGATGCCACACTGTTCGGGGTAGTAGACCTTACCCGTGCAGCCGTTGGTAAGACCGGTGGCATCTACTGGCCAGCCATGGTTATTGTGGTAGCTAGCGTAGTTATGCAGTACTACCAGGCCGTGCAACTAATGCCCCAGGATAAAGAAAAGCGCAAACTTCGCGACATCCTCAAAGATGCAGGCGATGGTAAGCAAGCTGATTCATCAGAGGTAAATGCGGCCGTGGCCAGTAGTACAAAGTACATCTTGCCAGCCTTTATCTTTATATTTACTATCAACATTGCATCAGCCTTATCGCTGTATCTGTTGGTAGGCGGTGCTGTAGCCTTTATCCAACAATCAAAGGTACTCAACCAGGATAGCCAAGAAATGAGCGCAGCTGGCGGCTCTTCTGCTGGGACTAGTAAAGCCAGCAAGGCTATCGAGGCCGAAATTGTTTCTACGAAGTCTAATTCTCCAAAACAAAAACAAACCAAAAAGAAGAAGGGTGGCAAAAAGCGTAAGAAGTAGGAGGTACTACCCATGGAAGATTCGATTATTTATGCAAAGAAGTACATCGAAGATTTATTATCATTCTTTGGTCTAAACGTTGATGTCTACGCTACTAACAGCGAAGACGAAGTTATAGAGCTCCACATTCCATCCACGCACCTTAACGGGTTTTTGATAGGGCAGCAGGGCGAGACCGTCCGAGCACTGCAGTTTATTGTGAGTAGCGCACTTAAGAATAATGGTTACGAGATAAGTCGGGTTAACGTAGATGTAGCAGATTATAAAAAGGCTCGGGCCGACCGCTTGTCCGAGGCCGCCGAAGAATGGATGAAGAAGGTTAAAGAAAGTGGCGAAGACATGGCCCTGCAACCTATGAATGCCGCCGATCGTCGTACGGTACATAAGCTTGCCGGTGATTTTGGCCTACAGACAGAATCGGTGGGAGAGGGACGCGACCGCCACATCGTGCTAAAAGCACCCGTTGAGTAAGACGCAAACCACTCTACGTTACGTGGGCGTTGTAGTAGCTATTGTGGCTGTAGGGGTAGCTGCGTTCTTTGTGATTAAATCGTT
>CAZKKJ010000092.1:0-1994 GCA_964553355.1 uncultured Candidatus Saccharibacteria bacterium | reverse complement strand
ATTGATACGACTACTAATTTCATATGCCCATTGTAGCAGCTTGAGGTAGCGACAGGGGTATACTGTAATCTAGCAGCCTAAATTTCGAGCGAGGTACTAGTATGAAGGGAATTATTTTAGCAGGCGGGGCCGGGACGCGCCTGTACCCCATTACTATGGGCGTTAGCAAACAGCTGATTCCAATATATGACAAGCCGATGATCTACTATCCGCTTAGCGTGCTAATCAATGCTGGGATACGCGATATTCTGATCATCTCTACCCCACACGACCTACCTCGTTTTGAGCAGCTGCTAGGTAATGGTGCGCGCATTGGCTGCAATTTTAGCTACAAAGTTCAAGACGAACCTCGCGGTCTAGCCGAAGCATTTATTATAGGGGCTGACTTTATTGGAGGCGACAGCGTTGCCATGATTTTAGGCGACAACATTTTTTACGGAACTGACTTTGACCAAAAAGTTAAAGCCGCCGCCAAAGACTTAAAGGGTGGCATTATATTTGGGCAACAAGTTGCAGATCCGGAACGCTATGGCATCGTAGAATTCAACAAACATATGAAGGTTGTTTCTATCGAAGAAAAGCCTAAGAAACCTCGGTCGAACTATGCCATTCCGGGCTTGTACTTTTTCGATAATCGAGTCGTAGAGTTTGCAAAACAAGTAAAGCCGAGCGAACGCGGAGAGATCGAGATTACCGAAATTCATAATTCCTACCTAAAAATCGATGAACTAAAGGTTGGCTTACTTGACCGAGGCACTGCATGGCTCGACACCGGAACCTTTGCCAGCATGAACCAGGCAAGTCAGTTTGTGCAGGTGATAGAAGAACGTCAAGGTATCAAGATTGGTTGCATCGAAGAAGCAGCCTTCCGCCAAGGGTTCATTACCAAAAAGACGTTGCGCGAAACAGCCGAACCACTGATTAAAAGTGGGTACGGCAAATACCTGATGAGTCTGTCTGACGAGGCTTAAACTTTTGTCTTAAAGTATTCGATGGTGTAACCAAGACCCTCTTTAAGTGGCACGGTTGGTTCCCAACCTAAGATTTTCTTGGCCTTATCGATGACTGGCTGCCGTTGCAGGGGGTCGTCTTTGGGCAGATCTTTGTTGATAAGCTCTGACTTGCTGCCGGTAAGCTCGAGTACTAGGTCGGCTAGCTCGCGAATGGTGAACTCACCGGGGTTGCCAAGGTTGGTTGGATCAGACTCGTCGGAGTCGATCAGCCGAGCAATACCTTCTACAAGATCAGATACATAACAAAAGCTACGCGTCTGCTTGCCATCGCCGTATATAGTCAAGGGCGATCCTTGCAGCGCCTGGACGACCAAGTTTGATACCACACGGCCATCGTTAGCATCCATACGCGGGCCATACGTGTTAAAGAAACGAGCGATGCGCGTCTGCACTTCTGGATACCGCTCACGGTATGCGTAGATCAATGCCTCGGCATAACGCTTGGACTCGTCGTACATAGCCCGTGGGCCATAGCAGTTTACGCTACCTTTGTAACTTTCGGGCTGCGGGTGAACTTCTGGATCGCCATATACTTCGCTTGTACTGGCGTGGAAGAATATGGCGCCCGACTGTCGTGCAAGATCGAGTAGCCGCAGCGTGCCTTCCGATCCAACCCGCAGAGTCTCTAGGCTTAACCGTTGGTAGTGTGGCGGGCTAGCTGGCGATGCCATGTTAAGAACAATGTCGTACTTCTGGCTTGTCACTTTGCTCGGTAATTCCTCAACAATGTCTGCTTCTACAAATGTGTAGTCGGTATTTTCTGCTAAATGTGCAATGTTATCTTTGCTACCAGTAGACAAGTTGTCTACTCCTACTACTTTGTAGCCCCTACCCAGATAGTAATCGCTCAGGTGCGAACCAAGAAATCCTGCACCTCCGCTAATGAGTACTGTTTTAGTCTGCACGCTCAAGCTCCCCCCTTCCAACCGTGTTTACGTAAAAACCATTGGCGACAAGCTCTTCGACATTTAGCACTGCTCG
>CAZKKJ010000091.1:0-1995 GCA_964553355.1 uncultured Candidatus Saccharibacteria bacterium | reverse complement strand
GCCGCTCTTTCTGCGGATCTTGACGATGATGCGATTGAGCTTTGGCAGAAAGAGTTTAAGAAGCGCGGCATAGAAGCAAAGGTTGTAGAGATTGGCTCTTCTGCAAATGGCGATAAGGTTGGCATGCAAGGTGGCAGGATTTTCTTGTATGACGGTAAGGAAAACTGGTGGGCTCGCAACGGTGATGAGGAAGGAACGCTGGTCGGCGACCCATGCGGCCCGGACTCGGAAATGTTTTATGACTTTGGAGAAGAGGTGCACGACGAGGCCAAGTGGGGTAAGGCACATCCAGCTAGTGACTCACCTCGTTTCTTCGAAATCGGCAACAATGTCTTCATGGGTTACCGCAAAACCGAGAACGGTTTTGAAAAGCTCGAACACCCTAATATAGATCATGGCTCAGGCTTAGAGCGCATTGCAATCGCTAAGCTTGGCGAACCGGACATCTTTAAGATCAGTCTTCTGTGGCCAATTGTCCAGAAACTTGAAGAACTGTCAGGCAAATCATACGACAGCCACCGGCAAGCTATGCAAGTAATAGCTGATCATATTAAGGGTGCAACATTCTTAGCTGTCGACGGCGTTGTTCCGAGTAACAAAGAACAAGGTTATGTCATGCGTCGAATCCTGCGGCGCGCTATTCGATTTGCATTCGAACTTGGTGTGGAGCAGAATTTCCTAGAAGAAGTAGTACAGGTAGTAGTCAGTCTATATCAAGAAGATTTTCCCGAGGTTGCTGAGCGAAAACAGGTCGTCATCGACACATTAGTTAAAGAAGAAAAAGTGTTCCGTCAAACGCTGCGTAAGGGTGTGCGTGAGCTCGAAAAAATGGGTGCTAGTGGAACTATTACTGGTGAGCAAATCTTTACTCTGTACGACACCTATGGCTTTCCATCAGAGTTGAGTGTAGAAGAAGTTGCTATTAAGGATTTATCTCTGAGTGAAAATTGGAAAAAAGAGTTCGATGCCAAGATGACCGAGCAGCGTCAGCGAAGTCAAACGGCCACTAAAGGAACCTTTAAGGGTGGCCTTGGCGGCCAAACTTTGCAGCACAAAAAGTACCACACGGCGACGCACCTAATGTACCAAGCTTTGCGCGACGTGTTAGGTGAGCATGTTATCCAGCGCGGTAGTAACATTACCGAAGAACGACTGCGCTTTGACTTTAGCCACGATGGTAAGGTTACCCGTGAGCAATTGGACGAGGTAGAGAAGATTGTTAACGACCAGATTAGCCAAGATCTTAAAGTTACCTGGGCTGAATACCCAACTACAGAAGCTACGGGGCCACTTGGGGCGCTTGGTCAGTTTGGCGACCGCTATGGCGACACCGTTAAGGTATACAAGATGATCGCCGACAAAGCTGACAAACCGTTTAGCTTTGAAATTTGTGGTGGTCCGCATGTAGATCATACGTTGCAGCTATTCGAAGGCGGAAAGAAGTTTAAGATTATTAAAGAAGAGGCGTCGAGTGCCGGGGTGCGGAGAATAAAAGCTGTCTTAGTATGAGCCACGAAATTTCAGGCGAACGGGGTGGAGCAGATCAATCTTGGATTATGACTCCATCAGTAACACCTGAGGGGGCATTTAGCGGTAATGATATGCAGCATTTTACCGACTGCAGTTTTGTTGTTTTACAAGATTCACCGTATCAGCGACAAGCTATGCTGAGTGCGGCCGTGGGAGAGGTGGGTGTGTATGACTCAACAAAGAGTGGTCCAATTGTTACGTATCTAAAACACGAAGACGGAACAATAGATATTGCGTGTTGGGGTACCCAAGCTTGCCCTGGAGCTACTATCACAGTACCTCTAAATGACATCGTCACTCTGACAATGCCGCAAGCCGCTCGGGCATCTCACAATGTATGCTCTGGAGATACGAGGCTCTATGTTAACGACGGCAAAGTTACACGAGTAACAATAACTCCATTCCGCAAGTAAACCTCGTAGCGGACATGGTTTGTCGGCTCAGAAGTGTTATAATGGTTTAGCT
>CAZKKJ010000090.1:0-1998 GCA_964553355.1 uncultured Candidatus Saccharibacteria bacterium | reverse complement strand
TTGCGTGGAACCAGCTTTGCGCCAGCCGGCATCACTGACGACGCCGACATCCGCACTGCTAGCTCTATTACGGACTACATCATGCGACGCCTGGCACTCGACTATCTAAGCTTTGACGACCGCCTAGAACTCGGCCTTGCTTCTTTGGACGATATGCCAGACGAGCAAACTAGCCTTCTGGACGAAACTCCTCAGCTCGTGGAGCAGCCCGTCGCCAACGAGCCAGTTCAGGTTTCTGACACTGCCAAAGAGCTTGCTGCAGAAACTGCTAAGAACCGCGAGCACACTAAAGTTGCCAAGAGCTCAGACGACACCGCACCGCTGTGTTACAGTTGCGGTAACCAGACCCAGCGCGCTGGAAGTTGTTATGTGTGTACTGCCTGTGGCAGCACCACCGGCTGCAGCTAGGCTTTAGTGAATAGCTGAATGTGTAAATAAACAGGGGTAATTTATACCCCTGTTTTTGCTATACTGACGATATGCTTAATATCAAAAAGGTGATTGCCGCCATAACTGACCATATTATTCGTTCTGCAACAGATTTGAAGCTGCGTGAAGAGTTTTGTCTATGACAGGGATACTATTAGCCATATTGGCAGCAATCTTTATTGGCCTTTCGCAGCTAATGCTCCGCAAGAGTTTCAAAGAACTTCAACCTTCAATTGCTTTCTTTTTCGACGCAATTTTTGGGTTATTGCTATGGGTGCCACTGGCTCTGATAATGGGAGTTAATTTTGGTGTTAGCCTCAGAGAGGCGGCTTTCTTTGCCATCATATCGGCAATCCTGTCGGAAGCCATAGTATTTTACGCGTTATCACATGGAGAACTGGCAATAACTGCAACAGTGCTGGCAACATATCCTGCCTACACAGTTTTACTTTCATGGCTCATAAATAATGAAAGTCTGACCTGGAGTTTGTTGTTTTTTGTCATTCTGGCAATCATCGGGAGTGTGCTGGCAAGTTTACCCGAAGACAAGGCGATGAAACGCCTAAGACTGAATAGGCATATTGCTTGGCCATTTATTGCCGCTCTATGCATAGGACTTTCTGACACAATTTCCAAGGGATTTATTAATCGATCAAATGATTTCAGTTTGTTATTTATGCTTGGGATAGTGCAGATCCCTGTGGCAGTTGCTTACTTGCACCTCGAGAAAGAAAATATACTTCATGCAGTAAAATCTACGCTTGGAAAAATAGAGGCTTACAATCACGCAATTGCAGGAGGTTTCTTTAATATTATTGGAACGGGTTTCTTGTGGCTTAGTTTCTCTTATGCACCAGCTTCGATTGCCTCACCAATTACCGGCGTAAGCGGTGTAGTGACGGTTCTGCTCGCTCGGCACTTCCTGAAAGACACAATTTCTTTGAAGCAATACATTGCCATCGCAATGGCTTTTATTGGTGTGGTCGGCATAGCGCTCCAGCTTAATTAAATCGTGGTAAACTGAAGGCAATGAAAGTGGTTATCCTTTACCATCCTAAGTCAGACCATGCCTCTACGGTAGAGAGCTTTGCACGCGATTTCTCTCGACGGACCAATCGTCGGTTAGAGTTGGTGAGTCTTGAGTCTAGGGACGGGGCAGCAACAGCTTCGCTTTATGACATTGTTCAGTATCCGGCCATATTAGCGCTCGACGACAGTGGCGCGTTACTTCGGGTGTGGGAGGGGCCGATAATGCCGCTCATGGATGAGCTGTCGTACTATTCTATTTAAGCTTGAGTAACAGGGCTAACTAGGGTATAGTAAAAATTACAAATGCGTTCTGTTTTGTAGAGTCAAAACAGATAAGCGGCTATCAACCGCGAAGCAGTCGGAAGAAACTAAGTAGAACCGACCGGGCAGCCCGTAATAGCGATAACTAAGAGCTAAAAGAATCACTTCTTTTGGAAGCCAGATGGTACCTCCCTTTGATGAGTCAACGGGATCTGGCAGCTAAAAGCAGTGATTTTTTTATTTGTAGAGAATGCAAGGAGACAAGATGAAGTTTAAAGC
>CAZKKJ010000089.1:0-2003 GCA_964553355.1 uncultured Candidatus Saccharibacteria bacterium | reverse complement strand
ATTCAGCAATTCGCGCTTCGGCAGCCACGCGGTCATCTGGTAATAAATAGGGTTCGTGCATACAAAAATAATCCTTTGTTTATCTAGTAGAGTAAGTCATTGATCCGGCTCGTCCGGATGTGACGTGATTTCAGTAGTATACCATACCGCAGCAGAGAGTGATAATTAGCCGATATCGCGGCGTCGAAATACGAGGATTGCCGTAACGAGAAGAACGAGTGTCAGCCCACCGAGGACTACTACATTTGACCATTCAACCGTACCCTTCACAATGTCGTTTGCCGGGAAGTAGTAGAGAAGCGAAAATTTTTCGTAGTCGGCGAGCCAATCTACCGCTTGGCCAAATGTGGTAAGGATAAAACTCCCTATCACCACCAGCACTCCCGCCGCCATAGCAACTGCACGCTTGCCCGCTATCATGCCAGCAGCAAACGGAATAGTCCCAAATGTCACCACGAGCAGCCAGCTAAGCCCCACTAGTCGCATAAATGCCTCGAGAGGCATGCTTGCACCATCGACAAACGGCAACACCACGTACGTTCCGACGGTAATACCAAGCATCATAACGCCGCCAATCACCACCATCGCTAACCACTTTTGCACCAGAAGCTTTGTACGACTAACCGGTAGCGCAAGCGTCGTACGAAGCTCGCCCGACTCTTCCTCGGCGCTACTAAGAGCTAAGCCAAGGATAATCGACATAATTCCGCCAATCAGCGGTAAACGAATATCAAAGAGCTGCGACGCCATATAGGTATCGAACGACTCAAGTAAACCAAGGTCGCCTACAAGACCCTTAAATGCCGGCGGCATATTTTTTACTAGCTCATCAAGTCCCGTTACCTTCATGGCCGGGTAAAACGACGCGAGTAGTGCCGAAATCGCTGCAAAAGCAATACACCAGCCCAAAATAAACCAGCGGCGGTCGTAGAGCGTTTTCAAAAAGACAGAGCGAATCATACCGATGCCTCCTCATCTTCGTAGAGCGATTTAAAGACCCCTTCCAGGTTGTATTCGGTCACTTCGATATCTTTCAGCTGCTTTACGCCAGCAAGCCACACTTGTAGCTCACTCGGGGCGAGACGCGACACAAATGACAATACGGTAGTTGTGCCTTCTGCTGTAACTTCTACATCACTTACCCCTTGTGGTGGACGGAGCGCTTTGTAGCCAGATACCACGCGGACAGCTTTACCACTCCCTGCGAGCATCTCTTTCGCCGAAAGATCGCGAATCACTTTACCGCTTCGCATCAGAATGATCCGACTACACACATCCGCCACCTCATTAAGGTAATGGCTCGACATGAATATAGTCGTGCCGTTCGCCCGTGCTTCACGAACTAACTGTAAAAACACCTCTTGCATCACCGGGTCGAGCCCGCTCGTTGGCTCGTCTAGGACAATAAGTTCCGGGCTGGTCATAAATGCCGCAATCAAGGCAACTTTTTGCTTATTGCCTCGGCTCAGGGTGCCAATTTTTTTATCGAGCTGTGGCTTAAACTTTTCAACTAACTCTTTGCGGCGCCTTTCATGGCTACCTTTCGACTGATGCGCTACAAAGTCCAAAAACTGCTCACCCGTTAGTTTTGCAGGTAGCTTCATATCGCCGGCTGCATAGCCAATCCGAGTGTGTAGTTGGTGAGCAGAACTAGGACGCACTGGGTGGCCAAATAACCGTACCTCGCCTTCAGTGGGCGAAATAAACCCAAGCAGCATACTAATAGTCGTCGTCTTACCGGCGCCATTCGCGCCAACAAATCCCACAATTTCGCCTTTCTTAATGGCAAATGACACCTCGCTAACGGCCTTTGTTGTACCGAATTGTTTTGCCACGTGTTCTAGATGAACCACAGATTTCATACTCTCATTGTACGCGCTCTACTGGTTCCTTCCAAACAAAAGCTCCACTCTTTTCAAAGTGGAGCATTGTCGGCACGTCGTAATAAATTACTTACGTAGTCCTAGTTTCTCAAGCACAGCCTTGTATGCCTCAAAGTCAGT
>CAZKKJ010000088.1:0-2021 GCA_964553355.1 uncultured Candidatus Saccharibacteria bacterium | reverse complement strand
AGTGGCAACGGACTTATATCCACGGGCTACCGCCCGTGGTTTTACGTGCCGGTAATAAAAACCCGGGGCCCTTTCGGGCTCCGGGAAAACACCTTCATTTTGCTGTGTCCGGTTACGCTATTGACTCGACTGCGCACAAGCGTCCAAATGATACGCGCAGCTTCATTGTCTACACTTCAAAACTCAGTGTAGCCCAATTTTACACCCTTTTTCCTAGTGTTGTCAATACTTTTTGCACCCTACATCTGGTGTTGTGTAATTACAATTCTGTGGGGTAAGAATCTATACTTTGGAGGTCTTACTGCGCTTTTTACCACAACTGGAACATAACGTCTTCTGATCACAGTTATCGCACACCAGAACAAGCCTATTGCAAGAGATGTTACCGCAGTTAATATAGCGACTCGTTTTGCCCTGACAGTAGCTACATTCGCCAATATCTTTGGACTTGTCGCTAAAACGGTGCGTCATACGGTCGTCAAAGATGTGCAAAGCACCTTCCCATAAGCCATCGTCTCCGTACTTTTCGCCATATTTTACAATGCCACCGTCTATTTGGTAGACCTCTTTAAAACCACGGTTCTTCATAAGTACGCTCAGTGCCTCGCAGCGAATGCCGCCCGTACAGTAAGTAACTACCGGTTTGTCCTTAATATCATCGTACTTATCACCCGCTAGGTCATCCAAGAAGTCTCTTGTTGTCTGTGTGTCGGGCACAACTGCACCTTTAAACTTGCCAACTGCTGCTTCGTAGGCGTTACGACCATCAAAAAAGACTACGTCGCCCCGCTCTTCTACTAGCTTGTGTACCGCCTCTGGTTTAAGGTGCTTGCCGCCACCAACCACACCTTTGTCGTCTACCTTAATTTCGTCTGCCGCACCAAAGCTAACTAGCTCGTCACGGACTTTTACGCTGAGTCGTGGAAAGTCTGTGCCTGTGCCATCGCTCCATTTATACATAATGCCTTTAAAAGTAATTGAGCGGTTCATCTCGCGCTTGTACTCACGTAAGCTTTCTATGTCTCCACCCAAAGTGCCGTTGATGCCGTGTACGCTAATTATCACTCGACCTTTCAGACCCAGTCGCGCACAAAGCTCTTTTTGCCAGCGCATTGTCATAGCCGGATCGGCTACGGGCACAAATTTGTAATACAAAATCACTTTGTTCATTACTTTGTATTATAGCTTAATCACCCCTGTTAATCAAGATTGACCAAGACCAAGAGTTAGTTTGTACTGTGCTTATGATTTGAAACTACCCGCACTTACTTTAGGATTATGGAATGAGTTTACTAGAGGTATTGCAAGGGCCAGATGGCCACATAGACATGTTACAGCTTCTCGAACCGGAAGCTCTTGCAGAAGTGAAAGCCAAGATTGCATCATACGAACTACCATCCGACACCATGTACCGGCTCGACAGCATTGGCGACAACGCGCCGAATCCAGACAGCGATCTAAGAGTCCGTGACCACAGCCTGCGCTGGGACATCGTACTCCAACTGGCAGAACACGGTGCAGATGCGAATAAGTTGAGCCCATCAGCCCGTCGAATTGTATTTGGTGGCCCGCTTAAGGCTATGTTGGTCTGGAACCCCGAGCCCGAAGCAAAAAGGTTACATACCGAGTTTGACCCTCCTTTTTTAATCCGCAAGGACTTGGCCGAAATAATTCGAGAAAGACGAATTCGAGAAGGTAAAACAATCACAGGAGTTCCCGAAGATCGCCGCTGGCGACCACCCGAGCATGTTGAGCTTATGCAATGCTACCGGTTATCTCATGGCTTATGGCGAGCACTTGCAAATCGAATAACACCTGAGTACATGCAAGAAAAAGATCTCCGTCATTACTATCGCCCCCGAAAACGTACTCGTAACGATGGCTATGGGATTGACGAGGGCGAGAATGATGTCATTGTCAGCCGCGAAATCATCAGTGCCATTGTTTTTAGTGTTCCCCACATTAAAGCTATCTACGATGAGGCTTGCAGTACAGGAGTTAGGGGAATTGGACCGGTTGGT
>CAZKKJ010000087.1:0-2145 GCA_964553355.1 uncultured Candidatus Saccharibacteria bacterium | reverse complement strand
TCGACAAGTGTATAGCGTATTGCAAAGAGCGAGGTATTAAATACAAGGCAGCTAAAGACGGTGAAGTTCTAATCTTTTAGTTCGAACTACGCTCACTACCCCGGAGCCAAGCATAAGCATGATATAATCCACTCAACTAAAGGTGGAGTATCAATGAAAAGATTAGGCGCAACAGGTTCTTCGCACCTAGCGGCTCTTTTAGGCATCATTCTTGTTATACTGGTCGCAGTTGTTGGCAGCCGAGTATATAACGCACAAGTAAACAAGAAGAGAGAGAAGAAAGATACTTTATACACTGCACCAAGGGAACTAAAAAACCTCCCCCTAAACGCTACGCTTAAAACCCTAACAAAAGGTATAGACGGAGATTTCGTCGGGACACTGGATAGCGTCAGGTGTAGTGAGGACAATCCTCGGGATTACTGTATCAATTTTCAAGCAGCACTATACATCTTGACTAGGCCTTATGAAGATAACTACGTACAGCTTATAACTAATCTTTCCGATAATAATTGGTTTAATGGCCAGAAGGCCGAAGCCAGTCGGGCCAGGGCCCTATATAAGGAAGCAACATCGCAGCCAGAATCGTTGAACGCGAACGATGCGCCAAACGAAGTAGCCCCTTTTCTTGCGTTGGGCTTTGATCTGCTTTCTCGAGGCGACAAGTTAGCAACAGTATATGCTTATACTTGGAATACTAAATCTACTGATGCAGAAGCAGAAGCAGATTATGCCTTAAGCCATGGGGTGCCAATGCTGGATGAATCCATATATGCGCAACAGGTAAAAGACAAGTTAAAGGGCAACCCAGGCACTATGCTGCTAGCGTTATTCGCAAACTAGATTGTCAACCTAAATTGTGTTGGTCCCGAATGTCTCCACAACCCGGAGCCAAGCATAAGCCATCGACAGTAAATATTCACTCATATAAACTTAGTCTGTGAAACGCTACACATATGGCGAGCTTCTTTTTCCAGGTATACCACTCAGCATAATCTTAATTGGTGCGGTATTGGTGGTTTTTGCGCCAAACACGCCCAATGCACTTCCCAAAAACACCAAAGTGTCCATAGAGCAAAAGTCCTGCGCAACTCTCCAAGATAGTAGCCGAACTTATTACTGTAGTTGGACTGAAGTTAGACGGTACGGTTGGCCGATCTCAGGCGGATCAACACAGCAGCGGTTTGAAAGCCGCGACAACATGACGCCAACCCCAATTGGCCCAGTACTGAACGGCTATGACTCGGCTGCTGAAAATTTTGTATTCATGGCATTTTGGGGTGGTATTGTTGCGTCAGTTTGGTTTATCTCGCGACTTATAAGGTCAAAACTCAAGAAAAAACAGCAGGAGGCAGATGCGGCAATGAGTCCCGAACAAACGCATACCGAAGCCTTTACCTATCCCGAAGACGACACGACGAGGCAGCCATAGGCCCCAGCCCATAAACCGACCCACTGTAAGAAGGTTCTAACGTGCCTGAGGTAAGTGCCCAGTTCGAAGTGCGTCGCGAGGGGTGCGCAAAGCAGTCGAAAGACATCTTTTGTTATGATTGAGCTATGTCCAAACAACTAACTCAAGAAGAATTTGATGCCTCGGTAGCTTGGTCGCGTGTTGTTGCGTCATGCATCATAAGAGATAAAGATGGAAGATATTTACTTGTAAAGGAGGCACAGCCCAAAGTTTATGGACTATGGAACTTGGCTGCTGGGCATGTAGACAAAGGTGAATCGATAGAAAAAGCTGCGGTACGAGAAGCAAAAGAAGAGACGGGACTTGTGGTGGAGTTAGACAAAAAAATTGGCATCTGGCACGATGCGGTAGAGGAGCCAATACGGCACGCCTTCACTACTAAGGTCGTTGGAGGCGAGATAAGGCCGCAGCCTGGTGAGGTGCTTGATGTGCAGTGGTTCACCTACGAACAGATTGTTAAAATGAGGGCAGAAGGAAAGCTCCGAGTTGAATGGATTTTTGAAGCAATATCACGCGTTGAGAGTGCGCAAACTGCACGCTGAGCCGAGTTATTAATAGTGTAGCGTCGGTTTGTGGGCTAATTAGAACTCACCAAAAAAGAATCATTGAGCCTCATGACGCTAATGGTATATATTAAAGACAAGCAACGAGGGGTTTATGAGGAGTAAAAGTAG
>CAZKKJ010000086.1:0-2157 GCA_964553355.1 uncultured Candidatus Saccharibacteria bacterium | reverse complement strand
GTGGTAGGTGGGTGGTCTGAATTGCTCTCTCGACATTGTTATCGAATGGGGTACTCGCCTGCGGCTGCGGATTGCCTCGATAGTAATCCCGCCCACCTTCCCCGCCTCGCTGTACCAATTCTGTCTGACTTGCTAACATGGTAGGGATGAGCAAGCCACAACAAGACCAGCAAGTCATTGACTTGATCGCCGCAGAAGAAAAGCGCCAGCGCGAAGGCCTGGAGCTTATTCCCAGCGAAAACTACGTTAGTAGGCAAGTGTTAGACGCGCTTGGTAGTGTGTATACCAACAAGTATTCCGAAGGTTACCCGGGCAGGCGTTACTATGGTGGGCAAGAGAACACCGACAAGCTAGAGACGTTGGCCATAGAGCGAGCCAAAAAGCTGTTTGGCGCAGATCACGCCAATGTACAGCCGCACTCCGGTGCGCCGGCTAATATTGCTGTGTATCAAGCATGGCTTAAGCCGGGTGACAAAGTACTCGCCATGAAGCTCGACCATGGTGGCCACCTAACCCATGGTCATCCCGTAACCAGTAGCGCCAAGCTGTACAACTTTGTCCGATATGGCATTAAAGATGTAGAGACCGGCGAGATAGATTACGACGAAATGCGCGCCGTGGCTCTAAAAGAAAAGCCCAAGATCCTACTGGCTGGCTTTAGCGGCTACCCGCGCAGCCTTGATTGCCAAAAGTTTGCCGACATCGCTAACGAATCGGGCGCTATGCTGATGGCTGACATGGCTCATATTGCGGGCCTAATCGCTGGCGGTGTGTTGCCGAACCCCTTGGATTTTGGCTTCCATGTTATGACTACCACCACCCACAAAACGCTCCGTGGTCCACGGGGTGGGTTAATCCTCAGCCAAGGCACCGTTGGTAATCCACTCAAGGCACCAGACCATACGGTAGAAAACTTACCAACACTTATCGACCGCGAGATCTTCCCCGGCTTTCAGGGTGGTCCACATATGCACAGTATTGCCGCCAAGGCTGTGGCCTTTGACGAAGCTGCACGACCTGACTTTAAGCAATATGCTCAGGGTATTTTGGATAACGCTCAAGCCTTGGCCAAAGCGCTGCAAGCTAAGGGCTTTAAGTTGGTTACTAACGGCACCGATAACCATATGATCATGATCAACATCCCAGCTAGCTTTAATAATCTGGACGGCCGACAAGCTCAAGATATCCTGGACGAGATCGGCTTGAGCGCCAACTGCAACTCCATTCCTAACGATCCGCTGCCACCGTTCCGCCCGAGCGGCCTCCGTCTTGGTACTCCAGCTATGACCACCCGTGGCCTCAATGTAGAACACATGGACCTTGTTGCCAGCTGGATGCACGCTGCCCTAAAGAATCACAAAGACGCTAAAAAGCTCGCTAGCCTCAAGGCCGAGGTTCGTGAATTTGCCCTGCAATTCCCCTTGCCTAGTGATAGGGCCTAGCGACAATATCTAGGGCGGTTTAACTTTTGTATTTTGCCCAGACGTTGGTGACTGTACTATCTTCTTCTGGTATCTCGGTCTCTTTTTGGTAGCCAAGTTTTTCGGCGACACGGTTACTGCCTGCATTATTACTATCTGCACGGATAATAACTTTTGGCAGTCCAAGGGTTTGTAGTCCAAATTCTGTCAGAGCTGCGGCTGCAGCAGTAGTTCGTCCACCGCCAGCAGCATCTTTGGCTATCCAATAACCGATCTCGGGGTCTCGGTCGTCGGTTACATGCATAAGTGTGGTGTGTCCCGCTAGCTTACCGTCAACCATAATGCCATAGCCGTACTCTGCGCCAGTTTGGCGATCTTGCAGAGTCTGCTCGATAAATGCTCGGCTATCTGCTGGGCTTTTAGTGTTTTCGACCCATGGCAACCATTGGCCAAGGTAATCGCGATTAGCATCGGTTACAGCAAACAATTCATCGGCATCGGTGGGCCGAAGTTGACGAAGGCTTACATGTTCGTTTACGGGTATTTCTATATAGGGTAGTTGATCTATGGGAAATTCACTCATTACTCAAGTATATAACAATAGGGAAGTTGACTTCCCTTGTCGGTTGGTCAGCTAAGAGTTACCATGTGCCTATGACAGACATTGATAGTCCAGAGGTATTGAGTCAGGTTGATCCAGAAGATGTCGCAATCGCTTTTGATCGGGCGCTTGAGC
>CAZKKJ010000085.1:0-2182 GCA_964553355.1 uncultured Candidatus Saccharibacteria bacterium | reverse complement strand
TTACCTTGTTCGGTTTTGCCAAACTTGGTGCCATCGGCTTTCTTAATCAACGGACAGGTAAAGGCAAAAGCCTCGCCACCAACCTTACGGCGAATAAGTTCGGTACCGGTGGTGATATTGCCCCACTGGTCGCTGCCCCCCATCTGCAGTTTGCAGTTTTTATTTTGATAGAGCCAATAGAAATCATAACCTTGTATCAACTGGTAAGTGAATTCGGTAAAGCTCATGCCACTGCCACCCTCGCCAATGCGCTGCGCTATGTAATCGCGGGCTACTAAGGTGCTGACACCAAAGTGCTTGCCGATATCTCGCAGAAACGTCAAGACGTTCATATCTTTGAACCAATCTAGGTTGTTAACTAGAGTAAATTCATATTGGCCAAAAATGCTCTTGATTTGTTCTTCGGCCATCGCCACGTTATGGGCTATGGTTTCTTCGGATTGCAGGGGTCGCTCAACATCCTTTCCGCCCGGGTCTCCTAGTAAGCTGGTTGCCCCTCCTGCTAACACAACTACCTTGTGGCCGTGTCTCGCAAAGACTAGGTCCAACATCATGGCGGCTAGGTTCCCGATTGTCTGGGAGTCTGCAGACGCATCAAACCCGTGATAGGTCACCCAGGAAGTAGTGTCTAATATCGTGAGGTCTTGGACTGTGGTCTGGTTTATAAAGCCTCGCCACTTGAGCTCTTCTGATAATGTCATTGTCACGTAAATTGGTCCTGTTTTCTGCTAGTTGTACTATACTAATTACGGTAACCATTCACCTAAAGGCTACCTACTCGCCTGTTCACACTATACCGTAATCATTTCACTTCTGCGAGCAGCATGCCTTAGGTAGGTTTAGTTAAATTGGAGGAACGATACAACCCATGCCAAAGCGAAACCCGCTCCAACGTAAAGGCCGCTCACATCGAGTTTCGGCAGCATCAAAGAAAGTTCATGAACCGAGTGTCAAGCAGAACGCAAACTTGACGCAACGTATCCGCATGAAGCGTGATAAAAAACTGCGCCGTAAGGCTGACCGTAAGGCCATGATGCCCAAAGCCCGCTTGGAACGGATTATGTGGCGCCTCAAACCAAAGAATGTCTATCATTATGTCTTTTCGCGAGACGGTGCTACGCAGATTCTTAAAGTTGTTGGCATTGCCCTTGCGGCCATGTTCATACTTGGTTTTGCCGTGTTTGCCTACTTCCGCAAGGATCTGCCAAGCGACATTAATGCCGAACTAGCTAAGATCAAGCAAGCTACTCGTTTTTATGATCGTACGGGCACGCACTTGCTCTACCAAACATCTGGTAAAGAAAATCGAACCATCATTGAGTTTGAGGATATGAATAAAGATATCCGCAATGCCACCATTGCTCTCGAAGATAAAGACTTCTACAACCACGGCGCCTTTAGTACCGTCGGCGTTATGCGGGCCGCTCTCAATGACCTTAAGGGCGGTTCTACTCGTCAGGGAGGGTCAACGATTACCCAACAATTTGTTAAAAACGCCCTTCTTAGCAGTGAGCGCACATTCACCCGTAAAGTTAAAGAGCTGATTCTTTCAGTTGAGATAGAGCGAAACTACAATAAAGATCAAATCTTAGCCTTCTATCTAAATCAGATTCCATACGGCGGTCCGAATGAATACGGCATAGAATCTGCTAGCAAAAGCTTCTTCAATAAACATGCCAAAGATTTAACGCTTGATGAGGCGGCCATGCTTGCCTCGATCCCGCAAAGCCCAACCTATTTCTCTCCGTACGGTGATCACACTGACGCACTCATTAAAAAGCGCGACCGTGTGCTTAACTTGATGGTGGAGCAAGGCTACACCAAAAAAGCTGATGCCGAGGCTGCGAAGAAGGTTGATACGCTTGCTAAGATCGTTCCCCTCGAGCAGAAGAATGCCGATGCCAGTATTGAGGCGCCACACTTTGTTAAGCAGGTTGAACAGCTACTCGAGGAACAACTTGGTGCCAACACGGTGCTTAACGGTGGCTTAAAGGTAGTAACCACACTCGATTGGGATAAGCAGCTGGCTGCCGAAAAAGCTATGCGAGAGAATATCCGTTATGTTGAACCAAAAGGTAATAATGCGGCACTAGTATCTGAGGATGTTGCTACCGGCCAGGTGTTAGCGTACGTGGGCAGCCGAGGGTACACCTATCCTGGTTATGGTAACTTTGACGCGGCC
>CAZKKJ010000084.1:0-2242 GCA_964553355.1 uncultured Candidatus Saccharibacteria bacterium | reverse complement strand
TCAACTTAACCAATCTAAAAACCCAGCACAAGGCTGGGTTTTTAGATTGGCTAGGGTGGAGGGATTCGAACCCCCGAATGCTGGTACCAGAAACCAGTGCCTTACCACTTGGCGACACCCTATTGTTTAGCCGCGTTCAGCCTGGCATTATACGCCAAAACAGCGTGTTTGAACAGATTGATCGTTGACATTACAAATGTTGAACCGATGTAATAATAACGCTTGCCAGCTATGATGATTAGGCATAAGCTAAATGAGGAAGTGTGAGGCTTCCCTAGAACCCCGGATATTTCCCGGGGTTCATTATTTTATGAAAGTTCATTACTTTTGGCAGTTGATACACAACCCGCGAATCTCTAGTTCGTGCCCTGAAATAGTAAAGCCACTGGATTTGACCATGCTATCCAGGATAGTAGCTAATCGGGAATCATCACGCAAATCTGCAATCTTTCCACATTTGGTGCACATAATATGGTGATGGTGTTCGCTAAAAATATCGCTGAGTTCTAGTTTGAACTTCCAGCCCTGATTCACACGGCGCACAAAACCCAGTTGCTCAAATAGCTGCACTGCACGGTACACGCTTGCACGATCCATCTTACTTGCACAGGCATTTGTTAATTCTCCCATGGTCATGGCCCCATTGTTTCGAAGCGCAGAAAAAACTGCTTCTCTTTGGCGAGTAGTGCTGTAGCCTGCCTGGCGTAACTTTTCAGATATAACAGCAATAGACATTCGCAAATCATACAGTAATTGCGACATATTTGCAATAACCACAAATGAGTCGTAATCTTGATGCATGTCAAACTACACAATCGTAATCTTCTATTCACTACTCGGTGGGCTGTTTTCGCTTGCTGGCGGCCTGCTAATGCTCAGTAACAAAAAGCTTGCTAAAACTCTTGCTGAGTACGGTATGCCATTTGCTGCAGGTGCATTGCTTGCAGCTGTTTTCTTGGATCTATTAAAAGAGGGACTCGAGGTCAGCACGCCCGATCGTGTTCTTGGTTCTGCGCTTATTGGAGTTTTATTGTTCTTTTTTGCGGAACGATTCTTGCACTGGTTTCATCATCACCACCAACACGGCAAGCACGATCCCTCTACTGCTTTGGTCATTATTGGCGATACTGTTCATAACGCCTTGGACGGCATCGCTATTGCGGCCGCTTTCCTTATTAGCGTGCCGACCGGAATCGTAACCACATTGGCAGTTGCTGCCCACGAAATCCCTCAAGAGATTGGCGATTTTGGATTGCTACTTTCCAAGGGGTTGAGTCGCCGACGTGTTTTGATAGTTAATATTGTAAGCTCACTGGCTACTACTGTGGTTGCTGTGTCTACCTATGCACTTGGCAGAACAAGCGGCATGCCCGTGGGTGTGTTATTGGGTCTGAGCGCCGGTTTCTTGTTATACATCGCCATGAGCGATGTTATTCCTACTATTCATGAAAAGGCGAGCAATAAACGCATTCTGGAGCTTCAGCCGGTGTTAATGCTGCTGGGAGCGATCCTCGTGACTCTTTCTATCCAGACAGCGCACAGATATTTAGATCGCACGGAGGCGCATAGTCACACTGGCGAAAACTCGCATGTTGAAAAGCATGAAGCTGAAGAGGCGCACGAGTAGCCCAGACAGGGTATACTAAGGGTATGGAAATACTTGTGGTGGTTGTGGGTCTGATCAATAGTACTCTTTTGGCGTATTTAATCTTTGGACGCCCTAGCGCGTCAAGTGGATTAGATGGTCCTATGCGTGACGAGTTTATGCGTAACCGTAAAGAATTTACTGCAGCCAACAAAGACTTACGACAAGAGCTAACATCCGGCCTTACCCAAAGCCGGGACTCGCTTGAAAAGCGATTGGAACAGTTACGCGATAAGAACGACGAAAAGCTTGAATCTATTCGTAAAACAGTAGAGAACAGACTCGAAAGCTTACAAAAAGACAATGCCGAAAAGCTCGAAAAGATGCGAAGCACCGTAGACGAAAAGCTTCAGAGTACTCTAGAAAAACGACTGAGCCAAAGCTTTAAGATGGTTAGTGAACGCCTAGAGTTGGTCCACAAAGGCTTGGGCGAGATGCAGAACCTTGCAAGCGATGTCAGTGACTTTAAGCGAGTATTAACCAATGTAAAGACTCGTGGTACATGGGGTGAGGTACAGCTTGAAAGCCTGCTCGAACAAGTGTTTATTAAGGATCACTATGACAAACAGGTACGCGTTAATCCTAAGACTGCAGATG
>CAZKKJ010000083.1:0-2297 GCA_964553355.1 uncultured Candidatus Saccharibacteria bacterium | reverse complement strand
CGACAAAGGCCACGCCGTTCTTGATAGCATGCAAGAAAATCGGGGCCCATAGCCTGCCCGTCTTATCCCTCAAGTAGATAAGCACCATGGACAGCACAAAGGTATCGATAGCCGCAATCCACAGTAGTGGCGCTGCACTACCAGCTTGCAGATGGGCGATAGCAAAGAGAAAACTGGTTAGGACGGCAGCGGCAATGCGGGGCAGTTTCTGCTTGAGCCCAGTGTACAGAAAACCACGCATTAAGATTTCTTCTACTAGTGGTGGCAAGACGACAAGACTAAGAAATACTATTGGCAATTGCAGGCTGGAAACGGCTTCGAAGCCAATTTCCTGCTTCTGCTCTAGATCCAGACTAGGCACCAAGGATTTGGCTATGAATATGACCGCCAAGTACAAAACAAAATAGGCCACGTAGCCCAAGATCGCCCGGCCGGCGTCACCTAATCGAGGGCTACCTTCTAGCCCAATTTTTGCCAAGCTGGACTTGCGACGACGCAAGAATATTACCAGCAAACAGATGGTGATAATTTCTATAAACAACACTGCGATAAACTGACCCGAGGTATTATTGGATATCCAGTTAGTGATTCGTTGCTCATTCCAGCCCATCGACGCCAGTGCGGCATAGACCACCAAGCCACCTAGTAGCTGACCAAAGAAATAAATAAACAACGTTACACCAACAGATTCGAGTGGCGACCAGCCAAGACCCTTCTCGTCTTCCTTGTTGTTTCGGCGGACAACAAATCGCACCAGGCCGTATAGCGCCAGGATGTAAATTGGCGTCGCCCAATTAATGCTCATCAGAAGAACCTTCGGACATCAACAATAGTAATCAGAATAAACAGCAGCATCAGTGCAGCAAAGCCGGTACCATGGATTTTCTCCTCTAGCTCCTGACTAAGAGGTCGGCGAAGCACCTTTCTGAAGAGCAGCGTTACAAACAGACGGCCACCGTCGAGTGCAGGGATTGGCAGTACATTCATGATAGCCAAGGTGAGCGAGATGATTGCGATAATCATCAGCATAAACTGATAACCCAAGATACTACCATCCTTTAAGATTACAAATATACCTACAGGGCCCGACACTTGGCTACTAGCCTCTTTACCATTTCCCCGAACAGCGTTCCATAAAGCGCTGCCAAGCCCCTTAAACGTCTCTACGGTGAGTTGTTTCATAAAGCCCACTGCAACCACTGGAGCAGACCAGGTAGAACGCTGGATGGTCAATTCTGTAGGTGCGACACCTAGATAGCCCTTGGCTTCGCCACTCTTTTTGCTAGCCTCAACTTCTTGTGTAGTTCGCAGCTTTGTGGTCAGCTGTTTTTGTTCGCCCTTACGTTCTACAGTCAGGGTTATTTCTTGGCCTGCAAAGTGCTCCGTGACCTCCGGGAATTGATCGGCCGAACTAATGGCTTTGGTATCCTGGCCACGACTCATACTAATAAGTCGGTCACGCACCTCGAGCCCGGCCTGGCTGGCGGGTGACTTTTCGTCTACAAAACCTACCAACACCTGGTTCTTCACAACTTTTGTATCACTGGCCACCGTAAATTGATTCTCGATAAGTTTAGGCATTCCTACTAGCGCCAAGAAGGTTAGCAAAACAAAGGCAGTCACCAGGTTCATAGCCACACCGGCAACCATAATCTTAACCTTGGTTCCGAGCGGTGCTGAGCCAAAACTACCCTTAGCCGTGGCCGAGTCGTGCTCGCCCTTGAGTTTTACAAAGCCACCTAACGGCAACCAGTTGAAGCTCAGTAGTAGGCCGCTCTTTAGCTTCTTCGACCAAGCGGTCGGCGGAAAACCTATACCAAACTCTTCTACATCAACCCCGCCTCGACGGGCAGCCAAAAAGTGACCCAGCTCGTGAACCACGACCAGACCGACAAATAGAATCAACCCCAAAATCAGCAACACAATTGACATTAGGTATTAGTATAACGGATCAACCGACCCCGAACTAGCGCTTATTTGGATGACTGGTCATTACCACCGAAACGGCGGTTGCGCTTGGCAAATTCTGCAAACGCGTCCGCCCAATCCTCTTCGGCAAACGCCGGGAAGTGCATCTTTGGAAAGTAAAACTCACTGTAGGCTGCACGCCACAACATAAAGTTACTAATTCTTTGCTCGCCCGATGTACGCACAATAAAGTCAACTGCTGGAACTTCTGGGTGATACAAATTAGCTTCGATAAGTTTGGCGTCCACCTCTGTAATACCGGGATTATCCGCCAAAATCTTATTCACCGCAGAAACAATTTCGTGCTGGCCACCATAATTCAGACAAAG
>CAZKKJ010000082.1:0-2378 GCA_964553355.1 uncultured Candidatus Saccharibacteria bacterium | reverse complement strand
CAAAAAGCATTTGTTGAAGAGCTTCACAAAAAAGGCTTTACGTATGTAATTGACGACGGCATTTATTTTGATACAAGTAAACTGAACGACTATGGAAAACTGGCAAAGCTTGATATTGATGGATTGCAATTCGGTGCGCGCGTGGCCGACACTGGCAAGAAGAACCCAACCGATTTTGCCGTCTGGAAGTTTTCTAACCCAAAAGAAAAGCGTGACATGGAGTGGAATAATCCACTCAAAGATAACAATGGCAAAGGCTTTCCTGGCTGGCATCTAGAATGCTCGGTTATGGCGCGAGAGATTTTGGGCGACCAGATCGACATACATACCGGCGGTATCGATCACATACCAGTTCACCACACCAACGAGATCGCACAAACCGAAGCAATTACTGGCAAGCAATTTTCACAGTTTTGGCTGCATGCCAACCACATAAAAGTAAATGGCACCAAGATGGCGAAGTCCTTGGGCAACATTATTACCCTGAAAGATATTGTAGACCGAGGATATGATATTCAATCATTTAAGCTTGTCGTGCTCAGTAAACACTACCGTACAGAAGGTAATTTTACCTGGGAGATTCTTGAAGCGGCACAGAACAGGTTGAAGCATTGGTCTGCAGCAGTCGATCTATTGTGGCAGTCCAAAGATTCAGATAATCCCGGAAACAAACCAGACGGAATAATTTCTGCGCCTGAATTTGAAAAGAAGATCCTAGAGCTTTTGCAAAACGATCTTAATACGCCAGGTGCCTTGGCCCTCATCGACGAAACCCTGAGCGAGACAACTTCCAGTAACTTATGTATCGGTTGCCTCGACAGTATTATCCAAACGATAAAAGAGTTGCTGGGCATTAATTTGCTAGCAGGCAAGACAGACATTACCGACGCACAAAAGCAATTGCTTGATGCACGGCAAGCTGCACGGGACGCCAAAGACTGGCAAAAGTCCGATGACATTCGCGACCAGCTACTTGACCAAGGTATCGCCGTGCGCGACACCAAAGCAGGACAAATTTGGAACCGACAATAGATGGCGCTACTTGAATACAAACTTCCAGAAAAGTCAGCGCAACATTATGCGGATGCCGCACTTGCAATCTTGGCCAGTGTTGAAGCAGAGCAACCCAACGCTCTCCCGTTGGTTTTACGTGCTGATGTTGTCTTAACACTTTCGGGTGTACGCGCCTTTACTACCTATATTGATGCCAACGACGCGCCGGGTGCAGACCTTTCGGAACTACAAAAAGTATTAGATGCACATAATGTAGCGTTGTTTGATGACAAGCTAGAAGGTTACCAAGATTATCCAGAAAACTGGAACATTGTACATCAACAAGCTTTTGAGCTGGTACTTTTACCCAACGGCAACGCATCGGTCGTAAGCACGAGTAATCCTATAGCCAACACAACCGACCTCCTTGTCTGGGATTTCTTAACAGAGGCCCATATTCGAAGCCGCTTAGCCGAGAAGCCTTCTGATGTGCCCCAGGAAATTCTTCAGGATCAGTGGGCAGCCCACAACATCCGCTTTGGTATGCTGCTTGGCTATCCTGCAGCTGCTATTCTTAGTTCATCGGGAGACAGTACAGAGATGGCTGAAATTGCTTTTCATGATAGGTACAATGCAGCCCATCCTATCTATAATTTCTCGTTGTCAGTGGCCAAAGATAAAGACATAATCGCCCATCAAAAACTATGGAGCGATATCTTAACTTATGTATACGAGTCGGATTGGCATAAAGAGTATGTCCAGAGCCAATCGTAAATATTAAGAGTTTTGCTCGATGTTCTTCAAACGATGTTCGTAAGCATCTTTTGCGAGTAATCGGATGCACGCTGCTAGTGGTATGGCTACAAACCCACCAATTAGGCCGCCCAGGCCAATACCGCACAACGCAGCGATAAAGACAAGAAGAGGGGTTAGCTCGTTCTTTCGAGATTGAATATACGGCTGGATGGTGACATTTTCTATTTGCTGATAAACCAGGAAGAAAATTCCCATAGCAATGGCTAGAGGAAATGATGTAAGCGCACAAACCAAAACCACAATAAGCGCGCCTAGCGTATTGCCAATCATTGGGATCAATCCCGTAAGGGCAATGATGCCTGCCAAGCCAATGGCGTTGATCGATACATTAAAGACAGTGCCCATTACAACCATAGCGATAAGCGCAAAACTGGCGGCGATAGCTGCGATAATTAACTGGCCATTAACATAGCTGGTAACAATTCGATACATTTGGTGAGCTAGTTCTTCACGATGCTTTCGTTTTTTAGGATCCTGTAATCGGAACAAAGTTTTCATCCACATTGGTCCCTCAACCAGCATCATGAAGGTCATTACAAGCACGGCAATTGTCGAAACCAAACCACTAC
>CAZKKJ010000081.1:0-2408 GCA_964553355.1 uncultured Candidatus Saccharibacteria bacterium | reverse complement strand
AGCTATCTACGATGAGGCTTGCAGTACAGGAGTTAGGGGAATTGGACCGGTTGGTCGTCAAGATCTTAGATGCTTGCTTGACGAAGAATATTTGGAACTGAAGTAACCTACTTCTTGCTGACAGAGGCGCGCTTATGCTACAGTGTGTGGATCATTACCTAACAGAAAGGGCGGCCCTACACATGCAACGCATGAAACTATCAATCTCCGACTTGGTCGCCCACATTGTGTGCGCGTAGTCGACACAATTGTAAAAAACCTTATAACAAAACCTTTTATAAACCGTAAGGCAGCCAAGGAGACTGTCCATGGAAGACGTTAACACCAAAAAGGTCTTGGGCTTTATGCTCAGGGAAAGCTTTAAGAGCAAGAAACAATGGGTTGCTCTGTTTTTGATGCCCACAAGCAGCTTGGTTATGGCAACAGCCATACCTTTTATTACCAGCAATATTCTAGCCAAAATTGCCCAAGGACAAACCGATGGACTACTTAGGAATAGCATCCCCATACTAACAATCACTGCACTCGTTGGCTTTTTGACCAACAAATACGGTTTCATATTGTATATACGATCACAGGTGAGCACCGCTAAAAGAGTCCAGAGCAATATGATGAGTAAGCTACTCAAAAAAAGTGGCGACTTTTACGCCAACCGCATGACTGGAAAGATTATTTCCGATGGCATAACTTTGATCAACTCAATGGTACAGTTTCAAGATTTGTTGATTATAAGGAGTATCCCTTTTGTACTTAACCTTGTTATTGGTATCGCAATTGTAAGCATCAACTCTTGGCAGCTTGGTTTTGGCCTAATGGTCATCACCCTGTCGGTCATTGTTGCAGCCTTTCATGCCAGCAACAAACGATCGCCTTTACGAGCAGCTCGCCACGAAGCTCGGCGTGCGCTACACGGCCAGTTTGCCGACGTAATTGCAAATAACCAAAACGTGAAAGTCTTTGCTCGTGAACGAGAGGAACAAGAAACCTACAGCAAACTCGGTGATAAACTGGCCGAAAAGCAACTAAATGACTTCTTGCAAATTGGGTACAGCGGCAGCAACCGCATCGCAACCATCCTGATTCTGCAAGGACTATTTGTCTGCCTTGTCATTCATCTGGTATCTAGCAATCCCGCTTTGCTAGCTACCAGTATTTTCGCTTTTAGTTTTACCCTAAGTCTAAGCAGTAAACTATTCGAAGTTGGCAATATCATTCAAGGCTTCGAGAACGTTACTACCGACAGCTGGCCGATGATAAGTATTATGGCTCAGCCCGCTACCATTGTAGATGCTCCTGATGCCCAACGTCTTGCTGTTAATAAGGCCGAGATCACGCTAAAGGATGTTGTTTTTGACTACCCGGAAAACAAGGGGCAGAAGCTACTGTTCAATGGTCTTTCGCTAAGTATTAAGTCGGGCGAGAAAGTTGGACTAGTTGGACACAGCGGTGGTGGTAAGTCGACCATTACCAAGTTGCTACTTCGTCTCGCCGACATTCAGGACGGAGAGATACTAATTGATGGGCAAAACATCGCCGGGGTTACACAGAAAAGTTTACGCGAAGCAATCTCTTATGTATCTCAGGAACCGCTACTATTTCACCGATCGGTGGCCGAAAACATTAGTTACGGTAAGCCTGACGCCTCTAGACAAGCTATTGCCGAGGCGACAAAGAAGGCTTATGCACACGAATTTGTCGACAAACTCGTGAAAGGTTATGACACCTTAGTTGGCGAACGCGGAGTAAAACTTTCGGGCGGCCAAAAACAGCGCGTAGCTATTGCCCGCGCTATGCTTAAAGACGCCCCGATCTTGGTGCTAGACGAGGCAACCAGCGCGCTAGACAGCGAGAGCGAAGTACTCATCCAAAAAGCACTCTGGAAGCTCATGGAAGGGCGCACGGCCATCGTCATTGCTCACCGCTTAAGCACCATCCAAAAAATGGACCGCATCATTGTGCTCGATAATGGTAACATTGCCGAAGAAGGCTCGCATACGGAGCTTCTAAAGAAAAAGGGTAAGTACGCCGAACTGTGGGCACACCAATCGGGCGGATTTATAGAGGATTAGTATGTTTAAAATTTCTTCCCGAGACGATAGAAGCCTAACTGTTGCCGAGAGCGTTAAGATTTGTTTGCGTATTCTACAACTGTCGGCCTCGCTGCGGCCCACCATGGTGGCATTCTTTTTCTTTGGTGCTGCCATGGAAATTGCCGGCAGTATTGGTGCGATCTATGCCTCTGCAAAACTTGGTGGTTATCTGGCCAGGTTTATTGCAACTGGCCAGACTGACTATATTTGGATGTGGCTGTGGATAGATGTTGCCATGGGATTAGTTATCTCGTTAGGCTTTTTTGTAATGAATTACGCCAAGCGGCTGTTGTACTTTAGCTTTGTACAATGGTCAAC
>CAZKKJ010000080.1:0-2489 GCA_964553355.1 uncultured Candidatus Saccharibacteria bacterium | reverse complement strand
GCCTCGAATTGTGGCTTTACCATAACGGCAAAAATGGTTTGTGGGTTAGACAAACGCTTAACCGCCGGTAGAATCTGGCGCAAGCTAATAAACGACACATCAGCGACCACGAGGTCGATTTTTTGGGTTGTTTTGAAATCCCTAATATCGGTTTGTTCGTGCAATTCTATCTGAGGATTGCCATGGAGGCTCGGGTGTAACTGGTCTTTGCCGACCTCTACGGCAATTACCTTTTTAGCGCCATGTCGCAGAGCGTAATCAGTAAAACCACCAGTAGAGGAACCAACGTCCAGTACCACTTTGTCGGTAAAGTCGAGCCATAGCTTTTCTGCTACCGATGCCAGCTTGAGCCCAGCCCGAGAAACATACTGCTCTTTGGCGGCAACGGCTACATCACTCGCCTGGTCAACAGCGAACCCAGGTTTTGTGATAACTTTGCCGTTAACTGTAACTTCGCCTAATCGAATACGGCTTTCGGCCTGCGATCTTGTTGATGCCAAGCCTTTTGAAACGAGTAGCTGGTCTAGTCTAGTCTTTGACGCGCTCACGGTACGCTCCCGTGGTGGTGTCGACACTAATAACGTCGCCCTGCTTAATAAATGCCGGGACCTTTACCGTTACGCCTGTTTCGAGCTCGGCGTTCTTGAGTACGCTACTAGTAGTATCGCCCTTAACCACGTCTTCGGTATACATGACCTTGAGTGGTACGTTTTTGGGAAGATCGATGTTGATAACTCGATCTTCGAATAGCTGAGCCTGAGCCTTGTCCCCCTCTTTGAGGTAGCCGGTTTGGTCGCCCAGAATATCGGCTGCTACTTCGAACTGTTCGAAGGTATCTTCGTTCATGAAGTAGTAGTTTGCACCATCGTTGTACAAGTACTGGACGTTCTGGTTGCTAACATCGGCGTAATCGATAGACTCGTTGCCCTTAAAGGTCTTGGACAACACACTACCGTCGGTAAGGCTCTTTATCCGAACGTTTACGATAGAACCACCGCGGCCCATAACCTTTTGGTTATAGTCCACAACTCGGTACGGCGTTCCTTCCATCTGAAAGATCACGCCTTTTTTGAGGTCTGTAATACTTAGTGCCATTTTGTGGGCTCCTAGTTATTAGCTACGAATGGTAGCAATGCAAGATGACGAGCGCGCTTGATAGCTACAGCAAGGTGGCGCTGCTGGCTCTCGGTTAGACCGGTCTTTTTGCGTGTTTCGATTTGCCCGTATACGTTTACGTATCGTTGTAGGGTCTTGAAATCTTTGTAGTCAAAAAAGGCTACGTCTGTTCGGTTCTTAAATATCTTTGCCATAATTATTCTCCTGATTGTTATTGTACTCGGCTTCGAGGTGAGCAGCCCGACAAAATGTATTCCATTTTGCCGGCGCGATGAGAGAGGTTAACCCCTCTCATGAACCGAGCGAAGCGAGAGCTAGAATGGGATGTCGTCTAGATTGATTGGCTCTTCGTTGAGGTCTTCGATCTGGACGTCATCGGTCTTCTTAGTTGATTTCTTCGGTGCTGAAGTTGCCGGAGGATTGTAGTCTCCGCCCTCGTTACCTTCACCACGACCGCCAAGGAATGTTACATCCGAGGCGTTTACTTCTACTTTGCTGCGCTTGACGCCGTCTTGTTCCCAAGAGCGACTTTGCAAACGGCCGTTGACCAAAACTGGTCGTCCTTTGGTAACATACTGTGCAACTCGTTCACCGAGTGGGCCCCAGGCAACTACGTCGATGTAGTCGGTAGCTTCTTGCCAGTTGCCGTCGGCACCTTTGTAACTGCGGTTAAGCGCGAGGCTAAAGGTACAAACGCTCTGTCCGCTGGGGATCTGCTTGAGCTCTGGGTCGCGGGTAAGGTTACCCATTAAGATTACTTGGTTAAATGATCGTGCCATGATGGCCTCCTCCTTGTAGGAACTATGTCCTTTAACTTGATTGTACTCTCACGTTACTGCCGCCCGACACGAGTGTCAAGCAGCAGCACAATTCTACATCTTATTCTTCGTCTTTTTCGTCGTCATCGTCTGCTCGGTCACCACGCTCGGCTGCCTTTGCGGCTTTTTCAGCCTTGGCAGTCTCGGCCTTGGCGATTGCCTTAAGGTCGGGGCGAGTGATGAGAAAACGGATGACTTCGTCGGTGATGTTAAGTAGAGACTCTACTTTAGCAACACTAGCACCAGGTAACTCTACGGTGTAAAACACGTAGATACCGTGGTCTTGCTTGGCAATGGTATATGCTAGCTTGCGCTTGCCCCAATTGTCTTCGCTGGTAACTTTACCACCGTTATCGGTAACGATCTTTTGCACTTTGGCTTCTGCCTTGCTTAGATCGACTTCTAGATCGGGATGGTAAACTACAGCAATTTCGTACTGGTTCATCTGATTCCTTCCTCTGGTTAAAGCTTACGTTCACTAGGGGACGTAAACCGAAAGTTAATAACAGAGGTAATTATACCGTATTTGTCGAAGTTATTCAACTAGCCATTGGC
>CAZKKJ010000079.1:0-2497 GCA_964553355.1 uncultured Candidatus Saccharibacteria bacterium | reverse complement strand
CCCATATGAGTGGCACCGACGTGGTAGCCAGTATGGTGGTCTTTACCAACGGCGCGGCCGACAAGGCCAACTACCGTAAGTTTAAGCAGCGCAACCAAACCAATGACGACTTTGACCATATGCGCGAAACGCTTTCACGGCGGTTTAGCGAAAAGAATATCAAGCAGTGGGGTATGCCGGAGCTACTGTTGATCGATGGCGGCAAAGGCCAGCTCGAGGCTGCTCTTGGGGTGCTACGCGAAAAGGACATCAAGCTGCCAGCCATCGGCCTTGCCAAAAAGCGCGAAGAAATCGTGGTTCGTAACGACTGGCCACAAACCGATCTACAGCCCATGGTTGTGACCAAGCTTCGGGGATTGCTTCGTGAAAGCGACGATTTTACTTTAGTAGATCTGCCCAATAACAGCAACGTCGTAAAACTTTTGCAGCGCATCCGTGATGAATCACATCGTTTCGCCGTCAGCTACCATTCGGTGCTAAAAGTAAAACGCCAAACTACTAGTATCCTGGACGATGTGCCCGGTATTGGCCCGGCCACCCGCAAAAAGCTCATCAAAACCTTCGGTAGTTTGCGTGGTGTCCAGCAAGCTCGTCAAACCGAGCTCGAATTCATCTTGGGAGAAAAGAAGGCCACTGTTTTGCGTCAATACCTCCGCGCTGCCCGCAAAGAAACTGACGTTGACAACCAGTAGGCTCGGGCGGATACTCGTTGCATGAGCAAGGAATAATATGGGTGCACGACGCAGAATAACAAGAATTCTTTTATATGGTGCGGCAGGTGGCTTGGTGGGCACTGGGATTGGATGTCAGATGGGCGCAGGTGAGTCAATCGGGAAGCGTGCCCAGGCTACGAATATTGAGCACTGTGTCGGTGCGATGAACGGTAGTACCAACGTCCAGTCTATGCCTATCGCCTTCGTCTGTGGATCACTGACAGTTGGATGGAGCGAAGACAGATTTCAAGAAGACCCCGTTGCTTATAGCGCCGAACTTGCAATAGATGCTCAGACACTCAGAACAGATGCCGAACCCCTTGACAATAGAGGAGAAGGTGCGCGGAATGGCGCTATTGCTGGCGGGCTTATAATGCTGGGCGTTGGTGTAGTTGTAGATTCTGAAAGACATAAGAAGGGTCTTATCCCTGATGCACCATCGGCCGCTACGCCACCAGCAGCGACATAGTGGTATACTAAGTTCTTGCATGAGTGATATATTCAGTGCCGACTTTTATATTGGTAATCGAAAAAAACTTCGATCACTTTTTCAAGGTACCGCCCCTATAGTTATTACCGCTAATGGCAAATTACAAAAGGGAACCAGCGACCATTTTCATCTGTACCAGGATGGAAACTTTTTGTACTTAACTGGTATAGACCAGCCCGATATTATCTTGGTTATAGATAAAGACAAAGAGTACCTTATTTTGCCCGAACGATCAGAAGGGTCAGAGGTTTTTTATGGAACAAATGATGTTGCAACACTTTCCGGAATATCCGGCATCACCGAAATTCTAGATAACAAGACCGGATGGAAGAAGTTGTCCAGCCGTCTTAACAAAGTCAAACACGTGGCAACACTCGGACCTTCTCCGATATATATTGAACACGACGATTTTTATACCAATCCTGCGCGAGCCACAGTGGTCGCACGATTAAAAGATGTAAACCCTAACTTAGAACTACTAGATCTGCGTCAGCATCTGGCTATCATGCGAATGGTTAAACAAGAACCGGAACTCGCTGCCATTCAGCTGGCGATAGATATTAGTATCAAAGCCTTCAAGGAAGTAAAAAGAAAACTGCCCAAGCTACAGAATGAATACGAAGCAGATGCGCTACTGGGTTATGGTTTTCGCAAAAGTGGCAGCGATGGCGAGGCCTACGACAGTATTGTGGCTGCCGGCCAAAATGCCTGCACTATGCATTACGGTCGGAACAACCAGCCACTAGTAGACAATGGAGTGGTGTTGATAGATGCAGGGGCCAGCATGCAACGCTACGCCGCCGACATCAGCCGCACCTATGTATATGGCACTCCTTCTAAACGTCAAGAACAAGTATGGCAAGCGGTTTTGGATGTTCATGAATTTGCAGCTAGCAATTTGCGACCTGGCGTTACGATTCGTGAAAACGAGCAAGCGGTAGAGCAGTTCATGGGAGAAAAACTTCGAACCCTAGGTCTTATAAAAAACGTCGAACGCGAAGAAATCCGTAAGTTCTTTCCACACGCTACTTCGCATTTTCTTGGTTTAGACGTGCATGATGCAGGCGATTATGATCGCCCGCTCGAACCTGGCGTAGTGTTAACTATCGAGCCCGGCATTTATATTCCTGCCGAAGACATCGGTGTTCGAATCGAAGACGATTATGTTATTACCAGTGACGGTGTACGAAACATGTCTGGCAAGCTGGCTCGCGAACTCTAGAGACTGCTATACTAACAGTAATGGATGATCCACTAACAAATATCGCTATCCTGCTTGCGCTGGCTCTTCTTA
>CAZKKJ010000078.1:1166-2518 GCA_964553355.1 uncultured Candidatus Saccharibacteria bacterium | reverse complement strand
GTGGTCATGCCACGTTGCGCAGGAGTCGTTGGATTATATTTGCGGATAGCCATTACTTAGCCTCCTTCTTGGCTGCAGTTTTCTTGGCTGCTTTTCGTTCGGCTTTGTCGGCCTTGACCTCTTCTGGAGCATCAAAGATAGGAATATGATCGCCAGCCTTAACGGTGACGTAAGCCTTCTTGATGTCTTTGCGGTGTACGGTAATGCCACGAGTTCGCTTGCTGCGGCTGGTCATAGACTTGCCGGCCTGTACAACGGTGCGAACGTTAGTGACGGTTACGCCAAACTGACTCGCTACCGCGTGAGCAATGGTTTGCTTGTTGGTATCGGTTGATACAACAAAGACGTAGACATTGCTGGCAACGCTTTGGGCGTACGCTTTTTCGCTCATGCGAGGTCGCAAAACAATTTCTTTCATTAGATCAGCCATTACTTAGTCTCCTTTGCAGTAGTAGTAACCTTAGCTTCGCCAAGCCACTCGGTAATGATAGGCAAAGCTTTTTGGGTGACCACAATGTGATGAGCATTTACGATGTCAAATACATTGAGGTACTTAGCGGTAACCAAGATTACTTCGCCCAGGTTGCTTGTAGCGCGTACGAGGTCAACATCTTTGGTGTCTACCACAATGAGGGTTTTGCGCTTAGCGCCAAGCTTATTGAGGATGTTCTGAATTTCTTTAGTCTTACCGTCTTTAGCTACAACTGCTTCAATGACGCTGATGCGATCTTCGGTAGCTGCCATAGAAAGTGCCTGGCGGATAGCCTGGCGCTTAGCCTTAACGTGCATTTTCTTGGTGTAGTTTTCGATGCCGGTTGGACCAAAAGTAATACCACCACCACGCCAGATTGGCACGCGGGAGCTACCAAAACGTGCTCGGCCGGTTCCCTTTTGCTTCCAAGGCTTCTTACCGCCACCGCTTACTTCGCCGCGCTTTAGCGTTACGGCAAGGTTTTCGCGGCCGTTAGCCAGGTATGCAACATACGCTTGCTTTACAAGTTCGTGACTTTCGACGGCTAGACCAAAGATACTCGCATCCAGCTTTGCAGGAGTAGTAGCCTTGGTGCCGCTCTTTGTATAGGTTGATACGCTCATTATTCTGCTCCCTCGATCAATACAATACCTTTACGAGGACCAGGAACAGCTCCGGTAACACCGATGACTTTTAGTTCTGGATCGACAAGTGCAACCCGTAAGTTCTTAACAGTTACGCGCACGGCACCGTACTGGCCGGACATACGAGTTCCTTTAAAAATGTGCTGTGGGTACATAGAGCCAATAGAACCTGGCTTACGAGTGTTACCCTTACCACCGTGCGTTTTGCGCTGTCGGTGGAAGTTGTGGCGCTTAAT
>CAZKKJ010000078.1:0-1066 GCA_964553355.1 uncultured Candidatus Saccharibacteria bacterium | reverse complement strand
TTGTCGAGAGTCTTCACCTGGGTAATGGTGTTTGGGCTAGCGGAAAGCAGGGTGACAGCAACAACTGCACCATCGTCGGTTACGACGGATGTCATACCAATCTTGCGAGTGATAAATGCTTTCATAGTACCTTTACGTTTACTTGCTCTCTAGTGTTTTTGCCTGAGGGTCAGACATAAAAACACTTGGTTCCTCGTGGTTTTCACCCCTGTTTTCAGTAAGTGAACCTTCGAAATAGCCAAGAACAATATTTGATATACCAATACAGATTACACCAAAACCCTTACCCCTGTCAAGGCGTTGTGTATTCTACTACGCGATGGTAATGCCAATAGGCAGCCAAAAGCCCACAAACATTGATACCAGAAGTAAAGCGTATTCAATCTTGCGATCAGCTTTGTTTGGCTCTTTCAGGATAAAACCTATCCCAATGACCGCACCCAATGGAATAGGCAGCTGTGATGCGCCATTAAGGAGGTAGAGCCACTGTGACCCTAATATTAGGAACAGGACGAGCTTAAAGATAAAGATGCTGTCGGACTGAAGGCGCGCACTACTGCTATTCTTTTTTGTTTTAGCCATTAGCGCTATTATAGCAGGTCAAACAAAAACCTCCCCGTCTGGGGAGGTTTAGTAAGCAAACAAGATGAATTACATCTTGATTTCAGCGTCAACGCCAGCTGGGAGGCTGATGTTCATGAGGCTGTCGATGGTCTTTGGCGTTGGGTCCATAACGTCGATAAGGCGCTTGTGTACGCGCATTTCGAACTGCTCACGACCCTTCTTGTATACGTGCGGACTCTTAACTACGGTGTAGGTAGTTCGCTTGGTTGGAAGTGGGATTGGGCCAGCAATAACGGCACCAGTACGCAAGGCAGTGTCGACGATTTGCTTAGCAGCTTGGTCAATGACCTTGTGGTCATAGGCTTTAAGGCGAATGCGAATTCGCTGTTTTTCGTTCTTCTTGGCGTCGGCCATAGAAAAGCTCCTTCTTGTGCGATGTAACATCTCCCGAGCTGTTATAGAGAACAGTCACGGTGACTTTTAGTCATCACGATTAATTTAC
>CAZKKJ010000077.1:0-2535 GCA_964553355.1 uncultured Candidatus Saccharibacteria bacterium | reverse complement strand
AAGGAGTGAGATATGGGCCGTTTTGACCAAGCTAAAATGCTAATGCAAGTTAAGAAGCTGCAAAAAGAATTGCAGAAACAAGTTATTACCGTAGAGCAGGGCGACGGTGCTGTGCGCGTAGAAATCACTGGCGAACAGAAAATTAAAAAGATCCACATTGATCCCGAACAAGTAGACCTAGACGACATTCGCGAACTCGAACGCTGGATCGAAGACGCAGTCAAAGATGCAATCGCGCAAAGCCAAAAGCTTGCTGCCGAAAAAATGCAACCATTTATGGGTGCTCTCGGCGATCTCGGACTTTAGGCCAGATTCGTTATGCAGATTCTGCCTCCTGCCTTAACTGATCTTATCGAGGCATTCGGCGCGTTGCCGGGTGTTGGTCCGCGTAGCGCCGAACGCTACGCCTACTTTGTACTTCGTGGTGACCCTATGGCCAGCAGTAAACTTAGTGCCGCCCTGCAGCAAATTCATGGTTCCATTGGCTACTGTAAAAAAACATTTGCACTCGTAGAAAAGGGTAAAGAGCTGTCGGATCTATACACCGATCCATCGCGGGACAAAACCGTCATTGCTGTAGTGGCCGAGCCCTTTGATCTGGTGGCACTGGAAAAAACCGGAGGCTTTAAAGGCACTTACCATGTGTTGGGCGGACTCATATCGCCCATCGATGGCATTGGACCAGAACAACTACACATTGCCGAACTTATTCAGCGCGTACAAGAAGACAAGGTCAAAGAAATAATTCTAGCTACCAATGCCGGGGTAGAAGGCGAATCTACCGCGTTGTACATCCAGCAGCAGTTAGCAGAGCTTGACGTTGCCGTTACACGGCTCGCTCGCGGTCTTCCTGTTGGCGTGGACCTAGAATACGCAGACCAAATTACACTGAGTCGTGCCCTAGAGGGCCGTCAAGCAGTTTAAAAACCCCATTCAATATGATGAACGTCGGTAGGGTCACACGTAGGCAGCCGATCGCCCGCATGAGTGTCAGGCGCTATAGCAGTAATTCTTAGTGAAGTTGATGCTTCTTCTGAGGTCGAAGTATCTGCATCAAGAGCGGTAATAATAGCGGGAGCGGGTTCTGCACTAGAAAACTCTGGCGACATAGCTCGGGTCCTTATTTAGTAACCATACTATAGCATAGAATACACATAAGCACAATGACTACTAGTCGGCCGTTTGTCAGACTTGCGGTATACTGTAAGCAATGACAACAGATACAAACTATCCCGAAGTCGGGCAAATTAGCAAGATTATTGAAGACGCCAAACACATTGTGGTAATTCAGGCCGACAACCCTGATGCAGACAGCTTAGCCAGCGCCCTAGCACTGGAGCAAATCCTCGGCGAAGCCGGCAAGCAGGTTACATTGTACTGTGGCGTCGATATGACTAAGTACCTGGAATATATCCCTGGGTGGGATCGTGTAGTAAAAGACCTGCCAAGCCAGTTTGATGCCGCTATTTTGGTAGACTGCAGCAGCATATCTTTGCTGGAACAACTGCAAAAGACTAACCAAATAGGTGCACTTCGTACACGACCGTTTATCATCCTAGATCATCACAATGTAGAGAATGATGTGACCATCAATGCCGTCTCTATCGTAGATACTAACTCGGTATCTACCGGCGAAGTAATCTACAACCTATCGCAGCAGCTCGGCTGGAAGCTCGACCAAACCAGTGCCAACTTACTGGTAACTTCTATTATGGCCGACTCGCTTGGTCTAACCACCGAGAATACCAAGGCAGACAGTATCCGTACCTTGGCCGCACTTATAGACTTGGGTGCAGACCTTTCCAAACTAGAAGCCAGGCGTCGAGAGTTCTCAGCCAAGTCTATAGATATCATTACCTACAAAGGCAAGTTATTACAACGCATCGAGTACTTTTGCGACAACCAGCTGGCTATAGTAGCCATTCCATGGGAAGAGATTCAAACGTACAGCCCGTTCTACAACCCATCGGTTCTAGCACTTGAAGAACTACGCATGGCTGAAGGCGTTAAGTTGGCTATCGCCATTAAACTATACCCTGATGGTCGCATCACTGGTAAACTACGCTGTAATTACGGCGTCCGCATTGCCGGCGAAGTAGCAGAGCACTTTGGCGGTGGCGGTCACCCCAGCGCCTCTGGCTTTAAAACAACCGAGTGGAAGTATGACGAGCTTAAGGCCGAAATTATCAAAACCGTAACCTCACTTTTATAAACCCATGAAACTCTATAACACCCTCACCCGCAAAGTCGAAGACTTCAAACCGCTGAGCGATAAAGAAGTTAAGGTATATACTTGCGGACTTACTGTGTATAGTCAGCCACACATTGGTAACTGGGTGTCGTACATATATTGGGACATCTTGCAACGCACGCTTGTGGTAAGTGGCTACAAAGTTAACCGTGTCCAAAACATTACCGACGTAGGTCACCTGACTTCCGACGAAGATGCTGGGGAAGACAAGATGGTTAAAGGAGCGCTCAAAGAAGGACTTACCGCCTGGCAAGTCGCCGAAAAGTACATCAAGATTGCCGATC
>CAZKKJ010000076.1:0-2535 GCA_964553355.1 uncultured Candidatus Saccharibacteria bacterium | reverse complement strand
CCACCAGAACTATTCTTGGGTTTGAACGATTTTTTATCCATGTCGTTCCATTATACCCATCTTGCCCAGTGCAGACTAGTAATATAACTAACTGCGTATTCAGACGACTGTAGGGTTAATAAGGACGATGCCTTCGCGGCCGATGAGCAAGCGATGTCCGGCATCGATGTCTATCTGTTTGCCCGGTTCTAGGGTTTTGCTACGAGCAACCAATTGCTCAAGCTGTTTGCTACTAAACTGAGTGACGCCGTGGCTGCGCAACCATTCGGCCATAACCTCGAGTGAAAGGTCATGCGGTAGCTGGATAAACGAATGGCGGTCCAACGTTTGGCGAGAGGGTTGCATGTGTAAGTACAACATCAGGTCGTGGTCGACTGCACGGTTCACCACAGACATGTGGCCAATATGGTTAAGGAGTTCGGCCCGTCCTTTGGCACCAAGGCGCGGCACAATGTTACCGCGTACATAGTTGCGCAAAATGGCCATATCGCTATTGGTACTGTCTTCTCGCCAAGCCAGCCCCTGCTCTGCAGCATAGCTTTTGATCTGTTCTTTAGATAAGTGTAGCATAGGGCGACGCAGATGATAGCGATCTTTTAACGATGTTACGCCTTTGCGGCCGGTGCCGCGCAGCATATTTAAGATAGCCGTTTCGATAAGGTCGTCCTGATGGTGCGCCGTGATGATTGCTTGTGCACCAGCGGCTTGCTGCACCTGACGCAAAAAGTTATATCGTGCATCCCGAGCCACCGCTTCGCTGGCGCCAGCGCCTAAATGACCTTTCCCGAACACAAATGGCAAGCCATATTGCCGCGCTAGGTTTTGCACTAATTGCCGGTCTAAATGTGAATCACTGCGAATGCCGTGATCAAAGTGAGCTACCGTTAACTTTACACCCGGAAGATCACGAAGTGCGTGCAACAACGCCACCGAGTCCACACCGCCAGACACAGCCACCACATATTTACCAGGTTCGAGTTCCACCCTCATGTAGTTATTCTACACTAGGTCACAGGAGTGTTTTCCAGTAGTACCAGAAGTGGGTAAGGATAGCCAAGAAGATTCCCAGATACCACAAGAACAATATGTCGCCATGGTGGTTAAGGAAGGAGTCAGTAATCTTCTTAAAGCGTGCCGAGATAGTAATAAAGCCGTTGCGGATGTTCCACACCGTTGTATAGATGAGCATTGGAATGGTTACCGCCCAGACCACGATGCAATATGGGCAGAGCGAACCAATTTCGTACACTGCTTCGTAGAACAGCCACATACAAAAAGCTACCCCCAAGATTGTTCCAATCTGTAGGCCCTGCCAAAACCACTTTTTAAACTTGGCACCGGCCAGCATGGCCATTCCAATAGTAACCACCACACTAAAGCCCATTAGGCCGATGAGCGGGTTAGGGAATCCAAAGGCGCTGGCTTGGTCGGAAGACATAATGTTACCACAACTGATGATGGGGTTAATGTTGCACTCTGGGACAAACGTTGGATCTTTAAGTAGCTGGATCTTTTCGACGGTAATTATAAAAGCCATCAGTAAGCCAATAAATCCACCGATTACTAGTAACCATGGATACACTCTGTCGAGAGTCCATTTCTTCTTTTGTAGTTTGTTTGTAGCCATGCTTTTTATTATACACCCCGCGGTCAGGTTGGCCCTATAACAGATAGCCGGTACAATATAGGCATGCAAGCGTTTTTTTTGAACGGAGTTCCTAAAAGTAAAAGGCCACTTTTTGTACCCGATTTTACAGCCGAAAATATTTTGGATGTTGATTTTAAGGCGCTCAGAAAACTTGGCGTCAAACATTTGCTGATTGACCTCGATCTAACGCTCCGCAAAAAAATGACTCGCAAGCTCGAACCCGCTACCATCACTTTTCTAACCAATATGATGCACGACCACGGCTTTAGTTCACTGAATATTGCCAGCAACAACATGCTTGATCTTTCGGGTTATGCTAGCTCTATTCAAGCCAAAGTCTTCCAGCCATTCTGGAAGGGCTGGTGGATTGTCCGCAAGCCTAACAAACTGTTTTTCGAACGGATCCTGCGTACACTCAAGGCCAAGCCAGGTGAGTGCGTCATGATTGGCGACAAACTCCACGGTGACGTATATGGCGGCAACACGAGTGGTTTACACACTGTGCTCGTTAAGCCCAAAGGCCATGATTATTGGTACGACCGAATCTTGTTTACTCGTATGCGAGAACGCCGCACACTCCTACGTTACTTACCAAAGCCCAAGAACTAGGCAGGGTAAATCTTGAGCCAGTGGTCTTTAAGCTCAAAGAATGATCCGTCTACGACGGCTGCCCGGATTTGGTCGACCAAATTGACTACAAAATATTCGTTATGGATAGAGGCCAACGTCAGACCCAGGATTTCGTCGGCACGGAGCAGGTGATGCACGTAAGCCCGTGTATAGTTGGTGCACGTGTAGCAGGCGCAGTTGGGATCGAGTGGCGTAAAATCTTCTTTAAACTTAGCGTTCGTTATATTAATTCTGCCGGCGGCCGTGTAGATACTGCC
>CAZKKJ010000075.1:0-2702 GCA_964553355.1 uncultured Candidatus Saccharibacteria bacterium | reverse complement strand
AAAACTATCTCAAAAAACTAATGTATTTTTAAAACCACCGGCACTTATCGCCATGTTGGTCGTCGCTGTAGTAGGTGTTTACTTCTTGGCTTTCAGTAAGGCGGCTACTGGTCCTGCTTCGATAACCATTAGCCCAAGTAGCGGTAGTCGTACAAAAGACAGTACCCTGCCAATTAGTATTTACCTGGACAGCCAAGGACAAGATATCAACGCCTTTACCTTTAAAATGAGCTACGACCAGGCCAAGTTTCAACCCACTGCATCGACCGTGGATATTACGGGCAGTGAGTTTAGCGGCTGTGCCGAAAAATCGTCTAGCGGAGGACTTGTTAAGCTAACATGTTTTGTAACCGGAGAAGTAATCAATACTCGTCAAAAAGTCGGTACGGTAACCTTTAAGGTTCTGACCGGATACGGCAGCTCGATCTTGCAGCTTGGGGATGATACCCAAGTTTCTCAGGCAGGATCTGGCGTCAACATCTGGAATGGCACCAAGGACCTTGGTAGCTTTACCTTTACAACTCCTACCCCAAGCACACCAACAACCCCAGTAACCCCAACCACACCTACACCCACAACACCAAGACCCACCACTGGCGGCGGATCGTCTACTCCTAGCACTACTGGTTCTTCTGGCGGCAGTACGGGTACGAGGCTCCCAACTTCTGGAAGCTCCAATACAAATAACGGCAGTACTGGCAGCAGTGTGCCCACTTCGACCATACCCGATCCAAACTCGAGCCAGCCTCAGATTACCGGCATCGTTGCAGTTGCTCTAACTGATGCTACAGGAAAGCCTGCTGCTGGGGTAACAGTAAAGATTGGCGCCAAAGAGGCCATAACCGACGCCAACGGCATCGCTAGCTTTATTGGCCTGGCACCCGGTAAGTATAAGATGTCGGCTAGTAGTAAGGTGCTTGGCGCTGCTTCCAAGGAAATTACTATTGGCAGCGAGGCGAACCAGCCACTCGATGTAAAATTGCAACTCAAAAAACAACCTCCATTTGTACTGTATGGCCTCATTATCCTGGCGGTAATCGCCTTGGTTGTTGCTGTACAGCTGCTACGTCGTAAGCTCCGCCAACGAGCTGACCTCAATCGTCGTTTTGGGCGCATGCATGGGGGTGCTGTTTCGACTGCCTCGCATCATCCCGTTAACGACACTGTGGCTACCGTAGTGACGCCTCACTCTGCAGCAGACCAAGACGCAGCCGAAAAGGAAGCTCTGGAAAAGCTTAAGCCAAAAGTCGAAAGCACCGATACACTAGAAGAGATCGAGCGCAAGGTTGGCGCCAAAAAGGCCGCACCAGCACCCGCAGCATCTAATGACTTTGATCCCAACCTCATCGCTCCCAAAAAAACAGCACCACACAAAACAGAAGAATAAGTACAAGAGGAGTGATAACATCCTCAATACGATTTTTGAAATGGTGTCTCACAAGCCAGTCCAACCAGTTTATGCATCTAATTTGGCACTCTTGACATGAGAGTGCCAAATTTTGTATGATACAATAGTTTTAGCACTCATAATGATTAACTGCTAAGTATAGGAGAAAAATAAATGGGTAAAATTATTGGAATCGACCTTGGAACAACCAACTCAGCCATGGCTGTTATGCAGTCTGGTAAGCCAGAAATAATCGCCAACTCTGAGGGTGCACGCACAACTCCAAGTGTGGTGGCCAAAAACAAGAATGACGAACGGCTCGTAGGCCAGGTGGCTCGCCGCCAGATGGTTACTAACCCTAGTAACACAATTTATGAAGCAAAGCGTCTTATTGGACGCAACTGGAACGACAAAGAGGTTCAGCGTGACCTTAAGCTTATGGGCTACGAAATCGTCAAGAGCGGAAACGGCGTTAAGGTCAAGATGGGCGACAAAGAGTTCAGTCCCGAAGAGATTAGCGCTATGGTACTAGGTAAGCTCAAGGCCGATGCCGAAAAATTCCTAAACGAAAAAGTTACCGAAGCGGTCATAACCGTGCCTGCGTACTTTGACGACTCTCAGCGCCAGGCTACCAAAGATGCCGGTAAGATCGCCGGACTAGAGGTTAAGCGTATTATTAACGAACCCACCGCTGCTGCCTTGGCGTATGGCCTGGACAAGGGAAATAAGAGCGACGAAAAGATCGCCGTCTTTGACCTTGGTGGTGGTACCTTCGATGTATCTATCCTCGAACTTGGTGATGGTATATTCGAAGTTAAGTCTACCAACGGTGATACTCATCTTGGTGGTGCCGACTTTGACCGCGTTATTGTTAACTATCTTGTCGACGAATTCAAGAAAGACAGTGGCGTAGACGTAACTGACGATAAGGCAGCTATGCAGCGTCTTCGTGATGAAGCCGAGAAGGCCAAGATCGAATTGTCTACCACGAACGAGATCGACATTAATCTGCCATTCCTTACTGCCGACGCCGATGGTCCAAAGCACTTCGAGCACAAACTGTCTCGGGCTCAACTCGAAAAATTGGTGGGTGACCTCATCGACAAAACTGCTATCCCTTGCGAGAAGGCTCTTAAAGATGCCAAGCTCAAAGCCAGTGACATCGACGCTGTTGTGTTGGTTGGTGGTATGACCCGTATGCCAGCCGTAGTCGAAAAGGTTAAGAAGATCTTTGGCAAGGACCCTATGCAGGGTGTTAACCCCGACGAAGTTGTGGCCATTGGTGCTGCCATTCAGGGTGGTGTGCTGCAGGGCG
>CAZKKJ010000074.1:0-2743 GCA_964553355.1 uncultured Candidatus Saccharibacteria bacterium | reverse complement strand
CAGATGGTGGTCGACATTGGTAACCGCGCCACAGACATTGTTGTTACTATGGCTGGCGCACCACACTTGGCTCGGGCAATCCCTACGGGCAGCGAAGCGATTATTCGTGCCGCAGTTCAGAACTTGAGTATCGACGAAAAGCAGGCTCAGCAGTTTGTAAATAAGTTTGGCCTAAGCAAAGACAAGCTCGAAGGACAGATATACAACGCAATTATTGGTACTATCGACATTTTGGTTACCGAGATGGAAAAGACTATCAAATTCTTTCAAGCTCGCTACCCAGATGCCAAGATTGAGCGCATTATTATGACCGGTGGGGCCTCGGCTTTGCCCGATTTTCCGCTGTATGTCGCCAACAGATTTGGTTTGAATGTCGAGATCGGCAATGCCTGGCGTAATGTTTCGTTCCCAGCTGATCGGCAAGCAGAATTATTGGCAGCTTCTAACCACTTTGGTGTTGCCGCCGGACTTGCGGAGCGTGACGCATGATTCAATTTAACCTACTCCCCGATGTTAAGCAGGAATATATTAAGGCGCGGCGCACCAAACATTCGGTTATCGTCATCTCTATGCTCGCAGCTTCTGTTTCATTATTCATTTTTGTAACGATGTTTTTAACCGTCTATGTCTTCCAAAAGGCGCGCATCCGCAATCTCGACAGCAGTATTGCCGAGTATACGCAAACGCTCGAGGACACCAAAGACTTAGACAAGATCCTAACCATCCAAAACCAGCTTAATAGCCTGCCCGCATTGCACGACAAAAAGCCAGTAACTAGTCGGCTCTTTACCTACATGACGCAGTTAACGCCAGCACAAGTGAGCGTTGGCAAGCTAGAGCTCGACTACCAGGCCAGCACTTTGAGTATTACGGGTACAGCCGATAGCCTCAGCACTATTAACAAGTTTGTCGATACGCTAAAGTTCACCACCTATACCAGAGAAGGGCAGGCTGCAGATACAAAGCCCTTTAGCAATGTGGTGCTGAGTAGCTTTACCAAGACCGATAAAGACGCAACGTATCAGATAACGCTCAAGTACGATCCTGTTATCTTTGATTCCAGCAAGGCTATCGCTCTAGTAGTTCCAAAGATCATTTCCACCCGTTCCGAAACCGAGAAACCAACTGATTTGTTTAAGGCCCTCCCGGGAGTAAAGCAGCAATAATATGGCACAACTTCAACTCACCACTAAAAAGATGCAGATCGACAAAGCCCAGGCTAGTGTGGTGGCTATTGTCGCCACCACTGTATTCGTAACAGTCTTTTCCTTGGTATCTACAAAAGCATTGTGGACCCAGCGTGGCTACCAAGCCCGTGTCATAGATAAGAAGGCCACGGCTAACGATCAGCTTGCCAAAAATGTGGACTCTGTAAAAGACTTGGTTAGTTCATATCAGCAGTTTGTGGATTCTAGCGTTAACATCCTCGATGGCAATCCGGCGGGGACGGGCGAGCGCGACGGAGACAATGCTCGACTAGTGCTCGACGCACTACCTAGTAAGTATGACTTCCCAGCATTAACATCAAGTTTAGAAAAGATTATGAATGATCGAAAAATCCAGGGTACCATAACGGGAACCGACGACGAGGTAGCGCAGTCTGCTACAGCAGAAAGCGGAAGCCCTGCGCCGGTAGAGATACCTTTCCAAATTAATGTTACTGGCACTTATGCTTCCACTCAAGATCTTGTATCGGTCTTCGAACGTTCTATCCGACCGTTCAATATTCAAAAGATCTCTATATCGGGTGGAGCATCAAGTATGACGACGCTTCTTGATGTAAAAACATACTACCAGCCAGAAAAGACGCTCAATATCAAAAAGGAGATTGTAGAATGAAACAAAAAGACATCGCCTTATTTTTAGTAGTAGCTGTATTTAGTGCCATCGTCTCGGTACTGGCTTCTAATCTGTTAATCACCCCATCTCGCATAAAACAGCAGCAGGCAGAAGTCGTCGATCCGATTACTGCCGACTTTACCGTTCCTTCAAGCAATAGTAAATACTTCAATAAAGATTCAATTAACCCCACCAAGCTTATTCAGATTGGTGATAACCCCAATAACACCGTTCCATTTAACGGCACCGGGAACTAGGTACAGACGCTTATGAGCGTACTTTCCGAAACAGCTCAAAAGCAAGTAGAAGAAGACCTAATAGAGCAGGGGCTTATTAATGATCAGCAGCTCGAAGAGCTTCATGCTAAGTCCGAAGCCGAGGGGACACCGATCCTAAGTATGCTGGTAAGTAGTGGGGTCATTACAGACGAAGATCTTACCCGTACAACTGCAAAGGTCGCCAAGGTGCCCTACGTAAACCTTAGTGACGCCAAGATTGACCCTGATGTCTTGGCGTTGCTGTCGCAAGAGATAGCAGAACGGTATATGGCCGTCCCCTTGGGCGAAATGCAACACCGTTTGGTGGTCGCAATGCTCGATGCTGACAACGTCCAGGCAGCTGACTTTTTGGCCAACAAGATCGGTAGACCGCTTAAGGTCTATGCCGCGAGCGAGGCAGGCATTAAGCGTATTCTCAAGCAGTATAGTGATCGTTTGGACAATAAAATGGTCGATCTTAAGGCCACGGCCGAGGCCATAAGCGGGCAAGACGAAGAGACAAAAAAAGCCGAAGCCGCCAAAGATTCGGTGCAAGCAATTGTTCAGGATTCGCCCATCAGTAAAGCACTCTCGACTATCCTAGAGTATGCTGCCAAGAACCGGGCCAGCGATATTCATATCGAACC
>CAZKKJ010000073.1:0-3090 GCA_964553355.1 uncultured Candidatus Saccharibacteria bacterium | reverse complement strand
GAGGATCAACCCACCACGTGGACCACGGAGCGTTTTGTGGGTGGTGGTGGTCATAACATGGAAACCAAAGTCCAACGGATTAGGTAGTACGCCGCCAGCAATAAGGCCGGCAATGTGCGCCATGTCGGCCATTAACATTGCACCCGATTCTTCGGCGATGTCGGCAAACTTTTGATAATCCAAACTGCGCGGATATCCGCTAAATCCAGCCAGAAGAATCTTGGGCTTTTCTTTGAGGGCCACGGCACGCATGGCCTCGTAGTCGATCTGGCCCGTTTCTATATCTTTAATGCCATAGCGGACAAAGTTATACAGCTTGGCGCTGCTAGTAATGGGGTGGCCGTGAGTTAAGTGACCGCCGTGGTCTAACTTCATGGCTAGCACCGTGTCGCCGGGCTTAAGCCATGCTTGATAGACGGCAATATTGGCAGGTGCACCAGAGTGCGGCTGCACGTTGGCGTGATCTGCGCCAAACAACTTTTTGGCCCGCTCTATAGCCAGAGTCTCTAGCTTGTCGGTGTTCTCTTGCCCACCATAGTAACGCCTGCCCGGGTAGCCCTCTGAATATTTGTTGGTATAGACACTACCAAGCGCGTCCAGTATCTGGCGACTAACATAATTTTCGCTAGGAATAAGCTCCAAGCCTTCGCGCTGGCGCTTTTCTTCTGCGGCAATCAAGTCAATAACTTGCTGATCTTGTTGTGGGCTACTCATCCCTACTATGGTAGCAGGCTGGGTTGATCATTGTACAGTTGGTATAATTCGTTCATGAGTCAACCTGCCTATGTTCTACCTGATGATATTAGAGACTACCTAGATAAGAACTATTTCGAGAAGCTTCCCAGAGTCAGAAATCGCAACCCCAAATTACTCATCTCCTTTACGGGCGGCAGCGGAGTTGGCAAATCGACTCTTTCGCATAAGATTGGTGAGGATTTGGGCGCTTTAGTGCTAGAGACCGATGAAATACGTAGCATTATATTAAAGCGGTTCCCCAATGCGTCTAAAGAGATTAGGGACAACATTCTAAGAAGTTATGGAACATCTATGTACCAACGCATCAACGAACTTACGCCCAATGGTCTTATTGTCAGAGACGGATTAGTAGATTTACACCACGGACACTTACTACCCCTTTTTAAAGATCAGGGTTTTCCGTTGTTTATTATTGGTTATGACATCTCTCGCCAAAAGAAGGAAAAATTGATACGTGACCTCGGAGACAAGGATACCGTAACCGCCGAAGCACTTATAGGAATCATCGACGAACAAAATACTAGAGCCAAGGACTTTCAGGCAGTTTACACACCCGACATATTGCTCCACGATGACGACATGTTCGATCACGACAAAGTTATAAATGCGGTAAAGAAAAAACTAGAATCACTCAGCTAGAGCGAGGAAGGCGGGCGGGATTGCTATCGAGACATTCCGAAGGCAAAGCCGAGGCCGCATGTCGAGAGAGCAATTCAGACCATTCGCCTACCACACCCCGCTTATGATTTCAATATTGAAATAATACCAGCCAAGGTATATATTAGGCTCCTATGCCGACAACCAACGAAAAAATTGGGAACTTAATTTACCAGATACGACAAGAGAGAGGCCTCACCCAGGCCGAGTTTGCCCGCAAACTTAATACCAGCCAATCTGCCGTCAACCGCATCGAGCACGGCCGCCAGAACATGAGCCTAGACACTCTTGCCCGAATCAGTGATGTACTGAACAAACCACTCATTAGCATTTCCGAAGGTGCCGTAAACCTCCACATCGAAGGTGGTCATGAGCTAAAAGGCGAGGTTACCGTTAACAGTTCTAAAAACGCAACCGTTGGACTTATTTGCGCAAGTTTACTTAACAAGGGTACGACTCGCCTAAAAAACGCTCCCAAAATTGAAGAAGTTAACCGTTTGGTAGAAGTTATGCGCAGTATTGGCGTATCGGTACGTTGGATCGGGAACGATCTAGAGATCAGACCGCCAGCCAAGCTTGATCTAGACAAGATGAACAAAGAAGCCGCCAAGCGTACGCGCAGCGTCATCATGTTTATTGGCCCCCTGATGCACCTAGAGAAACAGTTTAATATTCCGTATGCAGGTGGCTGCGAACTTGGACGCCGTACGGTGTTACCTCATTTATACGCTTTAGAAGAGTTTGGTACCGAGGTATTTACAAAGACCGGCCACTACCACGTAACCGCTAATCACACCTTGCCTAAGCGATCCGTGGTCTTGTACGAATCTGGCGACACCACCACCGAGAATATTCTAATGGCAGCAGCGGGCTTTGACGGCGAAACGACTATTAAGATGGCTAGCGCTAATTATGCTATCCAAGATATGTGCTTCTTCCTCAAACGCCTGGGCGTAAAAATAGACGGCATTGGCACCACTACCCTACGCGTCCACGGTGTTAAAAATATCAAAAAGAATATCTCTTACAGCCCTAGCGAAGACCCGGTAGAAGCGATGACCTTTGTTGCCGCCGCGGTTACTACCAATTCCCAAATCACTATCCGTCGCGTACCAATCGACTTCATGGAACTCGAGTTACTTAAATTAGAAAAAATGGGACTCAGCTACGACCAGTCCGAAACTTACAAAGCCGATAACGGCCAGACTGATCTTGTCGACATAACGACTCATAAACATAATGGACAACTCGTTGCGCCAGTGGAAAAAGTATATGGCCGCCCATTCCCTGGGCTTAACATCGACCACCTTCCATATTTCGTGCCTATCGCCGCCATAGCCAAGGGTCGCACCCTTATTCACGACTGGGTCTACGAAGACCGGGCTTTAATGTTTATGGAAATGAAGAAGATTGGCGTCAACATGGAGCTTGCCGATCCGCATCGTATATATGTAAATGGTCCAACCAAGTGGCGCGCCACCGATATAGTAGCGCCAAGCGGAATTCGTCCAGCGGTGATTATCCTAATTGGTATGCTTGCCGCCCCTGGCACCAGCATGCTGCGCAACGTGTACACCATCAACCGCGGGTACGAAGATTTGGCTGCGCGATTGAACGCCCTAGGTGCCAAGATCACCGTCATTAATGAATTTTAGGCATTTCTAGACATTTTAAGCA
>CAZKKJ010000072.1:0-3197 GCA_964553355.1 uncultured Candidatus Saccharibacteria bacterium | reverse complement strand
TTCATTTCTTCGTCGCTCAGTTTAAGAGCTGTGACGGTTCGCTCGGCAGTCACTTCGCTGGCCATACGTTCCATTGCGGTTGTAATAATAAGTGCAGCTTGTTCTTCGGCTAAGTCTTTGGCATCATTTTGCAATTTAGAGACCAGGCCTTTTAGGTCGTTCTTGATGTCCCGCTCGGTCATCTTCATTAGCTTATCAGCGGCATCTTCACGGGTAAGCTTAGCGACCTTTTCGAGCTTTTCTTGTTGCTTGCCACGTATTTCGCGAATCTCGTTCTTTAGACCTTCTAGTTCATCCTCTGCTTTGCGCAGCGCATCGCTGCGACGGTCCAGCTGGTCGAGCTTTTTATCCAAAGATTCTTGGCGATCGAGCAGCTTTTGCTCGATAGCCTTAACCTCTTTACGACGCTGAGCTTCATCTCGGCGAGCTTCTTCGGCCAAACGGCCGGCTTCTTCGCGGGCATCGCTAATTTGCTTGTCGGCCTCTTTTTTGGCCTTCTTTAATTCTTTGTCGACTGCCTCCTGGGCAGTGCCGAGCTTACGTTTGGTGATTGTTGTGCTGGCGCCAAAGCCAACGCCAAGACCTACCACTGCGAGAACAATGGAAATTGGGTCCATAGGGATTCCTTTCTATCAGATGTAGAGTATGGCCAGCATCACTATCACTTCATTAGTTGGCCGCACGCTACGATTTCATATTTGTAGTGTGGATGTCTGCTCTCAAACGCGAACTATCCTAGCTATATAATAGCACGACCGGAACGAGCGTATGCTTACACTTGCTGGGCAAAAACAATTACTCGTTGATCGTATTCACCCGTTTTATGATCGTACTGACCTGTACAAGTCATTAAGTTCAGGCCTGCCGTTCCGGCTGTAACGGGCAGTAGCGCCGACGTCATATCGGTTGCTGCTGCGTTGCTGATCACCGTCTTAACGACCTTGTAGTTAAACTTTTTGCCGTCACCCCGTTCGATCCCTATCAGATCACCAGCCTTGAGGTTCTTGATGGCATAGAAAACTCCGCGCTTGGTTGGACCAGCTACATGTCCGTCCAATAACGTCGCACCGGCTTCACCAGGTTTACTACTGTTCTCGTACCATCCTGCGTTAAAGACATTTCCCGGTGCTTTAAGAGCACCAGTTTTGTCCAGGCCTTGCCGCTGTACACGGGCAAACACTTTTTGACTCGGGATACTAACGTATCGAGGCGCAGTTGGATCCACTTGATGATTCGCCAGCGCAGCGTAAGTTGGCTCTTCTTCGGACACCGCTTCTTCGGTCGCAATCCCGGCAACAGCGTTGTTCTGTCGCACCTGCGAGATAACCTCTTTGTTGGTTCGAAGTTGCAAAACAGCTACTGCCATCCCTGCCATAAAGACCATACTTGCCATAGCTACTAGTAATCGCTGTCCGAATGGCTTAGCTAGTTTGCGACGCTTTTTTGCCACAGCCGGTATTGATGTAACGTTTCGTTGTAACACCTCGGAACGATTCTGCCTTGGCAACGCTGGAGCAACATCACCAAATGATTGACGAGTTGCGCGAGGTGCTTCGTGAACATCACTGATGACTCGTGGCTGCGCCACTCGCGCAGCTGGTGCATGCACAAACGGAGTACCGCGACTAAACTGCCGTAAACGACCGGCGAAGACGGGACTATCTAGTGTTACTCGTGCTGTGGACATATTTTTGTTTTTGTTTTTAAGTTTTTATCGGTCGAACAATTTGTATTTAGGTTTAGCGACGGACGCGCCTGGCAACTGGTCGCATGCGACGAGACATCATCAGAATAGCGCCCCCGGCAAGTACTGCAGCTGCTAAGGTTACAGCTGGATTGTTGAGCAGCAGACCGAATCCAGTATCAGGAACACCTGCAGTCACAACAGTTACTACGACATCGTTACCATCGCCACCGACATAGCTGACCTTAAGTACGGACTTATTTGGGCCGGCAAACGTAGCACCTTCGGCCAAGCCTTTAAAGGTACCTGTTACTGCATCAGTTCCGTCGTTGCTGATGATCACAAAGCTAGTTTTGGAAGCAGGGTTGTATTTATCTAAGAAGCTAACATTAAGGGTTGCACTCACTGGAGTCTCATCGCCACTTGTAAGCTTAACAGTACCGGTAACTTTTAGCTGATCGTACTCGGTGCAGGCAGTTTTACCCTTGGCTTCAAACTGATACTCACCGTATAAATCAAGGTTACCCATGGTTAGGCAGCCTGGGCTTGCCCCAGGTGCAACAGAACCATCGATCACATACAAAGTACCAATCGTACCGGTACCTTTCAATGTTCCGCCATCACTCACTGTCACGTTACTACGTTTACCATTGATGGTCACTACCGTACGTCCATAAATTCCAACGACGCTATTGGGCAGGTCGTCGGTAAGTACTTTGGTAAGTATATCGGCCTGGTATGTGCCGTTTGGCATTCCAGAAGTATTGTTGGAGCTTTCGATTACTATTTTTGCCGAATGTCCTGCCTCTTGAATAAACTTGTAGTTACCACTAATCGCCCCCGTAAATTTTGTTGTTGATTCAAAGGAGCTAAAAGTAACGTCGCTACCCAAGGTCACAGCACCGCTTATTGTTACAGTTTTGGAATTTGTTGAAGTACCATACACTTCGTTTGCTCCTCCACCACCTCCTTGGCAACTGGCATACGTTTTGATTTTTGGATCAACCTCTTCTGCGTCTCCTGTTGGAGCACCTGCTCCCGTAAGTGTAAAGTCCCCTGTGATTGGTTCTTCACCACATGCTCCCAGAATTAGGCTGGCGCCATCATTAATTGTCGTCCCACCGCTTGTTGCTAAACTATTTTTGCCGGCAGACAATGTTCCGGCATTTATGATAATCGCCCCTGTATAGGATGAGTTATCACCGGCTAGATACAGAGTGCCTGTGCCTGTTTTTGTAATAGGGCCACTGCCTGATAAATCGCCGCTTAAAGTCATGGCAATGGGTGTTGGAATAGCCAACGCCTTAGCGCCTGTAAGCGTGATATCGTTTTCTATTTCTGAATAAAAGCCACCTGTCTGGTTGTTAATGATCGTTCCAGTCAAGGTGAAGGCATTACCAATTATGCTTACAGAACTAGTACCGTCGCCAGTAAAGGTAATATTCGCAAAACTACCACCAGTTATGTTGTTATTGAGTTCAGAGTTCTCTGAGGTTAAGTCGGAGTTATCAAA
>CAZKKJ010000071.1:0-3273 GCA_964553355.1 uncultured Candidatus Saccharibacteria bacterium | reverse complement strand
GCTGCATTGCTGTACAACTCCATAAAGCTCGCTTCTACACTGCCCGAGCGTTCGATAATACGAGTGGTGTAATCGTTGAGCACAATGTGACCCCGCTTGATCATGACGATTTCGTCGGCAAAACGTTCGGCCCACCATAAGTCATGGGTAGCCGCAATAATGGCCGTGCCGCTCAGTTGCTTGCGCCGCAGGATTTGCTCTGCACGAATAATAGCGATAGGGTCGAGCCCATTGCGCAACTCGTCCACAATCACAAAGTGAGGATCGTGCATTAATCCCGCGATAATCTGAACCTTCTTTTTGTTGCCATGACTGAGACTGCCAAGTTGTTGATTAAAGCTAGTAAATAACAGCTCGTCGGATAAATCATTAGCCCGATTCAACATAAGCTTTTTGTTTGGCACGCTAGCTTGTACGCTTGCCAGCAGTTCAAAGTATTCACGTGCTGTGAGCTCGGGGATAATCCAGTTGTCGTCGTCTGGTATATAGCCAATTGCCCTTTTGACATCTGCAATTTCTAAGTGCGCATCATTGCCGCTAACCTTTACAGCACCCTTGGTTGGCGAAAGTAGACCAACAAGTGATTCCATAAGCGTTGTCTTGCCACTGCCGTTTGCGCCCACCACACAAGTCACGGTACCCAAAGTAAATGTAAGGTACGGGATGGATAACTGAAAAGTATCGCTACGTCGAACCTTGAGATCGTTAACGGTTAAGATAATTCGCTGTCGCTTACGCATGATGCTCCTTACGTTGCCAAACAGCCTGGCCATCGCCGTACCACGGCAACCAACTACAAGCATGAAATACTACCACTAATAACATCGAGAAATGACCAAAAGTAGAAGTACTCAGTACTGCCAAACATGCCCAAAACAACAAAGCTACCAACATACCTGCTACTGGGCCTACGAGCGCAGAAGCTTTCTCGTGCATTGGAAGTAACGGCGGATGCAGTAATCCTATACGCAGCCCCCTTCGTACAAACACTCCTTGCCTGGCAATTCGCCAATGCACCGCTTCGTGCAAAGCAGTTGAAGTTAACAGGCTTAGCAAAAAGAAGAGCTGTATCTGTATAAAGTCTGCTAAAGGAATATTTGCTCCGTATGCTAGAAAGGTTACCGCAACTATGTTGCAAATAATGGGAACAGCTGCCTCAAAGATCATGTACGCAAGTCCCTGCCAAGATGCCATAAATCGACGGGCAGCACGCATAACAGCAAGTCCTCTCGAAATTAAACGGAACTGACGAGGCAATAAGCGAAGCGTCGAATACCAAGTACGCTTAACATTTAACCCGGCTATATCATTAAGTGATAGCAGTAAACCAAGCGCGGGGCCACGCCCCAATGCTCGCACGGCGGGCTGCCTCAGCCACTTTTCGAGAAGTATTGGATGCTGCAGCATTTCCATAGGCCGGCGAGCCTCAACTGCTAAACTATGCCGAACATTTGTCGCCTGATCCACTAATATCAGGCCATGGACGCGCAAGCCTACCGAGAGCGACACTATGTCGCCCTCGGCCACCAACCCCAAACTTTGCGCAAAAGTCTCCACCATTATTACCTACAGGTAAATGTTGCGCGCATGCGAAGCCAATCCATAGCTATACTCTTTGCGCCCTTCCAGCCACACAAAATGATTGCTGCCAGTGTGCTTGAGCCAATCATTAATACCCATCCTAACGCCACCACCAAAACCGCCGCCTCTTTTGGCTGGTACGCCCTTGTATCCACCGCTAGTAACGAACTCCTCATACTACCCTCCTCATTAAGTTTTCTACCCCCGGACCATATGACTAGCAAGCCTGCCAAAGCCCTGCTTGCTAGCCCCGAGATGTGTGAATGTGCTTGCGTAGATCTACACGCAGACACAGTTTTAACGGTATGAAATTTTTAAGTCAATCAAGAGCAGTATGAAATTTAAAACACAACCGGACATTTTAGCAATTTGCAACAGATTAAATAATGTTGTTTTAATTAACTTAAACTAGATATTTAAAACAACGATACTATTGCCGTATGGTCATTGCCAAAAAGTTACGTGCAATTATAATTCCTGTCGAAACACGCCTGACATCATCACGCCCAACTGTTTCAAGATCAGCTTGAACAGTTAGATGAACTTGATCTGCTGCAAAATCTTGAAGAGTTTCGTAGCCTGCAGCCTGTGCATCCCGATAGGAATGGGTGGTCATAAAATCAAGATATGTAGATACAGAATCTACTAGTAGTGTATCGTCTTTAAGGGCTTCTGGAATTGGTACAAGACGCGCCCTGTCGATATGCCGTAAGCGGCCCTCTGGAATATCCGTTTTTTTCTGGCGGGCACCCTGGCTCCTGCGCCATTCAACACGTAACTCGTGTGTAAGCGCCTTTGGTCGAAAGTTGCGTGTCTTTAAATATCTAACTGATTGTCGTTTCGCTTTGCTGCCTGCACTCATGGGTATACTAATCTATCAAATAAATGAATATTATATAACAGTATATGTAACTACGCAATTACACGTGTAGCAGAGCGAATCACGTTTTCGAACAAGGCACAGACTGTAAGCGGGCCTACGCCTCCTTTTTTTGGCGTAATGGTTATGTCTGGCAACTCGCGCACATCTGGAGCAACATCACCGACAAGCCCGTTGCTGTCGGTAGCCACTCCGGCATCTACGACTACCGCATCCGACTTTAGCATATCTGCGGTTACGAGCCCAGGTACACCGGTTGCGCAAACTACAATATCTGCCTGGCGGGTTAAGTCGGCCAGGTTTTTGCTGTCTTTGGTCGCAACGGTAATATCCAGTCTGGCCGTCCGCCACAACTTTTCCAGTGGCTTACCAACGAGGCGCCCATGCCCAACTAGTACAATCTTTTTGTCTTTAAGTGCAATGTTATAGCCAGCCAACAACCAGTCGATAGCCATTGGCGTCGCGGGATCAAAGTTAGTGTTAGCTGCTAGTCCATCCACATCTTTATCCGCCGCAACGGCGTTTAAAACGGCTTCGGTTTGTGAAGGATCCGGTAATGGAATCTGAACAATGATGCCATGGACTGAATCGTCTGCGTTAAGTTTGGTAATTGTCTGTACGGCATCTGCTTGATCAATAGTATGTACATCTACCTCAATAAGTACGTCTTGGCCGTAGCTTTGCTTTAACTTCATATAGCTGTCGACCACCGAATCTGGATTGGTACGGATTATTGCCAAACGCGGCACGACTCCATGCGCTTGACGTAAGCCACGGACCTGCCGAGCCTGACGCTCTTTAATAAAGTCGGC
>CAZKKJ010000070.1:0-3290 GCA_964553355.1 uncultured Candidatus Saccharibacteria bacterium | reverse complement strand
GAAAGCGTGTATAGTAGCAATACTATCGCAGGTTCAAATCCTGTTCTCTCCGCCATAATAAAGTTATCGGCCTTTTGGTTGATGACTTTATTATGTTGAAATTAGTCTTGAATCTGCGATTCGCAGGTGCGGGTGTAGGAGGTATCTCATTTGGCGAACCTTGACTTTTTATGACGTTTGTGCTAATATTATAAGAGGTAACCATAAAAACAAACATGCGCGAACCCAAAGAACAAGCTACACCCTCTCCCTTTAAGCCGCAGGCAGATACGGGCTGGTTTCGATTTAACGGTGAGTTGCCTATCTCGCGAATGAGTACCCTTGCTGACGACATGCAGCCTAACTGGTCTTATTTTGCCTTCACCAGCCCAGGCTCACCCGAGTACTTTACTCCAGAGGAAAAGCGTGCTGCTCGCGAGCACAACCTTGGAGTCGCTACGCAGTCGGCAGATCATTTTGCCAAGGCGTTTACCACTGCCGACAACCTAACTACAAAGTTTAATGCCGTGCGAACATTTGTAGACGAGCGTAGACATCAGGTAGTAGACGCGTATAGCAGTGAAGTATACAGCGATTATGCAGCTGCGAACGTCGCCTTTACGGCATATCAAACAGCGTATAATCAGACTGACTCGTTATATATCAGACGTTTGCTCGATTGGGGTATGAACCGAGAAATACACGAGATTACTCCATGGCCTGCAGAGGCCACGCTATACCGCGTAGACCCGGATATCGATTGGGACGAGTGGTTTTATGGCGAAAAAACGGCCGAGCGCGTGGACGTGGAATTGAGCGATCTGGCCAAAAGTATTTTGGCGGAGCACCCAGAGTATCAGGCGATGTTTGAGTATGGGGCTGAGCTGGCGGCCAAAGAGCCAAAGCCGGGCGATGACGACTATTACGCGCCAGACCCATACGTCGCGCTGACTCAGGATGTGAGTGAAGGTGTGAAAAAAGATGCCCAATCAGCCGACCTAAACTACGAACTTGCACTAGAAACATCGTCGTTATTCGGGGTGTCAATGAGTGAACTGAGCGAACCTGTACGCAGTCGGCTAGTTGAATACGGGCTGAGCCTCAATCAGGCTACCCATGATCGACTAAAGGACGCTAGCCAGCGAATGACTGGGCAGCAAGATAAAGTACGGTTTGCCGAGGCGTTTTTGGCTACGGAATATGGTAATGATTTTGGTGATAAGCTATTATCCATTGCTGAGCATATGCTTAGTGAAGAACTAGGGGCCATTCTAGCTGACCTTGACAAGATGCGGGTTGGTACGCGCCAGATCGTAGCGTGGTTTGCAAGCATTGACGGGCACTTTGCTGAGGTAGCGCTAAAGGGTGTGGCGGAGCGAACAACGGACATCATTACAACAATAGAGGCTGCAGCTCGCCAAGGTTCGCTACAAATAGATGTTGCCCCTGGTGGCGGTGATGATCCAGCGAGCAAGTTTATGTACATTGCAGATACCCAGCAGGCTACAAAAGACCTGAGCGATATGGCGAATGACTTAGCGACTAAAGGAGCGATGGTATCAGATGAAAAAACAGTTGTGTCGCGCGTTGTGGTAAAAAGCGATAAGTTTGCTCGATTTCGTCTGCTTAATCCAACACACGGAACCATGGTTATGAATATTAGGCCATACGGGACACGTACGCGCGGCGATCATCAATATGAAATTGGTAGTTACAACAAGGGTGTCGAAGCTTCAATCGGTATGTTAACGAATCCGCACGATAGGTTTACTATCACAGGGACGGCCAATATTAACGACGTAAGCCTACGCTTTGACCGTGAGGGCCACGCTCCAAATGTTTCAGCGCTTGATCCTGGCCGATCGACGACGAATCAAGAAGGGACAATAGCAGTTGACGTAGCCTCAATATTTAGCTTTGGCAATCCAGATGAGCCAGCCACACGCATTGGTCGGGCAGTTGCGGCTGGAGCGAGACTCCGTGCAAAAGAGGCGGGCACAGCCGATAATCTGAACCATAACCCACTTGAAGACCAGTCGTACGGCGACGCTGACGTGTTTGCCACCCTGGCCAATGGTGTTATAGATAAGCTGGACGGGCTTGCCCAAAAGACCTCAAGAAAGAAGCTCGGTCAAGTTGCTCACACAATCGTTCAAATAAAAGACGATACCAGCCTTGCAAAAGTGGCCTAAGTTTCTGCTAAGACTTCCTCATTTGGGGGAAGGAACTGCACTAAGAGATTAAATAGTTGGCGTATGGCCTCGGCTATGGGAGGGCTTTGGATAATAGTAACCATTTGGTCTTCTCCATAGGCGATCAAGGCCACCTTTGTGCCAAATACCTGAAACTCTACCGGAGCCTCGTAGAGCTCTTTGGTGTACCAGCGCCGGTGAAACAATAGGGCTGCATCGTTTACGGAGCTTTCGTAGGCGCGGGGCGTAAAAGGGGTAAGGGCGTGGGTAGGAATGCCCAGCTTTGCTCGTTTATGACGATGTTCATTGATATATTCGTAGCCGAGTACGGCATTGTCGGCACGGGTTCGTATCAGATAGACAGGCGCTTTTTCAAGCAGCACCTCTGCATACAGCGTTTTAATACCCTCTACGCCTTGCATAGTACGTGTGCCAGGCAGCTCGGTATGCTGGTAAAACAAGTCAATAAGGGGCGATAGGCCTTGTTTTACTTCTTGCTCATTGCGCGTAACGGTTTTGCGGCGCTTCTCGGCTAGCGTTTCTAATGTAGACGGATGGTTGGGGATATAGACGGCTTTTTTGCCATCTTTTTTAGTAGCTAGGCCTAGTTGCTCGAGCTTTTCGCATATCATGTAGCCATTGGTGCGGGATTCATTGGTCTTCTCGGCCAGGTCGGCAGGGGAAAGCGCGCCGTGTTCTATCAGGGCTAAATACCCCTTGGCTTGGGATTCGGTAAGGCCGGCTTTACGGAGGAGTGTGGTATCCATATATGCTATATTAGCAAATTTTTCCACGTTTGTCAATCCTATTTTGACAAAAATACTGCTTATGCTACCTCTGTTAAGTACATATTATGCAATAACATTATTGACATAAAATACAACTTGTGCTATTATGTACACAGTTGATCGAGAGGCAAATTGACCAACTAGCACGTTGAGAGGGTGGGATAGAGATTCGGTAGAGTCCCTCGCATATATATGTATGCGGTATGGTTGATTCCCGGGTCAAGGCAGGACGCGTACTCGGGTGTAGAGAACCCAGGGTAATGGCCGGCCGCATGAGCGTACACGCTCCATATCAACCTTTCCGTATTTATATAAGCAGCCTGGTGAAAAC
>CAZKKJ010000069.1:0-3375 GCA_964553355.1 uncultured Candidatus Saccharibacteria bacterium | reverse complement strand
TTAAAGGCATACTTGGCTATATTCTTAAGGTTCTCGTAGCCCTTCTTGTGGCCCTCGAGTGTTGGCAAGCCCTGGGAACGAGCCCAACGTCGATTACCATCAAGAATTAATCCGAGATGAACTGGCACAGTTTCAGTAGAATCTGACATATCGTGTAATTATACCAGGGAGTGACCTAAACGGTCATGATTTCTTGTTCTTTAGCCCTAGCGGATGCTTCGGCACTCGCTTTTGCTTTGTTCATAATTTCTTCAACCTGTGCCGCATAACGCTTAGCATCGTCCTCGCTAATATCTTTGTCTTTTTTTGCCTGTTCGAACTGATCCAAAATATCGTGGCGAATATTGCGCATACGAACCATGCAGTCTTCGAGCTTTGCGCCAGCCTGTTTGCTAATCTCGCGTCTTCGTTCTTCGTTAAGTGCAGGGATTGGTACGCGAACTACTCGTCCGTCATCGGATGGATTGAGACCCAAAGATTGGTTATCGCGAATAGCATTAGCTATGGCCTGGATATTGCTTGGATCAAACGGAGTAATCTGAATAAGCTGTGCTTCTGGGGCGGTTACATTAGCTACTTGGTTAAGCGGTGTGGGGACACCATAAGCCTCGACCATGACACCATCAAGCATGCCAGCATTTGCTCGACCAGTGCGAAGCTTTTTTAGTTCTTCCTCAAAATGCTTAACGCTCTCATCGAATTTGGTTTTGGCTTGACTAACTAACTCTTGTGGACTCACGCTATACTCCTTATTTTGCTCCTTCCAGTATACCATCTCCCTCACAATTTATATTTGACTGGGCATACTAGTTATGTTAAAATACCTTATAAGTATCCAGTCAGCATTGACACATGTTTTATATTTGGTCGCTTTAAACATGTCGAGCTAATAGCGAATCCACGGCTGCCCTCTTGCAGGTGCCCGATTGACGGTTACTAATTAAAACTAATTAGGAAAAGCTATGTCATTAGAGCACCACTCTAGTCCATCATCTTTAGATCTTGCACCCCTACCAATTGACGATGGAGGACGCATATCATTACTTGCGTCCAGCATCTCAAGACTTGCACTTGGAGCGATTAGCTGGGGTCGTGAGATTAAATCGGCCGCCGAGAAGAACATGCCAGATTATGGTAACAACGTAGATCTTGGCCTTCTGATGCTTGATGAGCTTGATATTCTCTATGTATCTGAGCGATGGCACACCAGAGATGCTGATGGCAACGATGTATACCGCCTCCACCCTAAATTCAAAACTATCTTAGATGATGAGAAGGCCGAAAAAGAGCGACAAGAACTTCGTTTGCGCGGCGAACCAGTTAAGGGCGTTGCCGATTCCCGAACTAAACGCGGCAAGGTTCTCGAAGCCACTAGCCTTGATGAACTACCGACCGTTATCGGCTTGTTTCGACGCGTACGCTACCCTGGATCATCAAAGAACGAACGCCAATTATACGTTAGAGGTACGCACCGCCCGGGCCTTAAGGAAGAACTTATGTCTGAAGACATGGAGCTAGCCTGCCAACTTGAATCAGGAATGACCCGCGATGAAGTACTATCGAGCCCTCATGCCCGACCCTGCATCTTACCTGTCTCCATTTCTTGGGGGCTACGTAATATGGATGGCACCCCAGCAAAACAAATGTTTGTACGCGCGCTACTTACACCACGTTCCGAGTACCCACCTGTTCGTAAGCTCATAAAAGATGTCGTGGCACCTGGCTTCCGCAAACAAACTAGCTACCACCGTGCCAAACAACAAAGCTCCACATCAGATGTGGAGCTTGGCTGGCTGTAGTAAGTAGTTCTTAGGAAATTTCGCCAAGAACAAGTCGTTCGAAACGACGAACGAGGACGTTTTCGCCCAATCGTGCGTTAGCTTCTTTAACTAATTCGCCAACAGTTTGGTCAGGATTCTTGATGAATGGCTGATCTAGCAAACATAGTTCGGCAAAATACTTCTTAAGCATGCCTTCGACAATGTTGTCGAGCATGTTGTCGGGCTTACCTTCGGCCTTAGCCTTTTCGGTAAACTCGGCTTTTTTAGCATCGCGGTCTTCGGCTGGAATGTCATCGGCACTGACGTACTGAGGTGCAGCAGCTGCAATGTGCATTGCCACATCCTTAACCAATTCGTTAAAACCTTCGGTGCGAGCTACAAAATCGGTTTCGCAGTTCACTTCTACCAAGACACCTATGCGGCTGTCGTGGTTGTAGGTGCCAATAACACCTGCACGCGCTTCACGCTCCCCGCGCTTTTCGGCCTTAGTTAAGCCCTTTTTGCGCATTTCTTCTAGCGCTTTATCAAAGTCACCGTCAGCTTCTTCGAGTGCTTTTTTGGCATCGGTTAGACCAACGCCGCTCAAAGCCTTAAGGCGCTTGATGTCATCAATGCTAACTTTCATTATTTATCACCCCCTTTATCATCGGCCTTGTCTTTTACGACAACCTTTTGCTTGCTTTTACCGGCTTCAACAGCCTGCTTCATGTAATCAACAATCAGCTGAACCGTCTTAATCGCATCATCGTTAGCTGGGATGATGTAATCGATATCGGTTGGATCAACATTGGTATCAGCAATGGCGATCGTGGTTAGACCAAGCTTCTTAGCTTCTTTGAGTGCGTTTGCTTCGGTAATAACGTCTACTACAAATACTGCACCAGGCTTAGCATCTAGATCTTTGATACCGCCATACTGGTGGTTCATCTGATCGATCTCTTCTTGGAAGCGCTGTACTTCGAGCTTGTTGTACTTGGCGTCTAGGGCACCTGCGGCCATTCGGACTTCGAGGTCCTTAAGGTGCTTAATGCGCTCACCCATAGTTTGCTTGTTAGTAAGCATACCGCCGAGCCAACGCTCAGTTACAAAAGGCATGCCAGTTTCTACGGCTGCAGCCTTAACGATGTCCTTGCTTTGGCGTTTGGTGCCAACAAACAAGATTTGCTTACCTTCACTTACTACTTTGGTTACAAACGGCAGTACCGTCTCGAGTGCCTCGGCAGTTTTAGTTAGGTCAATAATATGAACCCCTTCACGCTTGCTGTGAATGTATGGAGCCATTTTTGGATGCCAACGGCTGGTTTTGTGCCCAAAATGAGCCCCAGCTGCGAGCAATGCTTTAACGTCGACTTCTATAGCCACGATAAATCCTTTCACTTCGGTGATGACTTACCCGGACGTTCCTACATGGAGACGGTCAGGAGGATTTGTGTCTTCACCTGCTTAATTGATAGTGAGCCTATTGTAACAGATACAGCTCTTCCCTACAACACCTTAGTGTTGACCTATCCACCCCTGATGTGTATAATTGGGCTTTGATTATGAAAAAAGATTTACACCCCAAGAACTACCGAATGGTTGTCTTCAAGGATCT
>CAZKKJ010000068.1:0-3461 GCA_964553355.1 uncultured Candidatus Saccharibacteria bacterium | reverse complement strand
CTTTAAACTTAGCGTTCGTTATATTAATTCTGCCGGCGGCCGTGTAGATACTGCCATTGCGAGCTTGACGGGTGAAAGCTATGCAGTCAAAAGTATCTACGCCGTATTCCACGCCCAAGAATAAATCACTCACCGCGCTACCGATGCCCAGCAAGTGCTTGGGCTTGTCTTCAGGCAGCTCTTCGTTGACCCAGCGGACTACTTCGGGGATCTCGCCGGGCTCGAACACCCCGCCAATACCAAAGCCATCTGCGGTGTGGCCGTCTACTTCTAGACCGCCCAGGAATTTAGCGGACTCTCGGCGCAGGTCTTCTTCGCGCGCACCTTGAACTACCGGCCACAAAGCTTGGTAAGGCTTGCCTGCTTTTTGGTGAGCAGCCCACTGCTTGGCATGTTCACTCATACAACGCACGGCCCAGGCATGGGTGCGCTCCATGGCGGTGCGCAGGTAGGCCTTGTCGGCCAGGGGAGCGGTGAGCTCGTCAAAAGCCATATGGATGTCGGCGCCAATTTGCCATTGCAACTGCATGCTACTTTCGGGCGTCATCCGCAGCAAAGAACCGTCTAGGTGCGAACGGAAGCTCACACCCTCGTCGTCCACTTTGGCCAACTGTTTACCCGAATGCTTAGCATGTTTAGCATCGCCTTTGGTTGTATGGCTGGTGGCGTCGATTCCCTTTTTGTAGGCCATGCCTAAACTAAAGACCTGAAAGCCCCCGCTGTCGGTAAAGGTTGGGCCGCCCCAGTTCATAAACTTAGCTAGTCCGCCAGCCTTCTCTACTGTTTCCGCCCCGGGCCGGAGCATTAGGTGGTAGGTATTAGCCAAGATGGCTTGGCCGTTCATGGCCATAACCATCTCGGGTGTCAGCGACTTAACCGTAGCCTGCGTACCACCCACCATAAAAGCTGGCGTCTGGATTTCGCCATGGGGCGTGCGTAACACGCCAGCACGGGCCATGCTGCCCGGCAATTTATGGGTAATTGTAAAATTGTAGTCGTCCATTAACCTTCTATTATAACAGAGGTGGCACCTATTGGCTCTAGCAATTTTCTTCACGCGCAGCCAGTGCTAGAATGAGTCCATGAGCGACGACGCCATTAACGATCTAAAGCAATTCATCGCCACCGCACTGGCTCAAGGCTTTTCTAATGTCGCGACAAAAGAAGACTTGGCAAAACTGGAAACACGGTTTGATGGGCTCGAGGTCAGGTTTGATGAACTGGAAGGAAAAGTTGTTAGTCTACAGGGCAGAGTTATTGGCGTTGAGGGTAGGGTTGTCGGACTCCATGACAGATTCGATGCGCTTGAAGATAAAGTAGACGGCATTCAAACTTTTCTAGAGAGCTCAACCATGCCCTACATTCAAGAAGTGGATAACCAAGTTCAGGGCCACGAAAAACGTATTGTGAAACTCGAGCGCAAAGCCGCTTAGAGTATTAGCATACTGTCGCCGTAGCTAAGGAACTCGTAGCCACTTTCGGTAGCGTATTCGTATGCAGCCTTCAGGTTTTCCCAACCCGCGAAGGCGGCAGCCATCATTAGTACCGTAGAGTGGGGTGCATGGAAGTTAGTTAATAGTCCGTCTACGATCTTAAACTCGTAACCAGGATAGATAAAGATGTCGGCCTCGCCATGAATGTCTTTGGCATCTTTGGCCAGAATCTGTGAGGCCGCAAACTCGAGCGTGCGCGTGACGGTGGTGCCTACAGCGATCACTCGGCGGCCTTCGGCCTTGGCGGCACGAATGGCATCTGCCGTTGCAGCCGGAATCTCAAAATACTCCTGGTGCATTTTGTGCTTGGTCACGTCGTCTACACGAATAGGCATGAAGGTTCCTAACCCCACGTGTAGTGTAAGCTCAGCCACCTCCACACCCTTGGCTTTAACACGACCCAAAAGCTCGTTGGTTAAGTTGAGGCTGGCAGTCGGCGCAGCCACCGAGCCCATGGCCTCAGCAAACTCGGTTTGGTAACGTTCGCGGTCTTCGGGCTCGTCTTCGCGGTGCATATAAGGGGGCAGGGGAATGTGCCCCTGCTCTACCGCCAACTGCCACAAGTCGTGCTGGCTACTGATTTGGGCCGTACCGTTTTCGAAAACCTCTTCTACCCTGACAGTTTTGTCGCCAACCAATAGATCTTGACCTGGTCGAATCTTGCGCCGATACATCACCAACGATTCGTGGTGGTCCTCACCTGCTCCATGTTTCTCCAAAAGCAGCAGTTCGCGGTCGGCTCCGTTTGTGGTCTTGGCCAGCAAACGTGCCGGCAAGACCTTAGTGTTGTTAATTACCAACAATTCGCCAGACTGTAGGTAGTCGGCCAGCTCTTTATATTGACCGTCCTGGACTTCCCCACTCGCGCGGTCTAGTCGCAGCAAACGAGTATTGCCCCGCGTGACGGGCGGATGAATAGCGATAATCTCTTCCGGTAAATCGTAGTCGTAATCTGATAATTGCATGCGGGGTAAGTATAAACCAAAGAGTCAATGCGAACTACATCACGCGGTATTTGTAAGAAAGTTCATAGTCGCGCATGCCTGCCCAGGACTATGCTGAAAGTACTAAGTTGATCGATCCACCGATCCCAAGACTTAGCCCAGAGCATCGTACCTTCAGCGGCCAAATAACTCCCACGCTCACACTGGATTATAAGAGAGCTATCCAGTCACCAAAGCTTGAGCAGCGGGAGTTATTTAATTTCTAGATCGGTAAGTGCAAAGATATCTTCACGAGGCATGACCGCTAGATCTTCAATGGTAAGTTCCGGATGACTGTCAAGAATATCGTCTACCAAGAATGTACCAACTCGATACAGGATCCAGCTACGTTCGGTCTCTGGGTCGTAAAACTTCCACTTAGGCCAGTCGACATCACCGCTCTGCTTGTTCGCTGCGACAACCTCGTCTAAGGTCTGTAACATGATGTTACGGTCATCGTATTGTGCATACCTTGGATCCGAGCCCGCCCGTAGCATCTCAAACTTGGTAGCCAAACCTTCTTCTAGTGCTACATCCATGAGCGACAAGTCTGGACTTGCAAAACTAAAGCCGCGCGCCAGGTGATAACCCTCGTGATAATATGTCTGTTTTAGTTGCTCAAACAACTCGGATGGACTAACTTTTATCCTCTTGTCGATCGTTAAGGACATGGTGGTTGGAGTAAGTGTCGCTCCACCAACTGCGTAATTCCAGATATCATCCTCGTTAGAAAACTGTGGTTCGCCAGAATGTTCCTCAGTGATCCCCACCTCGAACTGGTCAGGCAGGGTCGGGAGCATGGCTCGCAATTCGCCCTTCCACTCATCGACTGCCACATACATTTCCTGCAGAGAGGGGCCGTTCTCTTGTCCGGGCTCAGTGTTGCTCATATGTTATATGGTATCAAAAAACAAAACCCCGACTTCTCGGGGTTTAAATATCGTCTGGTGCCGGTGAGTGGATTTGAACCACTGACCCCAGGCTT
>CAZKKJ010000067.1:0-3499 GCA_964553355.1 uncultured Candidatus Saccharibacteria bacterium | reverse complement strand
AATCGATGTTTTTGACTAATCATTATCTGTCATTATATCCGAAGAAGTACCGGAAAAGCGAAACCCGGGTCTTACCCGGGTTATTCTCGCGTTTGTTCTGCTTAGGCAGAAAGCTTGGAGCGGCCTTTGTTGCGGCGGCGGTTGAGGATGTTGCGTCCGGCTTTGGTGGCCATGCGCTTCATAAAGCCACCCATTCGGGCGCGGTGTCGCTTCTTTGGCTGATAAGTTCGTTTTGGCATTGTTTTATTCTACCTTATGTTTAGGGTTTTACTCTAGTGCTTGTATTGTTGTTAGCTCACCCTGGCCTCTCAAAAATTACTACAAATGAGGGCGGCTAGACAGGTGAAATTCACAATATTTAACCCACTAATTCTACCAACTTTTCCACTGTTTGCCAAGTGCTATCCACAGATTCTAAGGTGTTAGGTATTTCTGTGTATAACTTTCAATCTTATTCCTTACTTTACTATTACTGTCTGCTGTTAAAAAGTAAAACTTGTGGAAAACTCTCCTGCTCTTGTATAGAATACCAGGAGACAAAGAAGGGATGCGATGAGGGAAAGTAACGAGAGTCTGTGGCAAGCAGTGCTTGGCGAGATCGAACTAACGGTTTCGAGGGGCAACTTTATGACTTGGTTTAAGCACACTACGTTGCTCCGTAACAAAGACGGGGTCCTAGTCGTTGGCGTACCCACGGTATTTGTTAAAAACCAATTGGAGCGAAAGTTTAATGAACTCATCCTGGATATCCTTAAGAAGAACGGTATCGAACCAGATAAGGTAGAGTACAAAATCCACGCCGTCAGTAGTAAGCTCCATAAACGCTCGGTAGAAGAGCCGAACGAACAGGTCATGCAAGTTCAGACTGCTAAGCCAACAAGCACCGCACCCAAAGCAAGCTCCAGTGTTCGCCATTCGTATCGCCAAAACCTCAACGAGCGCTATACCTTTGAGAACTTTATCGTTGGTTCTGGTAACGAGCTGGCCTATGCCGCTTGTCAAGCAATCGCTGCCGAACCCGGTAAGCGTTATAACCCACTATTTCTATATGGGGGTGTGGGTATTGGCAAGACCCACCTTATTCAAGCTGTAGGTAACGCCATTCTTTCCAAAGACCCTAATGCACACGTGGTCTATATTTCTTCCGAACAGTTTGTCCAAGAATTCCTAGATGCTATTCGCTACAAAAAGAATACCGACTTCGCTGGCTATTACCGCAGTGCCGATGTGTTGATTGTGGACGATATGCAGTTTATTGCCGGCAAAGAAAAAACCCAAGAAGAGTTCTTCCATACCTTTAATGCCCTACATCAAGCCAACAAACAGATTATTATTAGCAGCGATAAACCACCCAAGGATATTCCTACCCTAGAAGAGCGTTTAAGAAGTCGCTTTAACTGGGGTATGAGCATTGACATGCAGATCCCGGACTTCGAAACTCGCAGCGCTATTATCCAAACTAAAGCTGCCAGTCACGACGTTACCCTACCTGCCGATGTCGTAGATTACTTAGCCAACCACGTGCAAACCAACATCCGTGAACTAGAAGGAGCCCTTAACCAATTGTTGGCTTTCTGTGAAATGCGCGCACTAGAGCCAGACCTACAAATTGCTACCAGCCTACTCGGCTCGTCTAAGTCCCGTCCCAAGCATCTTAATGCCAAGCAGATTGTAGAACGGACCGCCAAACATTTTAGGGTCTCGGTGGACGACATACTGGGGCCAAAGCGTGACAAAGACATTGTTGTTCCCCGCCAGGTAGCAATGTATATGTTGCGCAGCGAGCTACACTTGAGCTTCCCAAAGATTGCCCGCGAGCTTGGCCGTAAAGACCACACTACTGCTATTCATTCGGTAGAAAAGATAGAAAAAGAATCTTCTTTTGACCCAGACATTCGGAGCGCCATTGCCGACATTAAGGAGCGTTTGTATGCCTAGTACGGTTGTCAAAGACATGGTGCAGTCATGTGGAAAGCCGGTGGACGGAGCTCGTACAAACATGCGCACAACTAGCCGATTAATCCACTCCATAGTCTTGTGCACACATTTTGTGCGCAGCCTGTGGGTAAATTTGAGTAGTTTTACTAACATTGTACGCACCACTTCTCCCCAATATTTCTCACTAAACTCATCTGTTAGCTCTTATTTATACCCTCTATCCACACCTCCTACTATTACTTCTACTTTTTCTAACCAAATAATTTATTAATAATAAAAGGACCAAGGATTTAATCAAATGAAGCTTCAAGTAACCCAAGAAAATCTGAGTAAAGCACTCAACAATGTAGCCCGAGTTGCCAATACTCGGGGAACCTTACCCATCCTGGCAAACGTCGTGTTAAAAACCGTTGGTACCCGCCTAACTATTGCCGCCACCAACCTAGACATTGCCATTACCCATTACATTGGATCCAAAGTAGCCGAAGAAGGAAGCATTACGGTCCCTGCCCGACTTATGCAAGACTTTGTCAGTAGTTTGCCAAATGGAATCATCGACCTAACACTAGATGATTACAAGCTGCACATTACCACCGACCAATATAACTCGGTCATTAATGGCATCGCTGCTGATGAGTTTCCGGTTATGCCGGCGATTACCGAAGGTAAAACGTGGTATATTCCATCTTCTACATTAAAGAAAGGATTACAGCAAGTACTGGTAGCCGCCAGTAACGATGAAGCTCGCCCTGTATTGACCGGACTGTATTTGCACACTTCTGGTGGAAAACTGTATATGGCTGCAACCGACAGTTACCGCCTGGCCGAAAAAGAAGTGATGAAGACCACGGAAGATATTAGCCTACTTATCCCCGCCTCTGCCCTGCAGGATTTACTGCGCTTACTTGGCGACAAAGAAGAAGACGTAGAAGTAACCCATGATGACCAGCAAGTCTTGTTTAAAGTTGGCGAAGTAGAGCTGGTAACTCGACTTATCGAAGGAAATTACCCAGATTACCGCAAGCTAATCCCGAGCGAGTTTGCGACTCAAGCTACGCTTAAACGATCTGACTTTGTAAACATCACTAAAGTATCAAGCTTATTTGCCCGCGAGAGCGCCGGAAGCGTGACTATACAGGTCGACCCGGCCGAGAAGACCGTTAGTATTCGATCCATTGCTTCACAGCTTGGCGAGAACACTGCCAGCGCATCGGCCGAGATTACCGGCGAAGGCGACATTACGCTAAACTCGCGCTACTTACTTGATGCGCTTGGCACTTTTAGTGGCGACGAAGTAAAAATTAGCTTCAACGGCAAGCTAGAACCCTGCATCTTATCCGATGCCAAAGCCACCGACTACACACATGTAATTATGCCACTAAAGAGTTAATACTTTTGAGTTAGTTATTACCCTTCTTGGCACGGTCCTCGCTCGGAGTTGTGGTTTATGTACCACAACCCGGCTGCGGAGGCGCCGCGAAGGGTAATTACTCTGACCCAAGGCACTTATCAATAACGTGACATAATAACAGTAGTGATAATCAACGACATAACCCTGAAA
>CAZKKJ010000066.1:0-3601 GCA_964553355.1 uncultured Candidatus Saccharibacteria bacterium | reverse complement strand
TAACCGGCGAAAAGCCTACTGACATCGTTGGGGTGCTGTATATGAAGGACCTTGTCACCGCCAAAGCTGGCGGCTCGGTTAAGTCGCTGATGAAACGCCCAGTTTATTATGTGAACGAAGAGAAGCCTTTGCAGCATGCTCTGCAAGCCTTCCTTCGTACTAAGCGCCATTTGTTTGTAGTGGTAAACGGCTTCGAAGAGGTGGTTGGCATTATTACGATTGAAGATGTTTTAGAGCAAGTGCTTGGTAAGCAAATAGTGGACGAGTTCGACAAGTACGAAGATCTCCGCGCAGTGGCGGCACTAGAGGCTAAGAAAGAGGCCAAATCGCATACTCACGCTCCTGAGCCTACATCCGAGGCGCAGACACAAGCTGAACCTGGAGCTAATTCAAAGCCTTAGTGTTTACAAAAGCAGTTGTTCCTCGATATCTGTAAGTGATTCACAGAGATAACATGGTATAATCGAGCCTATGTTAACAGTGGTACGAAACATAGATAATAATTCCCGGGTCGACGACAAGACTCCGGCGAGTTTTGTCGTGTAGTCGACCCTGTATAAGCCCCTACAAATCTTAAACTTCAGAGGATTCCATGAGAACATTAGCCAAAGACGTTGCTGGAAGCAGCGACCACGTAACAATTCAAGGGTGGATACACAAAAAGCGTCTGCTAGGCGGATTAAACTTTATTAACATTCGCGACCGCTCGGGTCTAACGCAGGTTTTGGTAGAGAAGGGTGACGAAGTAGAAAAACTGCGCGGCATGCAGATCGGTACCGTAGTAGAGGTTACCGGGACGGTATATCCGGACGAGCGCGCACCAGGCGGAGCCGAGTTGCACGATCCAGAGATTACCATCATTGCACCGGTAACCGACGAACCACCGATCGAGATCGACAAACCGCTCAGCCATAAGAGCGAACACTTAGATACGTTGCTCGACAACCGAACAATTGGTCTGCGTAACATGCAGGAAACCGCGCTGTTTAAAACGCAGTCGGCCGTTGGCAAAGCCATTCGTGAGTACTTTGACCAAAATGAATTTACCGAAATGCACACTCCAAAGCTGCTTGCCGAAGCAACCGAAGGCGGTACCGAAGTCTTTAAATTGGATTATTTTGGTAAAGAGGCAACGCTTGCCCAGAGCCCGCAGTTTTACAAGCAGATGATGGTTGGTGTTTTTGAACGTGTTTACGAGATCGCTCCAGTGTACCGCGCCGAGCCAAGTGCCACGACACGCCACATGACCGAATACACCAGTGTGGACGCCGAAATGGGCTTTATTGACTTTGAGGATTTGCTTAACTTTGGCGGTGGTCTACTGATTCATGTCGTAGAAAGCACCTGGAAAACCAACGAAGCAGCATTCAAGATGTGGAACGTGCCAAAAGTTGCTTTGCCGGCGACGCCAGAAGAGATTCCACGGATTACCATCGACGAAATTCACGATATGTTCCTCAAAGCCACCAAAGAGGACCATACTGGCGAGGACGACCTTGCTCCTGCAGAAGAAAAGTGGATCTGCGAATGGGCTAAAAAGAATAAAGGTACCGATGCCGTGTTTGTCGTTGGTTGGAGTGCCAACAGCAAAACCTTTAAGTTCTACCATAAGGCTGATCCGCAGAATCCCAAAGTTGCCCAGCGCGCCGATTTGCTATTCCGTGGCGTCGAAATTGCTACGCTCAGTATGCGTGAAAACAACTACCAAGCGTTACTGACCCAAATGGCCGCCAAGGGTGTTGACCCAGAACATCCTGGTTTTGCGCCATACGTTAGTGCCTTTAAATATGGCCTGCCGCCACACGGTGGTTTTGGTCTAGGTCTCGAGCGACTGGTCGAAAAGCTCTTTAAGCTGGACAACATCAAAGAGGCCACCCTCTTCCCTCGCGACCTAAACCGACTGGCGCCTTAAAACTGCGGGCGTACTAACGCTGCAGCGACATTGATGTAGCTTGGGAGTTAAACTCTGTAGATACACGGGGTTTGCTTGAGCTGTACTACAATAGCAATATGATAAGCATAGTTGCACTGACATTATTGGTTCAAGCTCTGGTTCTGGCCGGAATTATTGGCGTCGTTATGTACATCATGACCTCGTACACTAACCGCATTACAAAGACCTTTCAGGTTTTTGCCAATCGGCATGGGCTTTTGTATGCACCATTTGGACTGGCGGCCTATAAGGGTTTATTGATCCCCGGCATTATTACTAAAGTTGTCAGCGGCACCGACAAACAAACTGGTAAAAATGTGCAATTATTTCACAGTGTACACACCACGGGCAGTGGCAAGAGCCGACGATCATACGAACGAACTATCGCGGCGGTGTCGACCCACAAGGCCCGGGTCCATGCGTTTATTAACTCTACGCTCAACGACCTGGGCGAACAGGTTTCTTTGGATACGGCACAGCGCTATATTGCCGAGGGTGACTTCGGCAAATACTTTGAGATGTATTTTCCGGACCGTGAACACACCAAGGGCCTGTCTTTATTTGCACCTGACGTAATGCAACTAGTTATGGCCGATTACGGTTTTAACGACATCGAAGTGTTAGACGATGTGGTATATCTGTACGAGTATAAGCGTATTACTAAAGCTGCAGAGCTAGAACAGTTTTATCAGAAGGCATTGAGTTTGGCGGCAGCTATTGACGATAATGCGCCTCGGCGAGTTAATTTGCAGGTAGCACAAGGTAGTACAACGGCGGTGCCGAGCCTCAGTCGAGGCCATGGAAAGCTGTGGCAAAAATTAATGATTGCTGCCATTTTTCTGACTGCATTTGGACAAATGTTTACATCGCCCACATCGCGCGCTGGGGCTTTGGCGGGCCTGATGTATTTAGGGGTGTGGGTGGTAGTAATTCTGGTTATACTTGGCGGCGTAGTAAAGACTGTATTTCGGCGTTATGATTACAGTAAAAGCCAGCATTTTTATCGCAAGAAATAGTTGGCTTGACCCCCGTTTGACATAAGCGGTATAATTGAAGGGTAAGTCAAGAAACAAATACCAAAAAAATGAGCATACTTGCTAACCTCACACTTGCCTACGAAACACTTGCCGATGATCCAATTGTAAAAGGGATCTCTTACGGCAAGTCTATTCTGTCCACCATTGATGCACAGATTGTTGAGCCTGCCGAAAGGGCATTTGCTCATCTGCCAAGTCGTTCATTTGTAACTCGACCAACCCAAACCCGTCCCGTACATCGCGGTACTTACTTACATTACGCTTCTCGCTCAGCTGCAGTTCCAATGCGTCGTCAACTGGTTGGCGCCCTCTAGTACTCTAGCGGTCACTTTGCTATACTTAAACGTAAGCTTTACGAAGCCTATGTAGACATTTTAAGGGTAATGAATGACGCTTAAGCGGGTAGGAAAACTACGACGATTAAAAACAGGGGTGCGACGAGCAGCAACTGCCGCTTCGCCACGTGTTAAAAATGCCTCGCATACCGTTGCCGGGCATACTGTTCGCGTCTCCAAAGCTGGCGCCAAGCATACCGCTCGGGCGGCTCGTGTTGGAGCACGCCATACCGTAAGAGTGAGCAAGGTTATTCATCGTCAGGTCGCTCAGAGGCCACACGCCTATATGCAATCTA
>CAZKKJ010000065.1:0-3675 GCA_964553355.1 uncultured Candidatus Saccharibacteria bacterium | reverse complement strand
AGATTACATAACAACGAAGCATATATGGAGGGAAACCAGTATGGATCCATCAGTACCAACCGATCAAACACTACCAACAGCAGACGGTGCAGCCGCACCAGTGCCACCAGCTGATCCAGTAGCACCAGCTCCTGTTGATCCAGCAGTTCCACCAGTTGTAGAGCCAGTAGATGTACCTGCTCCTGCAGCACCTGTCGATCAAAGCGCTGCACCAGCAGCAGAGGCTCCTGTAGCAAGTCCAGAAGCTCCCACGACTCCAGCAGACCCAACCGCGACTAGTGGTGACCAGGGCCAAGTCGTTAGCGGTTCATTCTAGGACCGACTACAACATGGTGAACAAGCGGAACTCACTACCATTTGGACTGTTTGAAAAGCCTAACACACCGCTCATTACTTGGGCGGTGTGTTTACTTGCCGGAAAAATGATTGCCCACACCAGCTTGCATGATACAGTGCTGCACCGGCTTTTGGAGCTTGTTAGCTTTGGGGCACTTTTTACATGGGCGTGGCTTGAACTATTCCAGGGAAGAAACAATTTTCGACGTGCCCTAGGACTTATCGTGCTAGTGGCTATACTAACGAGTAGGGTATGAAAAAGATGCAAGTGCTCACCATTGTTGGAATAACAGCCGGGATAATAATACTTATTGTGCTTATTCGGTTGGGGCTGTTGTTAATGGACGTATCTGGCTTTCAAAAATATTGGACACAACGGGCGCAAAAGCCTGGTGATTTTATTTATCTTGCACTTGGTGATAGTGCTGCCCAGGGCATTGGAGCGAGTCAACCACAAAAAGGCTATGTAGGTCTTATTGCAGATCAAGCTGCCGCCAAGACAGGCAAGAGCGTAAAAGTCGTAAATCTCAGTGTCAGCGGTGCTGTCGTAAAAGATGTTCTTGATAAGCAGCTGCCCGCTTCTCGCGATATAAAACCAGACTTGGTGACCATAGAGATCGGTGCTAATGATGTGGCAACGTTTGACGAAAAACGCTTTACCAGTGAGTTTCAAGCTCTTGTTCGACAGTTGCCTCAAGGTACGTACGTAAGCAACATGCCGTACTTTGCTACTCGGCCAGGACGCCGTCCCGCAGCATTTAAGATAAGCGAAATTATTGCTACCACACTTAAACAGCGACCAGACCTCAAGCTAATTGATCTGCAGACCATAACTCAAGACCGTGACAGCTGGCTCAACTATGCTGCTGACTTGTTTCATCCCAACGACCGAGCATATAAGAACTGGGCCGAGGTATTTTGGAAAGAAATAGAGAAGGATATCGATGGCTAACTACAAAGGACATGTGGTGGGCGGCATGCTTTGTAATACAGCTTATCTAGGCGTACTCCAGGCTATTCCAGGTAGTATCTTGTATCAGACCTCGGGAATTCTCAGCCACTGGCAGCTGGTAGTGGGTTTGTATGTCGTGGCGGTTTTGTTTAGTTTGTGGCCTGACATAGACACGAATAGCAAAGGTCAGAACATTTTCTTTGGTCTGGGCTTCGCCGTTGATGTCTTGTTGATTGCATCCGGTCGACTAGAGGCTGCAGCTTACTTTGGTTTACTAGCCATGACGCCTATCCTCAGCAAACACCGCGGCTGGACCCACAGCAAGTGGGCCATGTTACTGGTCCCGCTACCGATTGTCCTAGTGCCCTACATAAACAAATCTTCCATCTTAGATACGGCCTTGCTTATCTACGGAGCGGCCGTTGCCGGCTACTTTAGCCACCTTCTGTTCGATGGACTTATCTTCAAACACTTCCGCGTCAAAGGCAACCGCTACGACTGATTAGTTTTCGAGTTCGTGAATCTGTAAGTGATCCAGACCGTAGTAGTGAGCAACCTCATGCCAAACGGTATTGTTAACTTGCGCAACTAACTCTTCTTGGGAGTTGCTCATCATTTGGATTGGGTTCTTAAAGATTGTTATCTTATCGGGTAGAACCATATTGTAGCCGCTACTGCGTTTGGTAATGGGAATGCCTTCATACAGACCAAATAATGATTGATCATTGCGTAGCTGTAGCTTGCGTCTTTGCTCGGGTGTTGGCTCATCCTCAGTTACAAAAACTACATTTTTAATATGTTCAAAGTACTTATCGGGGATACTATCGATGGCTCGACTAACTATTTTTTCGAATTCTTCTTGGGTAATGTCTATCACCTTACTATTCTACAGTAAACAATTTTACAGCTGACCTTCAGTAAGCATAAGCTACACTGGAGCTACCAAGTTAAAAGGAGAATACATGACACGAACAAACATTGTGATCCCCTCGGGTGGCAAGGTAGATGTAGCCTATCTCGAAGATTTAGCCGATCAGCTGGATGACGTCCAAATGCCAAAAATGCACTCATTTAAGCTACAAGATTAATCGCAGTTTTTGTAGCTACAAAGGGGCCTATGCGAGGGCTCCTTTGTTATTTGTGATTACTCGGTTTTACTACTGCCCACAGGCATAGCCCACAAATTATAAACACTGCGCTATAAAAGCCGGCTTCCCCGTACAGCTCTAATTTGTACCCTTCGTTAAAGTGTAAGACAAAATATGCGACACAGGTAGCAAGATAGGCTGCAATACTTAACATCGCGCTTGCTAGTATTGCGCTACGTCTGTTCATGGCAGCAGCGACAATAATGGGGATAGCATACAGAGCTACTGCACGGCTGGCCATTCCTCTTTGTGTGTACACAGCAACCGAAGCTAAACAGATATCGGCAGCAACCAGCGCGCCTACCAGCTTTTTTAACGTGGCATCTTGACTAGTTCTATTGCGTGCGGCGTACCAGACAGTTGCTACAACTCCTGTAAATAAGCCTGTTGCTATCCAGCGCTGTAACACCACTTCTGGTGGGATCAGCCTTCCAGCATCAAAAATAACTATCTGAATGGCCACTGCTGCAGCAAAGCCAAGGTGAATGCTAGATAGCCTTTGTATGCGTGCATGCAGGCTAGATGTGTTTTTTAGGCTTCTTTTTATTTTAGACATCTGGATGTATTCAAACATAAGCAAGATTGAACTGTCAATTAATCAGACAGTTCTTAATTATTTCTTAATTTTTTGACATCAAATGCTTACCTTCGCAATGATATGCCCAGCGACAATCAGAAGGAGGGGAGAAATGATACATACTACAAAAATTCAATATCAAAAGCTAACAAGCATTGCTCTGGTCTTGTGTTTGTTTTTGAGTGGTCTTGTCGTTCCGGCTCGCGTACGAGCGGTTGCAGACACGGGCGGTTACCCCTGGGCAGATGCAGAATTAATTCGTGCTTCAACGTATGACTGGGGCTACACTACCTGCCAACCAGCTATGGTGTTAGCCAAGACGTGCTCTGCGCACATGGCTACCAAACTTGGACGAAAGTACTATCAAAGCGATCCTTGGCGTTATGATGTTCGTAACTGCACCTCCTACGTAGCATGGCGAATTAATCAGATTTTCGGTGTTTCTATACCGGCTTGGGGCAATGCAAATAATTGGGATTCAGCTGCTCGGAAGGCGAGGTATCAGGTCACCAAGGTGCCGTTCGTGGGTTCAATTGCTGCCTGGGAAGGCTATTATGGTCATGTCGCATATGTTACTTCGGTTAATCCAGATGGTTCAGTGAATGTTGAGCAATATAATAAAGCTGGCACAGGTGAGTTTAGCCGACAGTCACGGGTGCGCG
>CAZKKJ010000064.1:0-3786 GCA_964553355.1 uncultured Candidatus Saccharibacteria bacterium | reverse complement strand
TCTGCACGGCGGCCGTTGTTGGCGCTGTTACGTTGCAAGGCAGGTACTGCCAAGAAGACGATGAGCATGATCAGACCAGCGATAGCTAGGACGATCAAGACTTCGATAATGGTGAAGCCTTCTGTTCGTTTTTTTATATTTTGTAGCATGTATGTATGCCCCCTACATTAGTTACATTTTGATATGATGAACTCAATATATGATGCTTATGCTTAAAATGCAAGCTTTTTCTTGTGGTAGAACGCTTACCCAAATGGCTAAGTAACGATGTTTTGGCCAGCCAATCCGTAGATTGGAAGTAGCACTGCAGCTACGATAATAAAGGCGAAGATACCCAAGATAACCATAAGAGCTGGCTCGATAATGCTGGAGATGTTTCGGATTTGGGTGTCTACCTCTTTTTCGTAGTAGTCGGCAATCTTTTCGAGCATAGATTCCAGTGCACCGGATTGCTCACCAATTCGCAGCATATTTGGAACAAGTTGTAAGAAGTTGGGATCGTTCTCGAGTGAATCAGAAAGTGCCTTACCACCCTTTACCTTCTCTGCTGCACGGCTTAACGATTTTTCGACATGGACGTTGCTAATAGCATCTCCGGTAATCTGGAGCATTTGTAGAAGCGGCACGCCGCTACTAACCAGTGTTGCGCCAGTGCGAGCAAAGCGAGCCATGTACAACTTCATAAACAAAGGTCCAATTGGCCATGCGCGCATTTTAAGCTTGTCCATAAATTCGCGGCCACCAGGAGTTTTGGCCCAACGGCCCAACAGAACTATTGCAACACCACCGCCGATTAAGCAGAAGTACCAGTAGTTGATCAGCAAGTGCGAGAACGCAATGAGGATACTGGTAATCAGTGGTAGTTGTGCACCATTTAGGTCCTTGTACAACAGTTCTACTTGGGGCAAAACTTTAACCACCATAAAGCCAATAACAGCGAACATCACCGCCAATACGACTGCAGGATAAATAAGGGCACCACGTACTTTGCTGATGATTTCGGCGTCTTTTTCTTGCTGGTTTGCCAACCGCTCCAAAGCTTTGTCGAGCGTTCCCGATGCTTCACCGGCGGCAACCATGCTGGTGAATATTTTGTTAAAGGCTCCGGGGTGCCGCTCCATAGAAACGGACAATGCTGAACCACCTTCGACGTCTGATATGACCTGCCCGACGACTGCCTTTAAGGTCTTGTTTTGAGTTTGGCTGGCAACATTACGCAAGCTCTGCACCAATGGCAATCCGGCATTAATAAGCGTAGAAAGCTGCCTCGAAAAAAGTACTTTGTCGGTAGTCTTTATACGATTGAATATTTTGCCTAGTCCCTTGTTTTCGGTGCTAAGTTGTTTGATGCCAAGCGGTGCCAGGCCTTGATCCCGGATGAGTTTAGCCGCAGCCTGCTCACTATCGGCAGAAACAGTAGACTTAATCTTCTCGCCGGTAGAGCTATTGCGTGCAGTGTATTCGAACGTTAGCATGTTAGCTTCTCATTAACCTATCCAGCTCGTCTAGATCGACGGCGTAATTGCGGGCTTCTTCGTAGGTGATAGTTCCATTATGGATAAGGCTCACTAGGGTCTTGTCCATGGACTGCATACCAAATTCGGCACCAGTTTGGATAACCGCCTCGAGCTGGTGGCTCTTGCCTTCGCGGATGATGTTTCGGACGGCTGGAGTAGCCACCAAAATTTCGGCTGCAGCTACACGACCCCCACCAATTGTTGGGATTAGGCGCTGTGAGCAGATAGCCATAAGGATATTAGCCAGCTGTGAACGAATCTGAGGCTGCTGGTGAGGTGGAAAGACATCGATCATACGGTCGATAGATTGCGCCGCAGAGTTGGTGTGCAGGGTCGCAAAGACTAAGTGACCAGTTTCGGCAATGGTAATAGCCGCACTAATTGTTTCGAGGTCACGCATTTCGCCAATAAGTACAACGTCCGGGTCCTGACGCAAGCTCGAGCGCAGCGCAGCTGAGAACGAGTAGGTGTCGTAGTGGACTTCTCGTTGGACGATGACCGATTTGATAGATTTATGGGTAAATTCGATGGGGTCTTCGATGGTCACAATGTGGGTAGCGCGCTCGTGGTTAATCTTATTAACCATAGCGGCTAACGAAGTAGACTTACCTGAACCAGTCGGTCCGGTTACCAGCACCAACCCACGTGGGTAGTCGGCAAACTTGTTAACGATTGGTGGTAGCCCTAGCTGCTCGATACTGAGGATTTCGTTTGGAATAAGGCGAAGTGCCGCAGCCAAGTTACCCCGCTCGTGAAAGGCATTTACACGGAAACGACCTAGGTCACCGAAGGCAAAAGAAAAGTCGAACTCTTTGTCTTTGAGTAGGATCTGCTTTTGATCTTCGTCTAAGATTGCGAATACCAGTGCTTCCACGGTTTCTTCGGTAAGCGGTGCAGTGCCGTTAACTGGTATAAGTGCGCCGTCGACGCGAAGCATTGGTGGCAAACCAACCTGTAAGTGGAGGTCAGAAGCCTTCTTCTTGATGACTTCTTCGAGCAGTATTTCGATTCTTGGTTGCATTTAGTTGGTTCCCTACCCTTTTTGATACTTGGTTCTATGCGCTGTCTGTCGCAGCGACCCGGTTAATCTCGGCCAGTGTGGTTTGGCCCGTCAGTGCTTTGAGGTATCCATCTTCCCGCATGGTTATCATGCCCTCGGCACGCGCCTGCTTTTGGATCTCCGCACTGGTTGACCGTTTGAGAATAAGATTTTGGATGGCCTCGCTGATCTCGAAGACTTCGTATAGTCCCATCCGCCCCTTATACCCACCTGGCGTTTCGGGAGCATCATTGCCCTTAAACAAAGTATAAGCGTTTTGGCCCTTTAGAGGCAAGTTATCGTATCCTAAATCTTGTGAAGCCTTGACTCGCTCGGCCTCGGAACCTGGCAGTAATGCCCCCAAAGTTGCTTGAATTGCGGCGGTTTCGGCTGCGTCGGACTGGTAAGAAGTCTTTTGATCACTTGTACGACGAACCAGTCGCTGGCCAATAACTGTGTGCCCTGTACTTGCTATCAGGAACGGTTCGATACCCATGTCAAGCAGACGTGGCAAAATACCAGCGGCCGAGTTAGTGTGCAGCGTACTAAAAACCAAGTGTCCCGTAAGAGCTGCCTGCACTGCCAGCTGGGCTGTTTCTTTGTCACGAATTTCTCCGACCATAACTACGTCGGGGTCCTGACGCAAGATTGACCTAAGTCCGTTAGCAAAGGTTAAACCTACCTCGGCATTAACTTGAATTTGGTTAATGCCAGCCATTTTGTATTCAACTGGATCTTCTAGGGTAACGATATTTATGGTGTCACTTTTGATCTCTTGTAGCAGCGCATACAACGAGGTAGATTTACCCGAGCCAGTTGGACCAGAGGTAAGAATCATTCCATTTGGTTGCTCGAGAGCTTTTTTAATGGTCCGTAGGGCACGGCCATGATACCCCATGTCTGTTAGGTTAAGGCTGGTGCCGCTTTTATCGAGCAAACGAATAACCACTTGTTCTCCCCAGACCACCGGACTTATAGCAATACGGAGGTCAATAGCATGGTTGTCGACCATAATGGCAAAGCCACCGTCTTGGGGTATGCGGTGCTCATCAATCTTTAAGTTGGACAAAATCTTTATACGAGAAACCAGGGGTGCTTCGGTACTTTTGGGCAATTTCATAATCTCGCGCAAGATGCCATCTACCCGGGCGCGGATCTTAAGTACCTTTTCTAGTGGTTCGATATGAATATCGCTGGCCCGGTTCTTGGCAGCATACTCTAGGATAGTCG
>CAZKKJ010000063.1:0-3832 GCA_964553355.1 uncultured Candidatus Saccharibacteria bacterium | reverse complement strand
GGCTGCGGGCATCAATGACAATATGCATGATTACAGTTTACAATGGAGTAATACAGAAACCTATGAAGTACAAAAACCCCCTACTAGAAAAAATTTGGGCATTAGCCCCTGTCGCAATCTGGTTTAGCTACTATCCACTGCTTCGTTTGGGAAAAGATGCGAGCATGAATTTTGAGCTGTCTATTACCCTGACCTACCTTCTGATCTTAGCCCTTGTTGGCACGCCGGCCATCTGGACCGCCCGTAAACACCTATGGAAACTGGCGTCCGTGCGTCTGGTATCGGTCTTCATGGTGGTTAGTGGTTTAAGTATTCTATGGTCGGCCAATAGCAAACGAGGAGTACTGACCTTTGGAGTGATGGGCATGCTGTACCTGGTATTCCTGGCCACTATGGCCCAGAAAGAACGATTCCGTGCGCTGCTACCTACTCTAGAGAGAGTCTTTATTGCGAGTGCGGTAGTTATGAGTTTGTTGTCGTTTGTGCAGTTGGTGGCTGCTATTTGGCTAGAGCCTAACGCGGCTTTGTTGTGCCGCGGGTGTCCCCCTGCCCAGTTTGGGTTTGCCCGTCCGAACGTATTTACTATAGAACCGCAGTTCTTTGGCAATATGCTGTTGGCGCCGGCCATCATTCTGTTGCACAAGCTTTTCCGCAATGACTATAGTCGTGCCTTGCTGTTAAGCTTTATGGTGATTGTCACTGCTCTGTGTGTAACTCTAAGCCGTGGGGCAATCTTTGCCTTTGCGATTGCAGTAATTGTTCTAGCCATAGTAGACCGTCCAAGAGTTAAGAGTGTGGTGACGGCTGCTTCTCTGCTACTCGCGAGCTTTGTGGCTTGTTTGCTGCTACAAGGCACGAGCGCGGCGCTTAACCCGGATATTAATGTCTCGTTTAAGAACGCAGTTATTTCAAGTGTGGAGCAGTTGTCTTTGGGAGTTATAGACCTAGAGGTCAATGATAATCCGCCCGATCCAGTGGTGCTGGTCCAGCCGCAATCGGTCGGTAACGCAGAAGATATCCCCGACCCCAAGTCCAAAGAGACCTTGCCGAACTTTGATGGTTATGTAGAAGAGTCTACCAATATTCGTTTGCAGCTGTCCGAGCTAGCTATTCAGTCGTGGGCTAAGTCAGCACCACGAGTAGTCTTTGGTGTGGGTCTGGGCGGCTCTGGCGTGATCTTGCGCAATGAATTTCCGGATAAGGTAAATACCGGCGAGATCGTACAGAACGAATTTATAGAGCAGCTTCTAGAGAATGGACTCGTAGGCATTGCTTTATTTGGCTCCATTATAGGTGCACTGCTCTATGCACTACGCGCCAGTAAATGGACCTGGGCTATACTGGCTGCATTTTTGGTGCAGTGGAACTTCTTTAGTGGCTACCCAAATGCCATTCATATTTATCTTGTACTTATAGTTCTGTTTGTTTGCCTGGGCACGTCCCAGAAAAAACCAGCAAAATCCTAGCGCTAAAACTAGAATTTGGGGATTCTTGGCGGTCCGCCCTTGAGGAATAATGAGTTTATGTAAGCCGGCGTGACTCTACGGGTGCTCTGGATCTTGTGGCGCTTGCGCAATGTGGAAGGAATAAGCAATACAGCAGCAAAGAAGCCGCGGAAGAAAGCGTCGGGGCGTTTGTCGCGGAGCGATCCAATAAACATCCTGGCCAAACGGGCAAACAACCATAGTTTGTACTTCCAGAAGTAAATGCCAGGCATGTTCTTGTTGTAGGTCAGGATGCAGTTCTTGACGCCGTGGTAGCGCGAAAAGCCGCTGATCTTGGAGCTGGTGGCCGAAACGTGGTGGTACGCTACGGCAGACGGTTCGTACCAAACCTTCCATCCGGCTAGCTGTCCCCGGAAGGCAATGTCGATATCTTCGAAGTAGGCAAAGAAGTCTTCGTCGAACAAACCGATATCTTGGAATAGACTAGCGCGATATAGACTGGCGCCACCACTTCCGCCAAAGACGTACTCGCCTTTGTTGTATTGCCCGGTATCTTTAGTATTACGGCCCCTCGGAAACGGCATGGCGTGGGTGGTATAAATTTCTCCCGTGCTGTCGAAGTGCTCTTTATCCATACGCATAAACTTACAGGTCACAATGCCGCATTCGGGGTGTGCATTGGCGGCAGATACTAAATTCTTAACCCAATCTTTGTCAGCCACGGCGTCATTATTAAACAGAATTATATGTTCGTAACCCTGCTCTAAGGCTGGGCGAATGGCTCGGTTAACGCCACCGGCAAAGCCAGCGTTCTTACTAAACTCCATTAGCTTTATGCTGGGGAACTTGCGTTTAATAAGTTCTGGCGAGCCGTCTATAGAGCCGTTTTCTACTACAATGATGTCCGGCTTTAGACTCTGTTTTTGCAGCGAGCTTAAACAGTCGGCAATATAATCTATACCGTTCCAACTAGGGATGATAACGCAGGTTTTAGCCACGGTTTTTTCTGACTTTACGATACACTTTTTTGGCCACCCATTTAGCGGGGTTCTTGCGGATATTTCGGATACGCTCGTTTATGGCGTCTAGCTGGTTGTAGAGTTCGGTGTTTTCTTGTTGCAAGCGTTGAATAGTCTTGGTGTTTTCTTGTAGATTCTTTTCTATGGCTGGCCAGTCGTCGTGCAATTTGCTGGGCAAAGACAGTGCTTTGGGTGCTTTCAGCTTAGTGCCTTTAGCAGGAACGCGAGCACCAACTATATACTGAAAGGTGCGAGCCTCGCTGGAGTCCAAGATATCGTTAAACTTGGCTGATGGTTCTAGCCCCATACGTTTTAGGTGGCTGCGGACTTGGCCGTCAGAAACGTCGTTGGTGGTGCTGTCGAAGTGGACTATCTCGAGTCCGGCGTCGAAGAATAGCTTTTGGACGGTCTTTTTGGTAAAGAACTTGATGTGAGTGTTGTCCAGTAGTCCGGTGTCTTCGTAGTCGAAGTTACCTTCCATTAGCTCGGTACGGACGGTGATGTGAGCGACGTTGGGGATGGAGGTAAAGATAAATCCTCCGGGAGCTAGGAGCTTACTGGCGGCGATGACGTTAGCCAGTGGATCTTTGACGTGCTCCAGCACATCGGCAAAGATGATGGCGTCGAACTTTTTGGAACCAAAGCGCTTCCAATCAAAAGCATCTAGATCACCTACCAGGACGTCCTGGTAGCCACGTTTCTTGGCGGCTGCCGCATCGTCTGTATCCAAATCCACGCCCCAAACAGTGGCCTGCCGGGCTTCGATGAGCTTTTCACCAAAATAGCCGCTACTACAGCCAACATCTAAGACTTTTGGTTTGTTACCTATCCACTGCATGATCTTGAACCATGGAGTGTTCTGTTCGGCTTCGCTTACGACATTGTGGGCATATTTGGACATACTATTCCTTGCTTGCTTTCCAGCTGTGCTCTAGGTTTACCAAACCTTCGGTCATGTCTTCCTGGGTAACTCGGAAAGAACTAGCCTTGGTACGCATCTCGTACACTGACTTACCGCCTTTAGAAAACACCCCAGCCACAATATAGTAAGCTCCTTGCTGAAACGGAAGGTTGCGGATGTTTAGCGACATGGTAACGCTATCTTCTTTTGGTACGGCAATGCTGTCTATGGCGGTGTTAGTACCAAAGCAATAAAAGTCGTCGTTGCGCACAATAGAGGCACCAACTTCGATAACTTCGTCGGTAGGGTTATTGACTACGAGTTCGATGGTGCAGTCGTTGCCACGAGACAATAGTTTAACGGGCTTACCGTTCGCTCCCAGCACTTTTACGCTTGCAAGGTGCGGTTTGGCGGTGTCGATAACGGCCTTCTTGGCCGATTTATCTTCGACCACGGTCAGGTCGGTA
>CAZKKJ010000062.1:0-4090 GCA_964553355.1 uncultured Candidatus Saccharibacteria bacterium | reverse complement strand
CGCGTCGTTAGGGCAAACTACATCATACAAGACAGGGGTGGATGTGTCAATTGTCAGATCAAGGGTGTTGTAAATCCTTCACCGAAGGCTGTTCATTATGCTGCTTTATTCTATAAGGGGACTATACTAAAGCAATGGACCTCACACCGACACCACCGGCGCTGACTAGTTTCTTGCAGAAGTATCCTGCACGTAAGCTCAAAAAAGGTTGGCCGCTCCTGTACCAAGGCGAGGTGCCGCGGACTGCCTTTGTGGTTAAGACCGGTATGGTAAAGGTGTACGACATCAATACTAGCGGCGAAGAAAAGGTGCTGACTTTTAGTGACCAAGGCGGATTATTGGCCCCCGAATGGTTGTTTGGTAAGTCGCCAGTTTCGCTGTATTACGCCGATGCATTTACCGATTGCGAAGTACACGCTGTGCCACGGCAACAACTCCATGAGGTGCTACATTCTACTAGTAGCTTGTTGGCTTTCACTCTTAATCGATACGTTAACCTATATGTGGGAGCACAGCTTCATATATCTGCCCTTGAACAAACTCGTGCAGCAGAGAAGTTGCTCCGCATTTTACAGTGGTTGTCGCTTCGTTTTGGCAAAGAGATCAAGCCCAATGTTTACCGGATTGATATTCGCTTAACCCACCAAGACCTAGCCCATATGATTGGCATGACCCGAGAAACGACGGCGGTAGAGCTAGGTAAACTGCGCAAACAAAAAATCATCAGTTATCAGAACCAGCGCTACATTTTACATGTCGACAAAATGCGACAGGTAATGGGCGAAGACGAGTTTAAAGCCCTAACAATCTAACAACGCTATTTGTCTTTTAAGGTGTCGTTGACCATGCGGACCAGTTCTTTAGGGGAGGCCCAGGCTTTGAGCATATAGCGGGTAGCTCCTAACTTAAAGGCGTCGTCGATGTCTTCTTGGACGTCGTAGTTGCTAAAGACGATGATTTTCATTTTGGGATGCGTTTTACTAGGCTTAAGAGTTTTTAAAAATTCTACGCCATCCATTTTGGGCATGCGTAAGTCTAATAGAATAAGGTCGGGAACTTTTTCGGCAACGGCGGCAAGGGCAGCTTCGCCGTCGAATACTTGGCGAACATCATGCTTTTGTTGCCGCAGAATGATGCCATAAGCATCATTCAATACAGTCTCGTCCTCAACTATTAATATATTTGCCATAAAGTTTTTGTCCTCGCAGTAATATGTATCATCTCGTACCTACTGACCTAATCCCGTAAGAATTCTTACTGTAATATTCATCACAGTTTACTCTACGGGCTGTTTGCGGGGAAGAGTAATTGTAAAGAGCGAACCTTTGTCGGGAATAGAATCAACCTCTATGCTACCGCCATGGAGTTCAACGATCTCGCGGCATAGGTACAGCCCAATACCGTTACCACCAGCCGCAATAGACAGCTCGTTATGGATGCGCGAGAACTTTTGAAACAGCAGGTGCAGGTCTTCGTTGGCAATGCCGACGCCGTGATCATCCACGGTAATGGTTACCTCGCCTCGAGCGGCCGTAACGCAAATGGTAATGGTGGTACGCGGGTGCGAATACTTGCTGGCATTACTTAAAAGATTGTCTATGGCCATAGCCATGTATTGTTCGTCAGCTTCTAGGAATACATCTTTCTTGGGCAACTTAAGAATGAGTCGTTGTTTGCGGTCGCGTAGCACCTGGGCTTGTTCGCCTTTAACTGTTTTTATGAGCTTAGTCAGGTTAAGTCGTTGCATGTTAAGTACTAGTCGGCCGGAGTCGGCACGGCTGACGTGCAAGATCTGGTTGATGATCTTTAGCTGCCTTTCGTTGCTAGCATACGCCCGGTCTAGCATGCTGCGCTGGTCGGCCGTAATTTTGCCGGCGTAGCCTTCGAGCACCATACCAATAAACTGCTTTACTCCCGTAGCGGGTGTGCGTAATTGGTGTGAGGCCAAGGCGATGAGGTTGTCTTTGACCTCTTGAACCTCACGATTTTTTTCGCTGGTAATAGATCGGGCGCGGGTGACCATTACGGTAAATAGTAGTGCCGAGGCTACGAAACTTAACATAACGCCACCCCAAAGAATTGTTTGGGGAAGGTTGCGTTGGCTTTGGTTACCAAAGTCGCGGCTGGCGTAACCGATCAATAACCAGTCGTTACCGCTGACTGTAATGACCTGTTGAGCGGTAGCAACACTCGGTTGATGAATGAGTTTGTCATATCCAGGCGAAGAGTACGCTAGATTTTCGGCAATAGCTCGTTTACCTCCATATAGCTGGATGGCAGCGTCATCACTCAGGCTTGCTGCAAAGATGCCATTAATTAGATCGCTAATGCGCACTCCGGCAGAAACATAACCCTGGATGGCGGCCCGCCGTTCGGCCACGGTACCCGTGGGCATACCTTTCTTGTAGACCGGCACGTATATCACTAAACCCGGCTGATTGTCAGTGGGGCGAGTAACTCTGCCGGTGACTGCTAAGACTCCACTGTCGCGGGCCTGGGCGATGGCTTTACCACGGACGGGCTCTAAGCTAAGGTCGTGTCCGATGTAAGCTTGTTGCTCGGGAGTATGTGGCTCTATATAACGGCTAATTATATAGGTGTCGCGGGGAGTATCTGGCACGATTACATACGGATCGCCATTGGCCTTGCGGTTGTTCTGTAAAAAATCATCCAGTTCCCAGGCTGGTACATGCTGAGCATAGGCCAAGCCTTGCATGCCTGGGTAGCGTTGTTGAAGCTGAAGATTCTGGGCATATAGCTTCCAGGACTCTTCGCTCAGGTTTGGGTCGACATTAAATAGTCCTGCTGCGCCACGGAGTACTTCGCCATAAGTTGTAATCGTGCTACTTAGAACATCGGCGGCCGATTTGGTGCCACTTTGGATGGTGATCTGAAAATCTTTTTCAACATTGTTATTAGCATTGTTCCACGACCAAACGGTTATGCCCAAGAACGCCACTAATGACACTAATGAGGCCAATACATACACCCTCATAGAGGGCAAAAGAATGGTCGAAAGTCGCTTGGGCTTAATCATTATTGTATCTAGTATACCCCTGTTAAGTCATGAACAAGTTAGATATGTTACAAATTGCGTCAAAGAAAGTTTACAGATTCCTCTAAGGGTATCAGGGTACTATAGCTGCGAGGCCGGATAAACTAAGGGGAGGCAGTATGAAAGTAGCAACACAACGAAAGATAGACGGATTCTTGTCACGCAAGTTCAAGCAACACACCGATCTAGATCGATCGGTTGCCGAAATCACTCGAGAGCTCGAAGCTCAAGATCGAGCAACGAGCATACTGCATTGGGCCGAAGAGCCCCGTGCTGAGGAGTTGGACCACGAGTTTAGCTTTAGGCGTGCCAGCAACCTACAGTACGCAATGTAGGCTCATAAAATAGAGTGAAAATAACTAAGACAAAGGAGTAAAAATGGGAATAGTAGCATGGATTATTTTTGGTGCACTTGCAGGCTGGATTGCCTCGCTAATTATGAATACCGATCAAGAACAGGGAGCTTTAGCTAACATTGTAATAGGAATCATTGGCGCGATGATCGGTGGCTTTATCGCCCGCGCACTTGGTGGCAGTGGCGTAAGTGGCTTTAACCTGGGTAGCTTACTGGTAGCAATCTTAGGCTCCATTGTTCTCCTTGGATTATATAAAATGGTGGTACACCGAACCTAGACTGGGCTAGTCCCGGTGCTAGGGGTGCTTCGCTTATACCTTAACTCTTAATCACGAAGAATATAAAAAGCTCCGGACGAATCCGGAGCTTTTTAGTGCGTTATAGCTAACGGCTTACCAGCTGCTTTGACGGAAAGATCCGCCATTGCCGCCACCGTTGCCACCGCCACCAAAGTCACGACGAGGTCGATCTTCTTTGGGACGAGCTTCGTTAACGGTAACAGTACGGCCGCCAACTTCACTGTTGTGAAGAGCTTTTTCGGCTGCCTTACCTTCGTCATCGTTTTCGAATTCAACAAAGCCGAAGCCCTTGCTGCGACCAGTCTCGCGGTCCTTGACTACAACAGCTGATGCTACTGCACCATGTTCGCCAAAGATCTGAGCTAGTTCTTCGTCTGTGGT
>CAZKKJ010000061.1:1443-4250 GCA_964553355.1 uncultured Candidatus Saccharibacteria bacterium | reverse complement strand
TTATTTCAAATCATTTATTGTGTTAATCAGAATTATACAGAATGCAAATTTTATGACCTAGTCCAGGTTCCTGACCCTGTTTGGCGAATAGCGCCGTTTACTTCTAGTATAGTTAGCGTTTGCTGAAACTCTGCGGGCGTAAGACCAGATAGTTCTAGAATCCGCGCGGCTTCTCCACCAGCATCTTGCAGGGTGCGCATGATTGCTGCTTGAGCAGGATCTTGAGGTTGGTAACATGGTTCCGTAGTTGTTTGAATGCCGAGGACTTCTAATATATCTTCTGCACGCGTCACAGGCTGGGCGCCAGATTTGATAAGGTTGTTGGTGCCTTCGGAGGTGTTGCTGGTTATATTGCCTGGTACCGCGAAGACTTCAATCCCAGCCTCTAGGGCAAAGTTGGCAGTGTGTAGGCTGCCGCTTTTGAGGGCGGCTTCGGGAATGAGTACGCCACGGCTTATGGCGGCGATAATTCGGTTTCGGGCTATAAAACGATACTTCATGGGCGGTCCCTTGCCGACGGCGTGTTCGGTAATCAGTGCCCCGCCCTCTTGGACTATTCGGCGAGCGAGACCCAGATGCTGAGCCGGGTAGATACGGTCAAGACCGCTTGGCAACACGGCGATCACTTGCCCGCCAGCATCCAATGCAGCCTGGTGTGCGATAGAATCTATGCCCAGCGCCAGGCCGCTCACAATTACAACTCCAGCGCGGGCTAGATCAGTGGCCAGCTTGATAGTAACGGCCCGGCCATAATCACTGACTTTTCGGCTGCCAACGATGGCTACAAGGGGTTTATCGAGCAAATGTAATAGGTCACCAAAGTAAAATAACTGCTCTACTGGCTGAGCTAGTTCTGACAGCCCAGAGAGCCGCGGCTCATCTGTTACCCTCACGCTTTTTACTAACATAACAAGTTTGCCAAATTCCCCAATTTGATAAATAGTATTGACATTATGTAAGATATTTGTTACTATGGCAACTTGTAATTCCTGATTTTCAGGTTTTACGTACCTTCTACCCCAAATTCTAACAATTGTTAGATTGTTTTAGAGCGTTCGAGCATAAGTTGTTACCCTCCACTTTTCTTCGTTGCTCTTGTCCTTGGACAGGTGCGGCGCTCTAAAACAGACTAACCCCTTTAACTAGTACCCCTACTGTTTCGACAGTAAAGGAGCCCCGAATTCAAAGCGAGTCCCCCAGATGATCCCCGGATTAGTCCGGGGACGGCACAGGCCATTTAATTATAAGGCGCTGATGCTTCGCTCGGGTGGGTTGAAGGGTGTAATGAGCCTACAGCGGTGCCCACCCCCTCTGTAGGCTCTTTATACTTAAAGGTTAAAATATATGAGCGCTATCGAAAAAACATTAGAATCAATGTTTCAAGCTTCCGTCGGTACAGATGAGGCTCGGCAAAACTACACTGCTCTTTTACAGGGCGCTGTTGCAATGGCTAGAATGATCAATGTCAGCCCTTTCACGGTCATATTCGACATGTTGAGGCAGGATATGACAACTACCTTGGCATCACTGGACCACAGAGATCCTTCAATTGATGAAGAACTTTTGGTTAGTAATGCCAACTTGGGGCGGTATGCGCACCTGCAGTCACTTAAAACAGTTGCAGGTATTTATAAAAACAATGCTGAGGCTCCGCAGCGCGAATCTTCTGTTCGGAAAAGTGTAGATGCCACCACGAAGCATATATTTGGTATTGCCTTTTCTGGTAGCAAGAAGGCGGGCTTCTATAATCTGGGAGCCCTAGCTGATGGTGTAGATCCAGCTAGTCCGATACACGCAGCAACTACCGAGCTTAAACTACTTATGCTTGGTAAATCAGATTTTGAGGAAGTTGCAGAAGAGTCCTTTGTCATCGAGGAGCAAGCTGAGGGGCAGTTACTGATTACTCCCCGATACGAAATCTATAGATCTGATGAAGCGAAGTTCTGTCCCGCCACAGGAATGCGTATACAGACACCAGACGGTTTAAGATCCGCTCTTTTTATGTCAATGCAACTTGTTGGCGATGTTGTAGTCGAAGAGATTATCCTAAATAACCAGAGGGCTTTGTAGGTAATGGGCATTTGTTGTATCCTAGCTTTGTAATAAGGTAAAAGGATAATAAAAATGAATGACGAACCAACAAACACACAGTCTCAAGGAGATATAACGCCGGATGAACTACGAATTTTGGGCACCGACCCACAAGGCACGGGCGAAAATACTGACGTGTCAGTAGAGACACCAGCGGTAGCTCCCTTACAAGCATCGGCACGAAACATTCCTACTTTATCTGCTGAGGCAGAGGCTGATGGTCGAATAAACCCCCATGCGAACCCAAGCCCTGATCAGTTGGTGAATAATATTCCACCTCCTGTCCAAGGTAACTAGATAAGGAAGCTGCGGGTTTCGGCGGCCAGGCTGCCACCGTAAATATACTCGGTTAATATAGCATCAACTTCGGCAAATAGTGCCGGAGTTTTTTCTTGCTCTGCTTTGCTAAAAGATTTGAGGACAAAGTCTTTCTCTTCGTTCTTGGTGCGGTGCTCGCTATTGATTCCAATGCGCACCCGGCCAAAGTCTTCGCCGCAGTGGCTGGAGATAGACTTGATGCCGTTGTTGCCTGCGCTACCACCGCCTACGCGGGTGCGGATTTGGCCAAATGGTATGTCGAGCTCGTCATGAACAACTAATGTCTGGGCGTTAGGCACCTTGTAGAAGCTTTGTACGGCCCGTACGGCCCTTCCCGACTCATTCATGAAGGTTGTGGGCTTAATAACGATTACACGGTTGCAACCAAGCGTTCCGAG
>CAZKKJ010000061.1:0-1433 GCA_964553355.1 uncultured Candidatus Saccharibacteria bacterium | reverse complement strand
CGAGGGTTAGTTGACAGTGTAGGTCTTTTTTGGTGACCCAACCACCAAGTTCATCTTTGTTATCCACAAACTGATCAATGCAGGCGAAGCCAATGTTATGGCGCGTACCGTCGTATTCTTTACCGGGATTTCCTAGCGCGACTATAAGGGTGGTTGATTGGTTGCCGAAGGTGTACAGCGGTGCGGTGCTGCTGTGCTGAATTGGTTTTTTACTGAATAAACCCATGCCAAGAAGTATATCCTACTAGCACTTAATGATCATGGTTGTTATAAGGGGTTGGGTCAAAGTTGGGATCTATATCGTCCTGAGTAATCTCGATAATATCTAATTCGGCAAATGGTGCAAGGGACCTAAAAGGCTGGTTGTCATGAGGAATGGCGATGCCCTTGCCACGATTGCGTACTAACTGCTCGTTGATAGAGAATTCAATAATTGAAGCGGCCCAGGAAATCCGGGACCGGTCACTAGTAAGTTCAGGATCATCCTCAATGGTGAACAGAATGGCATACTCGCCTATTGTAACGGTGGCGTGCTTACTAATAATGTCTTGAAGTTCTGATAAGCATCGCACTCCGGCCTCTGGGGTTAGGGCCTGGTAAATTTCACCCGACTGAGAGGCAAAAAGTGTACCCATCACGGTATCAATTAAACGCTCTTCTGGAATCTTTGACATATTTAGTCTTCGACGGGGCGGGTGCCGTGTTTGTGGGTGACGTGTTTTTCGATGAACCAGAACTGGACGGGTGAGCCAGCGTAGTCGTAGGTTTCGCGGAAGTTGCGTTCCATAAAGCGTTTGTAGCTCCAGTGGAGGAATTTGGTGTGAGCGCCGAAGACTTTAAAACTTGGGATAGGATTGTCGTCTTCGTGGACGATGTAGTTAAGCTTGGGCGCGCGGTTTTTAAGCCCGGCTGGTGGGTGAAGTGCAACCACATCGCGGAGCCAACGGTTGAGCTCGCTGGTGGTGAATTTGCGTTTGCGGCGTTCTTCGATCTCGAGTGCGAGCTCGAAGATCTTGGTAACGTTCTGGCCGGTAATGGAGCTGGTGATAATAACGGGAGCCCACGGCACAAATGGAAAATTAAAACGTAGCTCGCCTACCAATTGGTCGCGGGTGTATGGGGTCTTTTCTTGGTCGATACTGTCCCATTTGCTGATGACCATGATCATGCCCTTGCCCGAGTCTTTGATCATACCAGCGATTTTTTGGTCGAGCTGGGTGTTGAGTTCGTTGACGTCCATGATCATCAAGCAAATATCGGCTTGCTCGATGGCGCTGAGGGTACGGATAACGCTAAAGCGTTCGATGCCGACCTCGATCTTGCCGTTTTTGCGGATACCAGCGGTGTCTAGGAGTTCGATTTCCCTACCTTGGTACTTTACGGTGGTGCGGTTGATGTCGCGGGTGGTGCCAGCGCGGTCGGCCACAATGGCT
>CAZKKJ010000060.1:0-4327 GCA_964553355.1 uncultured Candidatus Saccharibacteria bacterium | reverse complement strand
TTTATTAAGGATCACTATGACAAACAGGTACGCGTTAATCCTAAGACTGCAGATGTAGTCGACTTTGCTATTAAGCTCCCAGACAAGAGCTCAGAAAAAGGCTTTATCTATCTACCTATCGATGCCAAATTTCCTTTAGAAGATTATCAACGACTCGTAGTAGCACAAGAAAAAGGACAGATTGATCTTGCTGCAGCAGCTCAAAAAGCCATGGTCAGTCGTGTAAAAATAGAGGCTAAGTCTATTAAGGCTAAATACATCGTGCCACCACGTACTACTGACTTTGCAGTCTTGTATGTCCCGACGGAAGGCATGTTCGCAGAAATACTGCGTGAGCCAGGGTTATTTGAGCACTTACAGACCGATTACCGAGTTACTATTGCCGGGCCAACTACCATAGCCGCCATCCTCAACAGTTATCAACTTGGATTCCGTACATTAGCCATTGCCGAACAGACTGGCCAGGTCTGGGAACTACTAACAGGAATTAAAGGCGAGTTCGGTAAGTTTGGCGACCTACTAGACAAGACCCGCGAAAAGCTTGTCCAAGCCACCAAGACTATAGACAGTGCCAGCATTAAGAGTCGTACTATCGAGCGTAAGCTGGGCAAGGTACAGCAACTGGCTGACAAGACTGCTAGTAAAGCAGAAGAGACCGAGATTCCCCAGCTGCCCGTGTAAGATTAGCAACTTGACAAATAACACTAAACATACTATAGTCTAAATCCTACAGTGAGCAAATATGCATAAGAGATTCCTCAATAAAACTGGTGAGTACTCGCCTGTTCATCAAGGTTTCCTGGAGAATGAACAAGGCTTAAAAGATGATGGCTTCTTTGAGGCGCTCTTAGCCCAGACAGTGGAGAAGTTGCCGGATGACTTAGCGGATTTTGTTGATAAATGGCACCAGGAGTTGGCAGACACATACCATTTATTACTTTTGCTGGACGAAGAGGTTGAACACGCACGATATAGTGGCTTGTTGTATCTTAGCGGAGGCTTGCTACTCACAGGCACAATTGTTGATCGATTGAACGCTCGGGTAATTGAAGATCACCAGGCAGACCCGGTAACTACTGTGCAAAGGACGGCTGCACTTACGCGTATCTGTTTCGACATGAGTAATAGCTTGCGAAAGCTCGATATGAATCCAGATGAAGTTACAGAAAGAGCACTCGCAAATCTGGAAGATGTGATCCGCACAATACCTGATGAGATTGACGCACGTGTCGACCATATTGCCGAAGTGCACTTCCCGCTTACGACAGCAAATCAATAGCAAGCGCAGCTGTCCAGCTAAAGTCTTTAGCTCCGGCAGGCGAACCATCTAACGGTGAGAAATACTCGTAGCAGCCATGCTGGGCAACAAGTTCGACAGATTTATCTCGGATGTGCTTTGCCTCAGCTTTATAGCCGTAACGCTCTAATCCATCTGCAATGAGCCAATTGGTATTAAGCCAGGTGGGACCTTGCCAATAGCGCATCGGGCTAAACTCCTTCGCACCAACAGGTACGCTTGGCACGGGGTATTCGCTTTGGAACACATCTGCCTTATGTAGCATGGCTACCAATTGTTCGGCTCTCTCTTTGCTAACACAACCGGCATAGAGCGGCATAAGGGTTCCCAGGCTTGGGACGCGAATTAACTTTTTAGTTTTAAAATTTCTAGAATAATACTGCCCACTATAGGTATCCCACAGTTGCTCAAAGCTAACGCGACTACGCGTGATTGATTCTTGTAGGTCATCGGGCAATGTACGGTCGATAGTGCTTGCAATCTCTCCCAGCAGCTCGTTTGCTCGGACGAAAATACTGTTAAACGATATATCCTCAATGGTCAGGTACGTCTTTTTGAGGATGGAGTCTATATCGTAGCGTTGAGCACGCAGCTTACGTATAACGTCATAAAATAATAGGGCATCCATATTGTCCATACGTTGACCGGGTGTTACGTGTCGGTTATCCCGCCGAAAGAAGTTCACTGCATGTACCAGGCCAGTTGATTCAATAGTCCGTGCCCACCATGGCCGATGATGCCTATGCAGCTGGTCTAGCCAAGGCGGAGTGCTATCCAGACCAGTTTCGTAGGGGTGGAGTTGCAATACAAAGCCGGTTTTGTTTGGGTCGCGCTCGCGGTATAACCACATATGGTAGTCAACAATTGCGGGGAACATTGTGGTATACCAGGTGCGTCGCTCTGCTTTATTCAGCTTCTGGCCAACTCTAACTACAGCTTCTGCCAGCATGGGTGGCTGAGTAATGCCCGTAGTGTTTACATCATCTGGGGCAAGGACAGACAATTTACTGCGCCAAATATTAGCATCTTGGGCATACAAGCCAGAGTCTTTAAATATCATATTTGGCAACATGCCGTTGATCCATTGCCCGCGAAGCAAGCTTGTAAGTTCCTGCATGGCACGGTCAACATTCAGGTGCCGCAAACCAATAGCTGTAAAGCAGCTGTCCCACAGCCATTGGTGCGGATATAAGTCGCCAGCAGGAGATGTATACAGCTTTTGGTCATTCTTCTTTAGAACGCGCTTTGCTTCTTTGATTACCTCTTCGTTGGTGGCCTTGGCCGATTCACTCATGCCATCAGTATAGCGCTAGTGGTTGCTTATCTGAAGTTGGTAAAGCTCAACGGAAAGTCGTAGTCCTTGCTACGTAGCAACTGCATGATGCCTTGAAGCTCGTCTTTGCTTCCGCTCGTAACCCGTACTTCTTGACCCTGTATTTGGGTTTTAGCCTTTGGAAAACCTTCACGAATCGCCAAAGTAACTTTTTTGGCTTTGTCTTGATCCAATCCTTGTTTAAAGGGAACTTCCCAGGTCATCTTGAGGTTACTCGTCACAGGTACTTTAGTGGTGTCAAGTAGCTTTTGGCTTTGTTCGCGGGCTGCCAGTTTTTTGCGGACTATGTCTGCAATTGCGTCTAATTGGTACTGGTGGTCGCCAATAATCTTTATCCCGGTCTTATCGTCATTAAGCCATTCTACGGCGGCAGATGTACCCTTAAAGTCATAACGCGATGTAATTTCGCGCTGGGTTTGATCAAACACGTTATTTAGCTCGGCTTTGTCGTAATCACTTACAATATCAAAAGAAAAGTTTGCCATAGAAATAGTATACCGTATCTGTTAAAATAGGCCATGGTACATTCAAATACGACAATATTAGATCCAACAGTGACTACCAATGGAACAGACTAGAATTCTACGATGAGTCTGTACAAACATTAGTAGCTTAGATCTTAGATTATTAACGTTAGTTAGCTAACAACTCACTGACACCGCGAATAATCTTGCCTTGTCGTTCGCCTTAATTATTTTGGCGTTATTTTTATGTGCTTCCAATACAAATTTAAAAAAGGAAGTGTATTTGCTATGGCAAAAAACAAGAAAACAATTAGTAAAACAAGAAGAGTAGTTATGGGAACCGCGTTGCTGGCAAGCTCGGCATCCTTGGCGAGTTGCTTACCAACTAACCATAGCGGGTTATCACCAGAGGTTGTTCTATCACACGCAAGGACTAATCCGGCTGTCAATGTAACAGCAGGCGAGTACGATGCAATCGTTTCGGCGGCAGTACGTTGGGACATACCTGTTAACCGTTTTGGTACTCTGGCTCTTTGTGAGTCAAGCATGACTCCGAGTGCTTCTAATGGGTCTCATGGTGGACTCTTTCAGCAGTCATATGCTTACTGGCAGAGACGTGTTGCAGCATACAACAAGGCTACTGGAGAGAATATTAGTACTGACGTGCATAATGCATACTCAAATGCATTAGTTTCAGCAAAAATGATTCATGATATGGAAAACAGCAGTTACTCTAGGGGCACCGGAAACGGGCTACCAGATGACTGGATACAGTGCCAAAGTGGATGGAACGGCACTAACGATAAGTCTTATCTTTGGGCAGAAGCAGAACGAAACCTTGCACTCCGTAAACTTGCTGGGCAGTCATTGGTCGCAGAAGCGACTAAAACCAACGAAGCTTATGAACTAGCTGCTGCACGAGAATTAGGTGGCATGGCTATTCAGACCGAGTTTGCTCTAACAGCATAAGAAAGTAACTGCTATAATATTCGGTAACATGTCAGACGCTAGTACTTCTATTGCCAAAACAAAGGCCAGTCTTAAAAAAGAGTTCGTTCGTCTTGCAGATAAGCCGGCAATCTTGCGTAGCAAAACGCTTGGTGCACTGTATGCGCAGCTTAAAACTATGCCTAACGAAGACAAGGCAGCTTTTGGAAAAGAAATTAACGAGCTTAAGGCAGAAGTCACTAAGTGGGTCGAAGATGCCGCCGAAGCAAGCGAAAAGCTTCCTAG
>CAZKKJ010000059.1:0-4364 GCA_964553355.1 uncultured Candidatus Saccharibacteria bacterium | reverse complement strand
GGCGAGGCAAAAAGCAATACGACAAACGCCAAACTCTCAAAGCACGCACCGAAACACGCGAGGCTAGGGCAGCTATAAAGACTAGGGCCCGCGCATGACAACATCCGGGCTAGAAAAACTAGAGCGGGTGGCGATTGTAAACAAAGAAGACCAGGTCCTAACCTATAAACCTCGTATTGAGGTAAGTCCCGACGACTGGCTCCGTTATTCTGCTGTCTGGGTAGAAAACAGCGCAGGCTTAGTACTTATTTCTAAGCGTGCCAGCACTAAGGCCGAGTCTGCGCAGCTATGGGGACCTGCTTGCACCGGCACCGTACGAGCGGGCGAAACAGCACAACAAAATGCTGTCCGCGAACTACACGAAGAACTGGGTGTCGACCATGCCGAGCTTACCGAACTTACAAAGATCAGTCGCGATGGCGGCCCCGGTGACCGTCGAGTCCTAAGTGTTTTTACAGCTATTATCGACCTGCCGCTCGATGCTTTTAGCCTCCAACCCGAAGAAGTCACCGCAGTGCGCTGGACCAACAAAGCATGCCTTGCCCACGAAGCAGATTACCTACCAGAATTGTTTGTACCAAATATGGGCCACTGGATGCGCATGCTACACCTTGTCGAATAGGGGTGATTTGGGTATAATGCATCGGTCGCTTCTATTCGAAGCATGTACCTTAATTCCTAGCGATGAGTAACTTGTACCAACGAGTTCTCATTGTTATTCCCGGCTTCAACCGCTCAGGCAGCGCCTCATGTTGGAGCCAAGAATATTCCCGGGTAGCTCAATGGTGGAGCAAGAAGCTGTTAACTTCGAGGTTGCCAGTTCGAGTCTGGCCCCGGGAGCCAAAGAAAAAGGAGTCATCCAAACGGATGGCTCTTTTTCTTTCCCTGAGTCAAACCCAAATTGGCAACCAGCCGAGCTTGCTCGGGTAAGGTTGCCAGTTCGGTCGGCAAACTGGCGCGCAGGAATTAATTCCGAGCACCAGTGCAGCCGTGAGCCTGTCTAGCTCCTGGGGCCGTGTAAACTTACTTCGTGATATGAAGTGTTTTTGTTTTGTTATGATAGTGTTATGGACCAATCAAAAGTCAATCTACGAGTAGCCGCCAAAGCACTGGTAATTAACCAGGATGGTGAAGTTCTCATACTTCGTGAAGCTTCAAGCTATGAAGAAGGTACAAATCACGGCAGGTATCACGTACCTGGCGGTAGAGTAAACCCCGGAGAACCGTTCGCAGAAGCCTTAGCAAGAGAAGTGCTGGAAGAAACAGGGCTAAAAATTCGCATTGGTGTGCCGATTTATCAAGGTGAGTGGTGGCCAAAAATTAAGAATATACAAAACCAGATAATAGCCCTATATATACTTTGTTTCACTGATAGCAAAAATGTGCAGCTTAGTGACGAGCACGATAAATATGTATGGCTTCAGCCATCTGATCACAAAAAGTATGACATCATGAGTCCTGAGCATGAAGTAATCGAAGAATACATCAAGACCCTTAGTTAAAAGGTTCTAACGGCGCGAAGGGCAGCCAATTATTGGACTAATTTTGATATGATGGCTACATGCATAAGATTCCAGAGGTAAGAATTCAATTTTCGTTTCTACTACAAGATGTTGTCTCGGCCCAACTAGACAAAGTTTATAATCCGAAGAAAAGCAAACTAAGTACGCATGAACAAGCTTTGGAATATACAAAAGCGTATCAACTCGAGTGGAAGAAGTACGAACAGAATATCTTAGAAAAATTAGTTGAAAGACTCGGGCTTAATTTTTATAAGCCGGTCATTGACGTAAGTCTTGCTGACTTTATTATTCCTATGAGTAATCCTTTAATTTTGCATTTTAGGAATGACCCAGATCAATTTATAGACGTCCTTACCCATGAATTGATCCATGACATACTAACCGACAATCAGTACTACCAGATTTCTTCGAGCGACTTTGATTTGTTCAGTGCGTGGAAAAACCTCTTCGAAACAGACGACTTTCATACATTAGTCCATATACCGGTGCATGCCATTCTCAAATACATATATTTAGATGTTCTCAAACAGCCCCAGAGATTAAAGAGAGACATTGATTTTTCTAAAAATCTTAACAATGGTCAAGCCTATGTAGATGCATGGGACTATGTGCAAAAAAATGACTACAAAGTGATTATCGAGAAGACAATCGGAGTTTATAAAACAATTCCTCAAAGCTAAAGTTGCGAGGCACTTCACTCAACGGGAGCCAAGAATGTATTTTAGTTTTGTTATACTTGCGACATGAGTGAGCGCAAGATTTATGCCGTTTATTGTACCGTCGTACTTACCAATGAGCCAGCTTGATACCACCCACGCTTTAGTGAGTTATATTTATATCAGTGAAGACCAAGAATATCTACCATTATCCGCTGGATAAAAAAATGGTAACTAAAACTGTCCTCGACAATGCTTCGCATGAGGGAGCATACAAAGGCTCGGTGGATTTTGCAGTACCTCTTGGGACAAAAGTATTGGCTGCATTGGACGGCACCGTAACTCGTGTCCGGGACGACAGCGACAAATACAGTGATCAGCCATCAAGCGGTTATGACGTAAATTACATAACAATCGAGCATGCCAACCACGAGTTATCTGAGTACTTGCACCTAGCCAAAGGTTCCGCACTAGTACAGGTAGGACAGGCGGTCAAAACTGGTCAGCCAATTGCACTAACTGGCTTGTCTGGCTGGATGTATGCACCTCATCTACACTTTATGGTGTATCCCAAGCCCAAAAACACCAAAGACTTTCAGTGCCTAGACGTCAGTTTTGATTAACCCACTATTAAGCTTTTGATCTTTTGCTCAGTATGCCGCGAATAGAAGGGCTGATGGGCTTGTCTGTCCGATGAATGCAACCCATCCAGCAACAAGGCCGGCGCTTACCCTCTTGCAGTTCTTGTACTGTTCGCTTGATGTGATCTTTACGGGTGGCTTCTTGCTTAACCGTAACGTTCCAGCAAATCCACTCGTTGCGAGCCAGGGGAGTAAGGCTCCCCCAAGCTACTCGTGCTGTCTTTTGAGCGCCCAGTGCGCGTTGCAAGTCTGCTGGCATTTTGTGTACTGTGCCGTCGGCCAGTTTTTGATTAGTCATTCGCTTATTTTACCGTAGCTACCAAACTACCGCTAGCGGTAAGCATTTTTACAAAACGTCCGGACGGTTATGGGATAATAAATTTAGCAAAATAAGGAGGCATTTATGTACACCCAGAAAATTACTGCAAACCTATGGTTCGATGGCAATGCCAAGGAAGCCGTAGAATACTACGTCTCTGTATTCCCAAACAGTAAGATCACCGGCGGTACAAATTACCCAAATTCTAAAGAAGAAGGCCTAGCCGACTTTCAACTAGAACTTGCCGCCAAGCCACTAACGGTAGAATTTGAACTAGATGGACAAGCCTTTACAGCAATTAATGCCGGGCCAGAGTTTAAGTTTAACGAGGCAGTCTCGTTTGCCGTATCTTGTAAAGACCAAGAAGAAATTGATTACTTTTGGGAAAAACTATCTGCTGTGCCAGAATCCGAGCAATGCGGTTGGTGCAAAGACAAGTTTGGCCTAAGCTGGCAGATCGTACCCGCCAACATGGAAGAGCTTATGACCAAGCCCAATGCCTTTGCCAAGATGATGCAAATGCACAAGATTGAAATCGACAAGTTTTAAGCTTATTAAGCAGTGAATGACATCAGGATGTTATAGAGCAAGATCGCTGGCCAAACCATAGCCTTAAGCAGTCCAGCGATAATGTTCCAGAAGCCATCGACTTGATTTACAAAGTACACCGCAGCGCCGATGTAGGTTAGGAAGGCGATTGAGCCTGATTGTTTTTTCTCTTTGCCGATCTTGATAAAGTTGTTTTCGGTCTTAGCCATTACTTGATCCTTTCAAGCTTTCCTTTACGTTTCACTATATTCTTATAGTCCCACTGAATATCTTGCGCCTTTTTGAGCCACTGAGCAATATCATTTGAGTTGATCTGTTCTACGCTGGCGTATGTAGCCTCGGCTGCCTTAAAACTACCCTCGGGAGTCAGACCCGGCTCGTCAAACGACTGCCCGCTCCAAAACAACAAACTTACATTGGCTTTTCGTACCGCATATCCTACGATGGGGTTGCCGTCTAAAAACCAAACGGGGTGGCCATGCCACAGTTTATTCTGCGCCCCAGGCAAACCCTTGACTAATTCTTCAGCCAGTAGCTGACAGATTGCTTGATTGCCCATACTTTGGTTTTTGTTATAGTCCTGTACTTCTTTGTCCATACATATATCATACACCCTACAAAAGTTGGCCTTTATTTTGTCAGTTTTTGGACTATACTAAAACTTTATGATATTACC
>CAZKKJ010000058.1:0-4577 GCA_964553355.1 uncultured Candidatus Saccharibacteria bacterium | reverse complement strand
TCGCGGAAATTCTTGAACTCGGTTTTGTTAAAGCCGTTCTTGCGTATAAAGGTGCTGATCTTTTCGCTCCCAATGTAGTGCGGCATCATAACGTAGCTGGCGCCCTCGGCATACAGTTCGCTGGCGTACTCGGCACGATCGGCTGAGCAGACAAACACGGCGCTGGGGTTGTGAGTGTTGAGCCAGTGGGCTAGGTACTGGTTGGTTTCGGTGTCGCTCATTGTAGAGACAATCAACTTGCTCTTGCTCAGATTAAGTTCGTCAAGCAGTTCTGGGTCGGTGGCGTCGCCGTACAAATAGGGTATGCCCTGTCGCTCTAGACTTTCTATATTTTCTGGATCGTAGTCGACCACAATGTACTTTTTGCCCATGTTTTTAAAGGTCTTGAGGAATTCATGGCCGCCTTTGCGATAACCAAACAGCACAATTGGATGGGTAGGTAGGTTTCGCTGTCCATCTGCTTTAGTTACGTGACGTTCGAACAGACGAAGGTGCTTCTCGAGCACCGTAAACAAGGAGTTATCATACTTGATCAAATAGGTAGAAGCGGCAAAGGTTATGAGCGCCGTCAGGGTGAGGGCGGCAGAAGCTTTCTCGCTGACAAAACCAGACGCTTTGGCGGCCACCAAAAATACCAAAGAGAACTCGCTCACTTGGCTCATGGCTACAGCTGCCTTAAAGCTGGCGCGCTTGGTGTAGCCCATACCACCCATAGCAATGAGCACACTGAGCGGTTTAACAATCAGCACCACCACAGTTAGGGCAAGAGCCTGGCTCACTACACCGCTAAGTTGTCCTGGTGACATAGTCTGGCCAAGGGTAATAAAGAAGATAACTAAGAAGAAGTCTCGCAGTGGCTTTAGGCGCGAGGCCATCTCGCTGCTGTACGGCAAACTAGCCAAGCTAACACCGGCAAACAGGGCACCTATTTCTATAGAGAAGCCCGCTTTCTTGAAAAGCAGTGCAAGCCCCAGTCCCCAGCCCAAAGAGAATAGCAACAGTAGTTCCTTGTTACGTTCCAGGGTTTTGGTAAGCCGCGGGATAATAAGCTTAACGGCTAAGTACATACTGCCAATGATTACCACGCCGCGGAGCCCAAGAGTTAGCAGAATCTCTGTTGTGCTGCCCTCGCCAGCTCGAGCAGCGAGCGCAATTTTGGCAATAGTTGCTACGACGTCTTGGAGCAACAGTACACCAATGGCGATCTGGGCGTACAGGCGGCCGGTCTCTTTTTTATCGTTCAGCAGTTTAACTATAATAATGGTGCTGCTCATGGCAAGTCCTAGGCCCAATATGGCAGACTCCGTGCGACCAAAGCCAAGGAGTTGTGACACGGTGTAGCCAACGGCCGTAACACTAAGTATCTGCACTGCACTGGTCACAAAGACTGCTCTTCCTACCCGGGACAAGGCTTTGATGCTTAAATCCAGACCGATGATAAATAGCAACAGGGCTACACCCATGTCGGAGAGTCCGGTAAACGAGGCGTCGGCATGGATAAGTTTAAGTAGCGTAGGACCAGCAATTATACCCGTTATGATGTGGCCGATAATGAGCGGCTGTCTAAGCGCACGCATAATCAGCGCAATAAACGCCGCTAGGGCTATAACTAGACTGATTTCGCTAAAGACATTGCCGTGCATGAGGGCGCCGGAAGTTAACGCTTCTTAACGGGTCGAGTAGCCATGCCAACCAAAGTGCCACCTAGTACAAGCAGCGCCGCACCAAAGCCGACGAGTAGAAGCTGAAGATTCTCTTGCTCTTGGATGATGCCCAAAAGTACAACTGCGCCACCTCCAAAAAGAATGGCTGCGGCAGATACCAGAGGACTGGCTTCGTTAGATGCTTTACGGGTAGTTTTCTTGGTTGTTTTTGCTTTTTTGGTAGCCATTTTCGGTTCCTTTTATTTGCTAGTATTTGCAGGCAGTATACAAAAAATAGTTGACACGGGCAATACGCTTATGGCAAAATCCTAATATTCTTCGTGAGCAAACACGTATGTGTTTTAGAGACTCCAGAGAAAAACAAAAATATAACAAAAAATAGCAGCAACATTTTGAGACGGTGTTTCGCTGCCCAAGGAGAGGGAAGAGTTATGGGAATTAAAATAAAAACGATTAGTCGAGGGTATAAAGTGGAAGTTCGAATCAAAAAAGCCAGCTGGCAACAATTTTTGCACTACTAATATCATTCAACATGTTAGTGCTTGCATATCGGTGTTTACCTCTGTAGGGTAGCTATATGATTGGCCAAGCACAGACGTATATTGGTGGAATATACAGAAACCTAGAAGCAGAAAGGTGGCAACCCGAGTTTCATGCTGCCGCTGCTGAGGGAGATTATTTAGAGCGACTTAAGCCCCATCAAGATTGGCGCGTTCATCTTTTTTCTTACTCAGAATTAGGAAGGGTGCCTGTTGGTGTCTTTTCTACTCAGGGTGAGTTAGACAATTTTATGGTAGAAGCAGACATGGTTACCGGCCAATTTCCTACAACCGCCACACTAGGGCGGATTCGGGTAGTCAAAGATCTGGCAGTTGTTTTTGTGGATACACAGGGGCGGTTGGAAGCCGAGCGAACCCGTATTGCTACGGCCTTGCAAGACGAAATTGGGATCGACATACGAGGCTGCCGGCCTAGTGGCTCGCTAAAAAGTTTTGATTTTAACTTCGCCATAGGCTTAAGGCCGCGGGGTTCAGACAACCGAATCCAGGAGCTTGCCCCGTCGTTGCCTCGCAATCCGGTCAAGCTCAAGCCAGTTAGAGCAAAACTAATTGTCCCAAAGAATACATGAGTTATGCCGGCCCTAATATATGTCTTGGATATGCTTTCGCCCCAGCAGCTACTTGCTGCTGGTCACCAAGAACGTCTACGACGTGCTATTGAGCGTTCTTAATGGCGTCGTCGATAAGTTTCTTAAAATCGTCGAGGGTCTGGGGGTTGGTAATCTTCTTACCCTGCAGGAAGAAGGTTGGTGTAGAGTTAACGCCCAGACGAGTACCTTCGTTATAGTCGGCAGTAATAATGTCGTTAATCTCGCTACTCATAAAGTCGGTCTTAAACTTACTTACGTTGAGGCCTAGCTCACCCGCATAGCTGTTAAAAATAGTATTGGCGCTCGAACTGTTCTTCCAGCTATCTTGCTGTTCGTATAGTTTGTCGTGCATTTCCCAGAAGCGGTCTTGCTTGCCGGCAGCCTCGGCGGCTCGAGAGGCAGCCCGCGCGTTAGGGTGAATTTGCTGAAGCGGGTAGTTACGGAACTGGAACTGAATATCGTTCTTGTACTCGGCAATCAACTGCTTTAGCAAAGGGTGGTACTGACCACACGCTGGGCACTGGTAGTCTCCATACTCTGTTAGGTTAACCTTCTTAGCGTTAGCGCCAATAGTGTGGCTACTTAACTTTGACTTGCCATCGGCGGAACCGGCTGGTTTAACTTCGTCTTTACTGGTAAGGGCATACACACCAACTAAGGCGAGCACACAAACTAATACAATTGCCAAAAATCTTTTATTCATAGTTCTTCCATAGTACCGTGTTCCGGCCGGATCGTCGAGAACTGTCGATCGACTAAGGTTGTGATAAGTGGTATAATATACTTATGATTGAGGTCAACCCCGGGATCTATCGCCACTTTAAAGGGCAGCTCTATCAAGTTTTTGCTAACGGCCACGAAGTTGACGGGGATAACGGTCTGGAACATCCTGGCGCGGCTGTCGTTATATATCGGGCGATGTATACCTCAGAAAGCTATGGTGCCGATCATCCTTGGGTTCGATCGGTTGAAAATTTTTGTGGTGCAGTTTTGCTAGGCGATCGAGAGGTTTCTCGATTTACACCAGTGCCTATTCCCGAACTACCGCGGCCAGACGATCAGCTTCTAACAGTAGAGACTCTGTACGAAGACTCCGAACGCAGCATTGCCACGGTTGTTCTGAACGGCATCAATACTCGAATTATTAACCGCCGCTCGAGAATGACCTACGAAGTTCTAAAGGGAGAGGGAATCATGGAAGTTGGTTGGCAGTCACGATCGATTAGCGTTGGTGACAGCGTGGTTATCGAAGCCGGTACGCCGTACCGAGATGAGGGCCAGATGGTTTTGCTGGCTACGGCTCAGCCTCCTTATGATTCGAATGATGTCATAGTTCTCCCGTAATAACAGCCGAGTTCTCTTTGCTATACTGAGTGTATGATTTTGTTTATCCTCGTGCTGCTACTGGCAGCTGTAACGTTGGCAAGTATTGCCATACAAAAAACTTATGCCAATGTACCCGCCAAAGAGTTAAAGCGTCGAGCCAACAAAGGGGATGAAGTAGCCAAGGCTTTGCACACGGCAGTGTCGTACGGCGCCAGCCTAGACGTATTGTTGTGGGGGATTATTGGGCTTAGCGCGGCTGGTTTCTTTGTTGCTTTGGCCAACACATTGCCTGGCTGGTTGGCAATCTTTGGCTGTGCAGCTTTGTTGTGGTTCGGCTTTGCGTGGCTTCCCGAAACCCGCGTTTCTGGCGTAAGTGAAAAACTGGCTCGTTGGTTAGCTCCGGCGATGGCCTGGCTGCTAGCGCACCTGTACCCAGT
>CAZKKJ010000057.1:0-4722 GCA_964553355.1 uncultured Candidatus Saccharibacteria bacterium | reverse complement strand
ACCTAAGTTCTACATGCCTATATACGCTGGCACTCTCAACCGTAAGTACAACCAAGAGCTTGCTATCGAAGAGGGTTGGAATCGAAAAGATGTCATCATGGCCGACAACGGCGAAAGCATTTTGCTGAGTGATGGCAAATGGGAAAAGGGTCCAGAGGCTCCTAGCGGTAGCGTATTAGTAGATCAGTCCGGCTCTGTAGTGAGCGGCATTGTGGTTAAAGACCGCATCATGCTTTCAGAAGAAGGCTTGGTAGCGGTAATCCTGACTATCGATAAGCGCACCGGTCAGCTAGTAACCAGCCCCGACATCATTAGTCGTGGCTTCATCTACATGCGCGACTCAGAAGAGCTTATGAACAACTTCCGTGCCGAACTACGTCGAGCTGTAGCTCAGCGCTTTAAGCGTGTCGACCTCGACCGTTTTAAGGCCGAGCTTAAAGACCACGTTACGCACTTTTTGTACGAACACACCAATCGCAGCCCAATAGTCATCCCCGTCATTAATGTAGTGACATCGGGTAAGCAAGGCGAGAAGAACAATGGTGGAAACGGTGGCCGACAACAGGGAGCACAAGAGCAGGGCAAGCCACAAACCCAAAAGCCCGAGTCCGCACCGTTAACTCCTGAGCAAGAAGCCGAAGACATGCAGAAGCGCTTCCAAGAAATGCGCCAAAAACTCCTCGGCCACGACTCCCTAACCGAATAGACTAATTGGATTAGAATATTGGCATGAGTGAGCTGTACCGCCGACCACGAAAATTTGAGGACGAACCCGAACTACTAGCCACGCCCGGTGAAATTGAACAGGTTAACGCCAGGATCTGCGGCTTACGAGACCGTTCTAGGAAAGCAACGGGATCGGAAATGTTTCTAAAAGGAGTTTCTCAAACTGGATCGGGGACAACTTTCTTCCTCAGGCTGCAAGCTCGCCAGGGGGTATCCGAGTCCGTCACGGTTACATATCAAGAACTTCCTAAGTATGTAGGAGCCAGTACAGGTTTGGCTATACGACGGTCGGTATCGTGGGAATGTACAGAGGGTAAGGAGGCGCAGGTGAGCGATATGTATGAAGTTATCGACGATAATAATGATGTTGTCCCGCCAGATCCTGATACCATTTTGAGTGATCCGTTCGAACTCAAGATTACTTTGAGCCAGGTTGCACTCATAGAAGAGGCGCTCGATTACTTCCGCCTCAACCAAAACAAGTTGCCTAGCTAGATTGACAGCTGTTGTATTTTTTGCTATAATATAGTTATTAACATAAGTGGTAACACTGGTATAATACACAAACAACTATGGCCAAAAAGAAAAAGCAAACTCGAAAGAAAAAAGCCGAAGAGGTAGAGAAGTCTCCGTTCTGGCCCCTGGCTGGCGCCATCGGACTCATCCTGCTGGCAATTTTTGTGCTCATTGGCGGCTTTGGTACTGGTGGCCCATTGCCCACCGGACTATTCAGTGGAGCTTACTGGGCTTTAGGTTGGGGCGCTTACCTTACGCCGATCGCTCTAGTGTACTTTGGGGTGCTTAAGTTCAATAGTGAAGACCACCAGATCCCGCTAGGCAAATTTATCAGTATGCTGGCCGGATTAACTCTAACTGCCAGCTGGTTGCATGTTATCTCTGCTTCCAAGGACGCGACTGGCGAGGTAGTCGGCAGCCACGGCGGATACATCGGCGAACTACTGGGCGGCACCATCCTTAATGCAATAGACGTTATCCCGGCAGCGCTCATGTTCTTTGTCTTTGGAGTTTTAGCATTCTTTTTCGCTTTTGGGATATCGCCCAAGGTTATCCTTGGTCTAGTCGATCTTATTCGACCTTCCCAGAGTGACGACACCGATCTGAGCGAGCTTAAAGCCAAAGCGGGAGAGGGCTTTAAGATGAACGAAGGCGTACCGGTAGAGCATCATGGTCACCGCCAGCCAGCTCGACTTAGCAGTCTCCGTAATACTGCCGAAAAGCTTACCCCAACCCAAGATCATAGCGCGCTTACGGTTGCTAGTGATCCAGACTGGAAATTGCCAAGCACCGCGCTGCTCAGTCACAAGCAAGATCGTGCCGATGCTGGTGATGTAGAAGGCAACGCCAAGGCCATAGAAGAAACCTTCGAAACATTTGGTATTGCTGTAGAGATGGAGGGTGCTAACATCGGGCCAAGTGTTACGCAGTACACCCTTAAGCCACCAGCCGGCACCAAGCTTACCAAGATTACCGCGCTCGAGAACAACATTTCTTTGGATCTCGCGGCTACCAGTATTCGTATAGAAGCGCCAATTCCTGGTAAGAAATTGGTTGGTATCGAAGTGCCAAACATCAAACCAGCTACCGTACGGATGAGCGGAATCCTCGAGTCTGCCGAGTGGCAGGCCGAAGCCAATAGTCCGCTAGCCTTTGCCATTGGACGCGACATTGCAGGCAAACCAATTATCAATGACTTGGCCAAGATGCCTCACCTTTTGGTTGCTGGTCAGACTGGCTCTGGTAAGTCGGTTATGATCAACACTATTCTTACGAGCTTGCTGTACAAGAACAGTCCATCAGATCTTAAGCTGGTACTGGTTGACCCCAAGCAAGTAGAACTTAAACCGTACGAAGACATTCCGCACCTTCTTACCCCAGTAATTACTGAGCCCGAAAAGTGCATTAGCGCACTTAAGTGGACGGTGGCCGAGATGGAGCGTCGCTACACCGCGCTTAGTGAGATCCGTGTTCGCAACATCGTAGAATACAACAACAAGAAAAAAGAAGAGGGCATGCCATACATCGTGGTAGTCATCGACGAGCTAGCCGATCTGATGATGATGGCCGCCCGCGACGTCGAAGCTCTGATTGTGCGTATTGCGCAAAAGGCTCGTGCCGTGGGTATCCACCTGGTGCTGGCTACTCAGAGGCCTTCGGTAGATGTTATTACGGGTCTGATCAAGGCCAACGTGCCAGCCCGTATCGCCTTTACAACCGCCAGCCAGATCGACTCCCGCACCATTATTGACCAAATGGGTGCCGAAAAACTTCTGGGCAAAGGTGACATGTTGCTGCTTACTGCCAGCATGCCCAAACCACAGCGTATCCAGGGTGCGTTTATTGACGACGACGAAACCAACAAGGTTACCGACTTTATCCGCGAACAGCGTCCTCCACAGTACGATGACGAAGTGGTTAGCATGCCGGTGCAGCTTAACGGCAAGGGTGGCATTGTTAGTAACGATATGGACGCTGCCGACGAGCCGGTCTTCCGCCAAGCGGTCGAAGCCGTCATTCAAGCCGGCAAGGCCAGCACCAGTCTTCTCCAGCGCCGTCTGCGTATTGGGTATGGCAAAGCTGCCCGTATGATCGAATCCATGGAAGAACAGGGCATTGTTGGACCAGCAGATGGCTCTCGCCCCCGCGAAGTCCTAGTGAGTAGTCTCGACGAAGTCTTTGGTGGCCCTCCAGCAACCGTCGCACCAGCAGCCGCCGAGGGCGACGTCTACGACGACATGCCCAACGATTAACTAAATTGCTTTTAAACAGTATTTATAGTATAATCTGTCTATTACTTTATTGGATAACACGGTGGGCAGGAGAATACTTACATGAGCGAAACACTTCGTAGACTAGCACCTTTGGTAGTACTTGCAGGATCTTTAGGCATGACTGCCTGCAACGGTGATACTAATGCACCCAACGCAGCCGAAATTACCAATACTACCATAAGCCCAGAAGCAGATCGTATCGCAACCGGCGAGAGGCAAGAATTATCAAACTATCTCGAAGACGTAATTCCTGTCTATGAGCAGCTGTACACCGACCTTTCAGACCAAGCAGCTTTACGCCCAGACGAAATAAGTGCCTATTCTACTGAAGAAGAAGGCAACTATACCTTTAGAAAGGTAGCTTTAAATCCCGTAGGAGCTTCAGAGGCGCTAAGTGTCTCCCAGTGGGTAGATCAAAATGGCGAAATAACTTCTACCAGTGTAACTACGTTTATACCAGGCATTGATGGTGCTAACAGTGTGGTCTTGCAACAGGTAAATATTAGGAACCACGACAATGTGGATTTACTTAACCATGTTACGACAATGCACGACGGTCAGCAGTTTGCACTAGGGCAGGCGGCAGAAAGCCCCTACAGTAATGCTACCTTGAACGAGATGACTGATTTTATAAATAGCTTTACAGATCATGTTACAGAGATTGCCAACACCCAACCCATTAGCGGCCACGAGTATTATAACGACCTCTTGGTAGATCAGATGCAAAATATTGCGTGGGCCGAGTTCCACACTAATAGTGTAGGCGGGACTATCGAAAAGACTTTTAGCGACCCAGAGCCCGGCAACCCATCGTACTCAGTCAAGCTGGTTGATAAAGATACTGGCGAATCCGTGACGTGGTGGGTTCAGCTTGACGAAGATGACGACATTTATGGGCCCGACTTCCGCAACGCTCTTGGTATTGAGATGGAACACGTTATACCGGCAACACAAGGCAAGGACGGCGTCCTTCCTGCTGCGGTACACAGACTCAAACTAGAACGAACTACTAATGGCGACCCAGAGGGTGCATTAGAGTACTTCTTCATAGGTACCATTGATGATCCCTCTCAGGAAGTCACCAATTTTGACTCACGCGAAGGTGGCCTGGGTGCGTCTATGGTGGTCCTCAAGGGCGCCAATGATTTTCGTGCCAATGGCTAGTTGAATAACTTCGACAAATACGGTATAATTACCTCTGTTATTA
>CAZKKJ010000056.1:0-4782 GCA_964553355.1 uncultured Candidatus Saccharibacteria bacterium | reverse complement strand
GTACTGAGCACTGTTAGTGTCTTGATACTCGTCGATCATGATGTACTTAAACTGAGCCTGCCACTTTTCTTGCAGCTCTTTGTTGGCACGCAGCATGTCTACCGCTTTAGAAATAAGATCGTCAAAGTCCAGTGCCCCAGCCTCTTTAAGGGCTTTTTGGTAGACCGGATATATCTGTGCCGCAGCTTGAGCCGCTGGACCGCTGGCGCTTGCAGCGTATTGTGCGGGCGAGATAACCTCGTTCTTGGCGCTGCTAATCAGGCCGCTCAGCATACGGGCTGGAAACGTTTTTTCGTCTATACGAAGTTCGCGGCTGGCCCGCTTGATGGCCGTCTGACGGTCAGCCTCATCAAAGATGACAAAGCTGCGCGGCAAACCAACATGCTCCCCGTCTTGACGCAGCAAGCGGACGCAGATGCTGTGAAAAGTACCCATAAAAGGCATAAAGCTGCGGTTCTCGGCACTTTGGCCGAGCAGTTCGGCCACTCGCTCGCGCATTTCTTTGGCAGCCTTGTTCGTAAACGTCACCGCCAAAATGTTATAGGGAGTTGCTTTATGTTTAGCGATGATATAAGCAATGCGATGCGTTAAAACTTTGGTCTTGCCACTACCCGCTCCGGCCTGAATAAGCAACGGACCTTCCGTTGTTTCGACGGCTCGCCGTTGCTCTGGATTAAGTCCCACTAAAAGGTCTGACGGATCTGAGTGCATCTATCTATTCTAGCAAGATTTAGTTAGATAGCCTTGAACAAGAAGAAATAACCGGCCGCAGCAGCTCCGGCCAGAACAAGTAGCACCAATAAAATACCGAGCTTACTTTTTTTGTGCTTTCCGACATGCCCAAAAATCGGTTCTTCGTGTGTTAGTTTGTGAAGTGGCGTAGCAATTTCGTGGCCATCTACTTTTCTGTCATTCATCGCTTGCTCGCGTGCTGCTTCTTGAGAAACAACTTGAATAGGTGGTGTTGGGCCTGGTGCTGGGGTAGCCGCAGCTGGAGTTGAGTCGAGTAAACTAGGCCGCGGAGCCATCATAGGGTCTGCTTGAAGTGGCTGTGCCGGCATCACCGGCTTGCTACTAGGCGTAGCAGCTGTAGAGCCCGGAAAGGCCACATCCATAATTGGACCGCCAGAATTAACGGGCCCACCCTTGTCCATTTAGACGTCCTGCCCTGACTCGGTTTGCATGCGGTAGGCGGCATCCACGATACCGCTGAACTTTTCGTAGTTTAGGCTGGCTCCGCCCACCAAGGCTCCGTCACAGCCTTCAAGTTCTAAGTAGCCACGAACAATTTGGTCGTCTACACTACCGCCATACAAAACCCGTACCGCTTTTGCTGCGGCCGGACCATACAAATCTTTTACCTGAGCACGGATGTAGTTGAGGACTTCTTGGACATCACCGGGCTTAGCCAAGGTTCCACCAAAAGTGCTAATAGCCCAAACAGGTTCATAGGCAATAACCATTTGCTTAACTTCGCTGGACGTAACATTGGCCAGCGCACTAACAATTTGATCGTGCAATACTTGGCGAGTCTCGCCGGCTTTATGCTCGGTATCCGTCTCGCCAATGCAGAGAATAGGAGTGATGTCGTTACGGAAGGCGGCCGCAACTTTGTCGCGTACTACCTCTAGCGTTTCACCAAAGTAAATTCGCCGCTCGCTATGACCGACGATAACGTAGTGAACTATGTCTTGCAGCATTGCAAAGGATACTTCGCCCGTAAAAGCGCCTTCGTCCTTAAAGTAAGCGTTCTGCGCAGCCAAGCGGAACTTGCGGCGGTCTATCTGCAAACTCAGGGGCTGCAATGACAGCATACTGGGGGCGAGCACCAGCTCGATATCTCGACGGATACGAATCCGTTCGTGCAAACGATGCACCAACAAACTGGACTGTTGCACGTTGAGGTGCATTTTCCAGTTGGCTACGAGTAGTAATCTTTTATCTGCCATTGTTTCCTATCGCGCTTATGCTTATGATTGTACCATTTATTTGTCTTGGAGCGCTTCGATGCCAGGAAGTTTTTTGCCGCTCATAAGTTCGAGTCCTGCTCCGCCACCCGTCGAAACGTGGTCGAAGCTGCCGGTAAGCTTACGGGATTCGACATAACCTACGGTGTCACCTCCTCCTACTACACTAAATGGTCGATGGCCGTACTTGCCAAGGATGGCATCTACTAGCGTTTCGGTGCCATGGGCAAAAGGCCCTACTGGATCGTGCACAGCAGGTGTTTCGGTTACGCCCAGAGCACCGTTCCAAATAACGGTGTTGCTGAGCTGCAAACCGCCGGCGATAAAGGCGCCCGAGAATGGACCAATGTCTAAGATCATTTCGTCTGCTAAGACGTGCGAAGATCGGTATGGTGGTCGGCCTGGATAGTTTTGTATGTCAGCGATAACCTGAGCATCCCAATCGACAATGCGGGTTGTGGTAGATGGCGCAATCTCTTTGGCAGCCACACCATCCTGTGGCAAGTAGAATACGAAGGGTCGTTTTTTGGCTTCTTTGTTTGCCTTTTCCATAATGTCTTTGGCCAGGGGCAGGTCGTCTTTTTCGACCAAGCTCTTGCCTACTTCAATGCCTTTTGCCAAAAGAAAGGTATTGGCCATGGCACCACCAACCACTACAAAGTCGGCGATGTCGATGAGCCGGTTGAGCACGCCAATCTTGTCACTAATTTTAGCGCCACCAACGACAGCCATGAGCGGCCGCTTAGGGTTTTCCATGACATTGGTAATAGTGTCGACCTCGTGCTCAAGTAGTAATCCAGCAACACTGGGTAAAAACTTAGTAACGGCGCTGGTTGAGGCATGTGCTCGGTGCACTACGCCAAATCCGTCTTGCACAAACACATCAGCCAAGCTAGCCAACTGCTTAGCGAACTCAGTATCGTTTACCTCTTCTTCCGAGTGGTATCGCAAATTTTCCAGCAATAGTACTTCGCCAGATTTTAATTCGGCGGCAGCTTTTGTGGCCAAATCCCCCACGCAGTCTGTAGCAAAAGCCACTGGCTGGCCTAGCAGTTTAGCCAAACGCTTTGCCACTGGCTTAAGGCTAGCGGCTGGGTCAGTAGGAGATTTTGGCCGACCAAGATGACTAATAATAGCCACCTTGCACCCTTGCTTAGTTAAATATTCGACCGTCTGAACTGATTGAGCAATACGATAGTCGTCGGTAATGGTGCCGTCCGTATTAACTGGCACATTGTAATCCGCTCTCAGTAAAACACGCTTGCCTTTGAGGTTGATATCTTTGATGGTTTTTTTGGTAAAGCTCATGCTGACTCCTATGCTAGGACACGTACTTTTATGGTATCAGTGGTGCCGACCACACCTGGGTACTTGCCCGAAACCGTGATGATAGTGTCGCCTTTTTTTAGGACTTTGGCGGTGCGCAGCCAGTTTGTGAGCTTTGTTGCAGCGAGTGGATCAACCGGACGCAAGTAGCTCTTGGTTCCGTAAACCAAAGCAAGCTGATGGACAGTAGTAGGGTTAGATGTAACGGCAATAACTGGAATCGCTGGACGGTGGCTGGTAATCTGCAAGGCTGTGTCTCCGCTTAGTGTCTCTACTACTATGGCAGTGGAGCCAATACTATCCGCCAAACGCAACACTGCGTTAGATATGGCGCGGTGACGGGTAAGTTCGGCCGGTGTTTGATTATTGTCGAACTTGATAGATAACGGATTATGCTGCTGGGTATACAGAATTACGCGTTTCATTATCTCGACCGATTGAATTGGGTATTTACCATTGGCGGTTTCGTCACTAAGCATTACGCAGTCGGCACCTAAAATTACAGCAGTGGCAATGTCCGAGACTTCGGCACGAGTTGGTTCGGGCATCTCTGTCATACTTGCCAGCATCTGTGTAGCAACTATGGTGGGGGTAGCGTGCTTGAGCCCCAAACCAATAATTTGGCGTTGTACAATAGGTACACTCTCTGGCAATGTTTCTATTGCTAGATCGCCACGGGCCACCATAACCATGTCAGCAGCTTCAACGATTTCCTCGATATTTTCAGCTGCCGCCCGGGTTTCCACCTTGGCAATTACATGAGCCTTGCTGCCAAGGTTTTTAAGAATGGTTCGAACTTTGCGTATATCGTTAGCATGCTGAATAAAGCTAATCGCGACGTAGTCGATATCTTGAGTTGAACCCCATGTCATGTCGGCACGATCTTTGGCAGTAATTATGTCGCCACCAAAATCAGTGTCCGGCAGATTAATACCTTTTCTTTTTGTAAGCACGCCTTCATTCTCTGCACGAACATGCACCAGACCATCTTTGATGCTGGTAACGGTTGTCTGGATACGACCATCAAATAAGAATAGTCGTTCGCCGCGCTTCATTTTTTTTGCAAGGTCGTACTGCGTAGGGATAACACCTGTCTCAGCATAATCAGCCTCGTATCCGAGCACCAGGCTCTGGCCAAGCTGGATAGTAATAATGCCATCAAAATCACCTAGGCGAATCTTTGGCCCTTGAAGATCTTGAATGATCGCCACTGGTTTTCCATATTCACGGCTAGCCTTGCGGATCCAACCAATTTGCTCTATTCGCTCTTCGTATGTACCATGACTAAAGTTCAGTCGAAAACCATTAGCGCCCGCCTTCATAAGAGCCAATATGGATTGATAATTATTTGTTGCAGGGCCAACAGTTGCAATGATCTTAGTGCGCTTAAATTCAGTCAGTGGCACCCGGGGTGCAGTATGAGTTACATCCATTATTTGTATTGTAAATGCTTGTGCTTATTTTAGCCAGGAGTTAGGACTTATTATTA
>CAZKKJ010000055.1:0-5109 GCA_964553355.1 uncultured Candidatus Saccharibacteria bacterium | reverse complement strand
GAGCAATATAATAAAGCTGGCACAGGTGAGTTTAGCCGACAGTCACGGGTGCGCGCAGACAATTATATTCACATTGGCACCTTGCCAACGCCAGCTCTGCAGCCTCAACTTACAGAAGTTACACCTATTCCACAGGCTGAGCCCGTTAAGTCAGAGCCACAAGTGGTTACGCAAGAACCAGTTGCGCCGCTTGCTTCACTAAGTATTGGCGAAAAAGGAGGATTACCAGTAAATCCCGGTGTGCAGTATCTCCCTGCACTTGATCCTAGGACCGATCAAGTTAATGTATATGCAGTAGAGTGGCATCGCACCAATTCAGGCAAGCTAGAAATTAGTAAATCGAATGGTGCAGATGGTAATACGTCTTGGGAGAAGCACTGGGTAACAAATCTTCCAGCCGCAGAACAAACGAGCAATTATCTTGTGGCGGATGCAAACGCCGACGGACATTTAGATCTATATGTTGTAGATCAACAAAAGATAACGATACTTGACGGAGCAGCTGACTTTGCCACAGCATCGGGAGAATGGACGCCCGGTTCGTCGCCCACTAAAGAATCAGCAAGCTATTCGGTCGCAGACTACGACGGTAACGGAAGCTTAGATTTATATACAATCTGGAGATCAGCTGAGACGGTAGACATCCAGATTCTAGATGGTACTGAGCATTTTGCAAAGCCATTAGCCCAGTGGCAGACACACGCTCGTACCGACACAGAGAATACTTACGTAGTAGGCGACCATGACCGTGATGGTCGAGCAGATGTCTACGAACTAGGCCCAGAAGTAATTGTGTACGCCGCAACTACCAATTACCAGCAAACTCTTAAAACTTGGAAACCCGAGGATATCACCTCTTGACAATCGGTAGCCATAGAACCTGTTGAGCGCGTTTGTTGGCTTGTACGACAAACTTGTTTGGCCAATACCAACCAGAATCGCTTCGCATGATGTATGTTGCCGCTCCACCGCCCTGGGTCAAGAAGATAGCTATAAGAATAACTGCAAGCAACGACTTTGCCTCAGGCAATCTTTTTAGCCAGAATACATATCCACTGGCTAGCGCGGCTCCTGCTATTGGCAAGAACAAAATTAAGTACCGCGCTTGAATACCAAACGGATAACCTAGGTGTAAAAATTCTAGATAATTCTGTAACAGTAGGGTTACCGTGTAAGTGCCGGCTATCGGTAGCAAGAAACCGAGCTGGTAGCGTTTTCTGATCTTCCAGTATGCCGTCACAAGCAGCAGGGTACCAATTGCCGCTAGTTTAAGTGATAACCCGTGCAAGAAGGGAAATGGTTGACCGAGCTTGTATCCAGCCCGAGGTCCATCTAGGGAATAGAACAACTGGTAATTAGATTTGTCGAACCAAATCTTAGTCAAGTAGTAACCAAAGTTAGTGTCTATGTCCTGGATCTCTCCTTTTTGTTTGCTCTGGTACGTGTAATAGTTGCGCCGCCAAGGGCTAAAGTTAAGACATTCCTGCACGCTTAGCACTTGATCGCATTCTGGGGCTGGAGTACGGTAGCGCACCATATTAACGCCGTAGCGTTCAATACACAACCCAAACAGAACAATGAATAATCCAACCAACACCACTTTGGATCTTTGTGATAATGTTCCAAAATCTTTGACAACTTGCAGCCAACGCTTGGACCAGCTAACTTTTACGTTCCTAGTATAGTAATACGCCAAGACTCCCAACATGGCGACAATCACAGGTAAAAATGCGTATTTAGTTAATGCCGCCATCATACTAAGGCTGGCCAGTAAGAAAAGGCTTTTGATGTCTAAGCGATGCTTGGTGCGCAGTGACTGGATAATTTTCTGCAAGTACAACAGACAGGCAGGTGTTAGCAAGAACAGTAAGTTATCGTAATTAACTTGGGCTGCTAACAGTGGTACTAAAGGCAGGGCGCCAAATAGCGCCAAGACTACGTTGGTTAGTGCATCGGAGCAGCCGGCACGGCGCAATAATTTGCGGAAAAGCCAGATTCCGCCGATAAACATGGCAATACTACACAAACGTAAGAATATAATCTGGCCGGTAGGTGAGCCCATAAAGGGCTCGATGATCCGCAGAGGAAAGCTCATTAGGTAGTGATACAAATACGATGGATCACGAGCTATGGCTCCATAAGCGCTACTGCCTTCTGGCACACTCGACCAAAACGGTAGTAGTTTGTCAGTAAACAAATGGATAAGTTCGAAATGGTGTTTTTCGTCAAAGGCCATAGGGTAAAGGCCGGTAAACGCTAACCAGGTAGCCTGTAACCCAAACCAGGCTAGGCTAATACGAAAAAACCACCGACTGGCAAACGCTTTAGACAGCCTAACTGAAAGCTTTTGTAAAAACATATGGTTAAAGTATAGCCTACCGAATGCTAGAATAAACCTATGACTAAACAAAAGCGTATCCGCATTGTTCTTGCGTGGGTAATCATCCTTCTAACCACAGTAGTTTTTGTACGTTATGTGCGCAGCAACCCCTCTGTTTGGTGGCAACTTCAGGAAACAAAGCTTGTCACAATAGTGGCAATACTGTTTGGATACGCTGTCATGACTGGAGTACTAGCTGTCTTATATAAGGTAATGACCGACATTTGTCGGGTGAATATCCCAGCTAAAGAAAATCTGCTGCTCACTATGTACTCTAGCGTGGTTAATTTTTTTGGACCGTTGCAGAGTGGTCCTGGTTTTCGCACCGTTTATTTAAAAAAGAAGTATCACATTAATGTTCCGGCATATCTCGGCGTAAGCTTGTTGTATTACGCATGCTTCGCTGCAATGAGCGGACTGATCCTGCTTAGTGGATGGCTGGGTTGGTGGGTGTTGCTTGTTGTGATTCTTGGCCCGGTGATGCTGTATAGTGCCACTCCAAAATTATTAAAGAATCCAGTAATTAGTCGTCGTATTCCAAGACTTTTGCCCCTACGTTCTTTGGCAATATTGGTTAGCTTAAGTGCACTGCAGGTGCTAGTAGTGGCGGTAATCTACTTTACCGAACTGCAATCGATTAGCTCTGGTGTCAGTTTTGGCCAAGCATTGATTTACACTGGCGCTGCAAATTTTGCGTTATTTGTGTCGCTCACTCCTGGCGCACTTGGCTTTCGCGAATCGTTTCTGTATTTCTCTCGGGGTTTGCATGGTATAGATGAGCCGACAATTATCGCGGCTAACATCCTGGATCGCGGTGTTTACGTAGTATTCCTAGGACTTCTATTCGTTATCATCCTGGCCATGCATGGACAGAAAAAGTTTGCTAAAGTTTCTGCAGAATCATAGACATTTGGTGAGCTAGAGCTTTAGAAGAAAACATGTCCGTATAAAGCTGGTGACCAGCCTGGGCAATACGTTCTAGTTCTTTAGGGTGCTCGTAGGCCCACAGAATCTGTTCTGCAATCGCCGCAGAGTCACCTAAAGGTGTCATAAGGCAGTTTATTTTGTGCTTAAAGTCGTCACTGGCTTTGGTTTTGCCAACCAATACAGGAGCGCCACAAGCTAAAAATTGATATGTCTTTCCTGTAACAACCATACGTGCCTGTGGTGTGTCACCAAAAGGGCCACCAAGAGTTAGGTGTGATTCGCGGGCTGTATCTGCAAGTTTTTCAAAAGGAATCCAGGCATGATGATCAATATTTGCACCATTATTTCTAGCAGCTGCCACAGCTGCAACAGTGTGTTTATCGCCACCTGCAAATACAAAACGAATGGGCTTGTCTTTGAGTCTTTCCGCAGCAGCTAATACCACATCGAGCCCGTGCAGCGGTAACATAGAGCCGTAATAAAAGACGCTAAAGTCCTTGCTTTTTGCAGTTTGTTTGGGTTTGAAAAGCTTCTCGTCGGTTCCTACGGGCAATGCGATAAATTTTTCGTGCGGTACGCCAAGAAGTTGGCTGCTGTATTGCGCATGCGCGTCTGTATCTTCTAGGACCAGGGCACATCTTTTTAAGAGCAGCCTATAAAAACCAATTAGCAGGCGTTGCGGAACAAGCTTGGCCCACCATTCTTTGCGATCCTCGCGGAGCCATTCCAATGGATTCAAGAATTCATCGAACACTAGTTTTTTTGGCCACGTCAAAAGCGCGGCTACGGGAAGTATTTCGTAGGCACGAAAAGTCAGAACATAAACATCTGGACGGTGCCTGAGTCTGGTCCAGATAAGCCGCGCGGTTACTTCTGGGTATCGAAGCAGCCCTTTGTGTCTGTTTTTTACCACAAATAGCTTTGTGTTGGGTTGGTCTTGTAGGGCTCGACGAATCGTCACGGCACGTACGTAATCCGGGTGTGCATAGCAGGTAATGGCAGCTACTTTCATTCCACTCAGTATGCCCCAGCTTGCCATCAGAGACAAACATCATAGACATCTGTGGATAACTGTTGTAATATATCCTCATGAAAGCAGGAGAATTCAACGCTTTACCACAAGCATGGTCACCATTGAGCATTGTTGGTGTTGGATCTGTGCTGTGGGTATGTCATAAGAAGTTTAGTCCCGAACAACTAGAACTAGACCCCGATGCAGATTTTTTTCCTGATAAGTACATTGCTGTAAGTCAGCCAGTGAAGGTCGAAAATAATTGGACCATTAGAGCTTCAGCAATTCTGAGTGATATGTTTAGTGACAGCACGAGTGTCCCCCCTCTCAGAATGCCGAGGCTCGCCAATGTACTTCCATCTCTTGGTCTACCAATTACTTTGGATTCTTGGCAGGAAGATGTTAGGGTCGACGGAACTCGCTTAACACCAGATTCTGTTCGCGGTCTCCTTGAAGCAAGTTGTGGACCTGATGTGGCACGCGTAATACTTGCGGCGGACTCCCCACGACCGGTTGCAAATCCTGTTGAGCTTCGAGCAATTACTGCATAGTTATGTAATTGATTAGCTATGACTAGGTGAGGGATAGCATCACGGCTGTAGCCATGCTCGGAACATGTTCCTGCGCGTGGCTTTGTCGACCGAACCCCCCGAATACACTCACTTCGTTCGTTATTTGTGAGTTCAAACCCAACATGAGCCAAACAAAAAACCCATCTTACGATGGGTCCTTAGTTTGGCTAGGACGGAGGGTCCATTTTCGAACACTTATCCACATGATTTTAAAATTA
>CAZKKJ010000054.1:0-5152 GCA_964553355.1 uncultured Candidatus Saccharibacteria bacterium | reverse complement strand
AGCGCAGCTTGAGTTTTAATGAAGCTACGGGCGGAAGCCCGTAGAGGCTCACTTTATTGAGATTTCGATGAATAACACCTTAAACACAAACAGTTTAATGAAAATGATTTATTACAACACATCAAACGGGGGTAAAAAATAATTACTGTACAATTTAGTTGACACAAACAAAACAAACATAGTAGCGTATAGGTAATCAAAGCAATTTGGTTGTAGGCATAGAAATATAACTCGCAATTTGGACGCTTGAGTTATACGGAGCCAATAGCGTAACCGGGCAACTAAACCTCAACTCGAATAAAAGAGCGGTTTGGACCCACTTCCAAACCGCTTTTTGATTAAAACCAATTTTATCAACAATTCATTGTATGGAGCACCCCATGGCACAGGGCTTATTCGATGGTGGGCAAAAACCAGAGCAAACACCAAAGTTTCAGGGACTTGACCCCGAAATCTTGCAGATTTTACACAACCCGAATGGAAACGATGCATTTATGCATGACCCTGTTATTGGTCTGGACGACGCAGTAATAGACGGGTATCTCCTAAACTTACTCGAGCGAAAGCCTCCAACATTTAATCCCGCACCGGCACCAGAATACCAACACCAACCACGACAAAGCCGAGTACAACAGCCGCCTAAACCGCCAGCAGGTCTGCCACCGAGTACATTATCTGAAAAAATGAGAGCCGTCAGCGGTTTACCGGATGGCCCCATTGTGCCTGATTCGGTTTCTAGATTAATGGGTGATGCACTTGACTTTGGAATTGCAAACTCTGCCCGCTTTGTTGCAGGTACTGCCGTAGTCATGTCAGGTACTGTTATCGGAACTGTAACAGTTGGTAGTGGTATGGCATTATCAAGCGAGGCCGCCACTACAGGAAGTAAGCAGGTAGCGGCAGTTGAGCAAGTGAGTCCCCGTGCTGCCGAAGTGGTAGAAGTTGCATTTAGATACACACCGACCTCTTCCATAACTCCAAAGCAAATTGCAAATGCAATGCAGGCATCCAGCAAAGGTATCGTGGCACAAAACCCCGGACTTTCGGTAGACAGCACAATTAACCCGGGTGCCACAATTGGTGGTAAGGTTCGAGCCTCTAAATTGGTCTTGCCGGCACCGGTGAGTGCGCAAAAGTTAGCCGAAGCGTACGGTTTGCCGTCGGATGCAATTTTAAGTGTTAATACTCCCAATGAGCATGGACTGCTCACGGGCGAGGTTCTTATTCCTGGTCGACAGATTGTTGAAGCGCAGGGAGTGTCTTTTGAACCCCAAGTCATAGCCACTAGCTTGCAGCTAAGCGAGGTTGGTAGTCGCGAACTTGCACGGGTTAACCAGAATGCACCTAATGGGCAATTAATCTTACCGTTATCAGATGTTGTCGAACAAAATTTAAACGAGGTGCCCACCATTGCGGCGGCAGCTGTTATCGTTGATGCCGACGCCGAATCTGGGCCAGACTCATCAAATGTGACTTCGAGCACTTCGCCCGTAAGCAGCACGACCAGTAGTACAAGTACCACCGTAGCTCAAACAACTTCGTCTCGACCTACTCCTACTTCGACCACTAGTATTCCTGCACCCGCTGTGGTCCCATCCACAACAGTTCCTCCGACGCCCGAAACCACCGTGCCAGCTCCAGTTGAGCAGGTTGCTCCCGAGCCTGTACCCGTTGCCATAGAACGAGCAGCCACGCCCGAAGAAAAATTTGCTGCGGATGTTGAGGCTATACACCAAGCGCTCGACCACGCATTGGATACGGGTGACCTTGGTCCAATTAATCACCTTGTAACGTACTCGCCAATCTTTAAAGGGTACAACCTAACTCCTGCTCAGCAGGCTGCCGGCATGCGACACCTGCCCCCTGCAAACTTACTAGGTATAGAAGGCTTGCTGTATGAATTTGGCCAGAATACACCCGATAATGAGCGGCAAGGTAATAGCCAGCTTCTATCGGTATTACTGTATTATGCGTACTCGTTCCGAAAAGAAGTTCAGAGTAATCCAGAATGGGCCGCACTATTTCCTGATGCCTGCGCTCGTTTTAACGATCTTGCTGCTTTAGACGGACATCAAACACACAAAACAGGCCGAAACGCAGATCTCAACTCTTCGCGTGTTTGTGATGTTAGTGTTGGTCATTCAGCAGCAGACGGTCCAACTGGTTGGGTAAACCGGTCGGCAAGTATAAGCCATACCATTACAAATCCTCACTACAATTTTGACCTAGACTATCGTCTTAATGATCGTCTACGTTTGGCTCAGATAGACGGCGTACCGGTGGTGAGTAGTATCTTGTATAACGCCCCACATATGCCCGATGGTGTAGATGCACACGAGAACCATGGCGATCATGAGCACGTTACCGTAAACGGAGCCCAGGATGTTACGTTGGCACGTGTAGCGTTTGGCGGAGGCCGGCCCGAACAAAATCTTGATAATCTCCGTGCCCAGATCATGCTTACCTATTTTGCTGGCGATGGTGTGCAAGGAATCTCACAGAACTTAACCTTTACAGAGTTTGTCTCTGAACCTGCAGGTTTAGAACCAATGGCTGGTGTTGCGGTGCAAGCTACACCCTCTCCAGAAGTGGCGTCGACTCCAGAAGCCCCAATTGTTGCAGATGACGTACTGAGTGAGGGTGCAAAGCATGCCTTTGTGCGAGCATTACTTCTTAACGAGATCGCCAGCGGCGAAGGCGGCTATGATTCGGTTAACCGTGGTGGTGCGGGCGATACCAAAGTGGGCGATGCTAACTACAAGAATATCTTCGGTGATCGGCCACTTAGCCAACATACAGTCGGTGAGCTTATGGAGCTACAACGCAAAGGCAGGATCTTGGCAATCGGTAGGTATCAGTTTATCGAAGGTACCTTTGAATCTGCGGTTAAGGCTCTAGGCATTGACCCAAACCAAATGTTTGATGTAGCAACACAAGATTACATGGCCGCGAACTACTTAATTTTTATGAAGCGGCCAAATTTAGTGGCCTATATCAAAGGCGACAACTCTAAAGAGTATTTGGCTCAAGAAGATTTATGCATGGAGTTTGCTTCAATCCCGTGCAATGACGGATCGGGGTATTACGACGGTGATGGCGCCGGTAATGGCGCACATGGCGGCCGTGCCCGGGTAGCGCAGTACCGCATTTTGCTTAAAGCATTACAGCTTACTTATCTTGCAGCAAATAAAGAAGTTTTAGAGGAATTAGCATCGCAGCAACCGACTGCATAAGGAGAAGTCATGACAGATACAAGAAAATTCGAAGCAGAAATAGACAAAATGATTCGTGAAGAAGTTGCTCCTCGGCGAGCAAGTCGAGTGCGTCCCGAACGACGATCACGGCGACGCGGTGGCAAGCTAAAAATGGCCGCCATTGGTGCGGCAGGATTAGCAGCAGTACTGACACTTAAAGATGTGGGCCTACCTATCCCAGCGGTACCAGAAATGCACGAAGAGCTTCACGCCCTTCCCCCCGAGATTAGTGACGATGTAGTAGTAACAAAACTTGGTGGACTTGGGGCTTTCGCAAAAAGCACCCAAACGTATATAAGCACTGCTCACCTGGTACTTGTTAACGACGATGGCGAAGAGCGTGAAACGCTTGGCTATAAAGGAACACACAAGGTTGTCCGAACCCAAGAAGGCCCAGCAACGGTTACCAGCGACGATAATGGTAACAAGACTGTAAAACTACCCAATACCATCGGAATCTTGGCACGCGGCGACTTCGAGATTCTTCATGACGACTCAACAGGTCGAGATTTTGGGCAAGCAGTAATTGGATTTGGCGCAAACTCTCAAACCTCGCGTGACCTAGGTCAAACTATGTACACTGATCAGATGGAAGTGGTTGCAGCCAATGATGATATCGCAACTCGCCAAACACTCTGTATCGGAGTAGCAGCGACCAGCCAGTTATTATCTGATATTTCTTACGACGGGTACTTTGTGCCAACCTGGCAAGCTCCAGGCCAAGAGCCAAAAATTCAACCCGCGAATACATATCTTATGACGGTTAGTACCGATTTTATGGATGAAGTTTTAACAGTGGGTACATGTGCTCAAGAGTTAGCAGACATGGGCTACCGCACAGAACTTGCCGGCAATATGGAAGCAGGTGCAGAGGGCACCAAAGCCGAAGAGAAGGCTGGGATGCTTCTAACCGAACGTCGCATAGACGATCAAGTACTCACCATGTCGCTGGATCAGTACCGCAAAGAAAGCGGCAGCTAATACCGTTTGTTACGCTCAAGCTGTTAAACTATTGGGGTGAACGACAAGCTAGCCGAGAAGCTAAAGACTTTGCCCAAAGAACCTGGTGTTTATTTCCATAAGGATAAGACCGGGCAGATTATCTATGTCGGCAAGGCTGCGGTGTTGCGCAACCGAGTTCGACAGTATTTTCAGAAGTCCCGTACCCGAGACCCAAAAACAGATCTGCTGGTTGCCGAGATTGTCGATACCGACTGGCAAGTAGTAGAAAGCGAGTTTGATGCGCTGTTCTTAGAGGCCGAGATGATTCGCCGCTACATGCCGCGTTACAACATACTGCTACGCGACGACAAAAGCCAGACGTTTGTCCGCATCGATTTTACAGAAAAATATCCAACCGTCACCACTACTCGCCGTCCGCTTGACGATGGGGCCACCTATTATGGCCCGTATCTTAGTACTATTGCAGTCCGGCGAGCATTAAAGTACCTACGCAAAATCTTCCCTTATTCAACCCACACCTCCTTACCTGCGCGGGCCTGTCTGCTGGTACATCTGCACTTATGCCCAGGTCCCGAAACGGGGGAGTTAGATGAAAAAGCTTACAAGGCTAGTCTAAAACAGCTAGTTCGAGTACTTCAGGGCCTAAAAGGCTCCATTGTTCGCGAGCTTACTAAAGATATGGCTGTTGCATCCAAGGCGGCAAATTTTGAACGTGCCGCAAAGATCCGCGATCAAATTACAGCACTCAACGATCTTGATCGACGTGTATTATTTAGCGACAAAGAATTCATGGACTTATCTAAAGACCATGCACTCATAGAACTCACCGAGGTCTTGGGTCTTGCAAAGGTGCCCAGCCGAATAGAAGGCTACGACATTTCCCATATGAGTGGCACCGACGTGGTAGCCAGTATGGTGGTCTTTACCAACGGCGC
>CAZKKJ010000053.1:0-5168 GCA_964553355.1 uncultured Candidatus Saccharibacteria bacterium | reverse complement strand
GCGCTTGACGTAAGCCACGGACCTGCCGAGCCTGACGCTCTTTAATAAAGTCGGCCAATTCTCGGCCATTGAGTGATTTCATTAGCCTATTAAAGCACTTCTGTCGGCCAAAGAACAGGTGTGGCGCACCACACATTTTGATGTACAATACAAGTAATATTAAGCATAAAGATTACCTTAAGGATTTTTTCATGCAACCGGACAACCCCCAGCAACCCGCCAACCCATATCAACCTGAACAGCCTGCTGAGCAGCCAGCACACCAACCAGCCGCACAAACAGAACACCCCCACGCTCCTGCCGAACATCATGCCCCTGCAGCACACCATAGTGATGTCAAAGCAGTAGAACATGTCTCGAACCCTTATATTGCCACCACCGACGGACTAGTGACTATACTCAAGACCAACCCCGTAGCTGCCATGCTCAGCATGGTGTTGGGCTTTTTGGTTAGCCTACCTCTGTTTATTCCGGTACTTATCACCAGCCCTCGCAACGGTGACGCCGCAAGCCCTATCAATGCCCTGCTAACCATTATCTGGTATCTATTGCTTATCCCACTCATTGGCGGAACAAGCTTGGCGGTAGCCAGTGCCAGCGCCCGCGAAGAACACATCACCACCAAACAAGCCATAAAGGCCGCACTTTCAAAAGCCTTGCCATTTATAGGATTAGTAATCCTCGCTGGTCTTATGGTTGCAGTAGGCATGATTCTGCTAATCATTCCTGGACTTATTCTGTTGGCCCGCCTGAGCTTAGCCTCGGTAATATTGTTCGAAGAAAATGTTGGACCAATCCAAGCCATCAAACGCAGCTTTGCCCTAACCAAAGGTCACTTCTTCGAGATGTGGGGCGCGATTATTGCTAGCATGTTCATGACTGGTGGTGGCCTATTATCACCAGCTGCTAGTGTTGCACCATTACTTGCCCGCTACCAACAATACAAGTCTATCGAGGCCGGCAAAACTACCGCCAATAAAGTACACTGGCTCAACTACTTTAACGTCTTAGCGCCGGCTCTCTTAACCATCCTGATTATCGCACTCATTGGTGCCGGAATAAAAAGTATTGAAAATCGTCTTGACGATACACCTGCGACTCCAACCTACAGCTCGCCAACCTTTGAGTACGACAGTAGCCCAAGTAGCAGCGATTACAACTACGACTTCTAGGCTATAGAAACGCGCGAAGTGCTTTTCGGTCCTTGAGTAAAATCAGGGACCGATTTACACTTATCAGACCTTTTTGTTCCAGAGCCGACATCTCGCGCCCTGTAGTTTCGCGAGTGGCATTAATTGAACTGGCAATATCTTGCTGCCTGAGCGGTACATCTATTAACATTCCATCTTTAGTCTTTTTGCCAAACCGCTGGGCACTCCCTAGCAAAAAAGAAATGAGCCGCTCCCGCACAGTGCGGTATTCTAGGCTCATAATTCGTTCGCTATGAATGCGGTACATCTCTATGGTCATGTCCAGCACGGGTGCCAGTGCAGCCGGATGACTATGTAAATACTCTAGATACTTTTCCTGGCTTATACGCCACACAGTTGTGGGAGCCATAACCTGATAAATAACACTCCGCTCCTGTCCAGTGACTGCCCAGATAAGCGGGAAGATTTCGTGCTCTTTACGGATGATCAGCAAATTTTCCTCACCATATTTGGTGATGTCGTAAGCCTTAACCAACCCCGTCTCTATATAAAAAACCGCCGAGGGTTGCTCGCCGGGTCGGATGATGAACTCACCTTTTTGGTACGCTAGCCGCGTACCTTGCTTAAAGGTATCTACCAGGGCTTTCACTTGCTCCTTTGACGCCAACATATTTGCATTATACAGCTAATGTGACTTTTCGCACATATCTAGTGTGACATCATTAGCTGCCCCTGCTACACATAGCGCCTATACTTTAAGTTAGTTAAACGGAGGTGTTTAGCGATGGTGAACAGTCATATAGTTCAAAAGCAGCTCCATGCTGCGGGTGCCGACAACCTATTTTGGGGCAAAGCCGAGCGAGCAGAGCTTCCCAAGATTATGATTTCTGGCGAAATTATCGAACATGTCCAACATGGTCACTACGAAGGTGGTTTTGCCACACTTGTTGCGACAAACCATCGACTTTTACTCGTAGACAAGAAGCCCTTTTTCCTTAATGTAATCGACTTGCGTTACGACATGATCGCCGAGGTCGACTACGGACACAACGTGGTTGCGGCAACCATCCATGTACATAGTTCAGGCAATGACTTTAGGTTCCAGAGTTTTAATCAAAAAAACCTTCGCCAAATGTGCGGTTTTATACAGAGCAAAGTCATAGAATCCCGCAGACAAAAAACTGCCGATTCCAACCCGGCTACCCAACCTATTGCCACGCCGGCCAGACAGGCCATTCCCATGCAAGTATTCCAAAATGATACCGGCCTAACAGACGAGCAAGCCAATGGCTTAATTCCCCTAAGTCACGCAGTTTGGAAAAAAGTTGATCCTCGTCAGCACCAGGCCAACCCTTACAACTCTGCTTCGCTTCTCAATCGCCGCCGCGTAGGCCGGTTTGACTTCGCCAATAACAAATAGCTCGCGCCCATTCAAGACCAAAACAAAGGCCCAGCTTTTGCTGGGCTCTTGTTTTGGTGCGGGTGGAGGGAATCGAACCCTCGTCCTGAGTTTGGAAAACTCATATACTAGCCGTTGTACGACACCCGCATGGTCACGCTTAACAGAGAGATTATACCAGAAATTAGCTATTTTGTTGAATGATTCACGCCAGTGCTACAATGCCTGAATGGCTAAAACACCATCACGCACTAATCGTTTACAAACCCACCGCCGAGCTGTCTTAGCTCGTGTCCGTCGTTTACCCCTTGCCTCGTTCTGGATCTTTGGCATTAAGCAAGCATGGTGCGCGGTGTTTGGCGGACTGATGCTTGGTGCAGTAATCCTCACAAAATACATAGAACTTCCAGGTCTGAGCCGTTTTGATTGGCTATTTGTTATTGCTATCGCCATTCAAGTTCTGTTACTGGTAACCAAGCTAGAGAAACCCCACGAGGTGCTAACTATAATCTGTTTTCACTTGGTAGGACTAGGCATGGAGATCTTTAAAACATCGGGTAGCATTGGCTCGTGGAGCTACCCCGGCGAAGCATTCTTTCATGTCGGCAATGTTCCACTTTTTTCGGGCTTTATGTACGCTGCCGTTGGTAGCTATATTGCACGATCGTGGCGAGTCTTCCACCTACAGTTCAAGCCTTATCCTCCACGCTGGGCGACAATAGTACTGGCCTTAGCTATTTACGCAAACTTTTTTACCCACCATTACATTTACGACTTCCGTTTGTTTTTGTTTGCAGGATTAATTGGTTTGTATTACAAAACTACGGTATATTTCTCTAACAATCGCACAGTCCGACACATGCCACTACTACTGGGCCTCGTGTTGATCTCGTTCTTTATTTGGGTTGGCGAAAACATCGGTACCGTTACCACGGCATGGATCTACCCCAGTCAAGCCGGTCACTGGCACTTGGTAAGCTTGCAAAAGATGGGCTCGTGGCTGCTGCTGATGGCCATTAGCTTTATAATGATCGACGTTATGCACCACCGCCACATGAAGGATTCTACATAGAAATTGTTTTAGGTGATCTTACTTGGTCGTTATGCCAAACAAGCTAGTATTAACGTCGCCCTGGAATATCTGTACAGATTTCTTTGCCGAAAGATCATAATTGCTCAATAAGAAATCGGCAGATGAAAGCTCTCCGGTTGAGACTATGACTGACTTGTCGCTTGCGAAGTGAACTGCCGAAATGTCTGCATCCGCTTGGTATAGTACTGATGTACCCTCTGTACTAACCAGATTAATCTTGTTACCCTCTGCATAGTATCCCGTGTTTGTACCAGCCAGGAAACCAAGGCTAAAACGTCGTATTTTATCGGTACCATTGCTGTTGGTTTCTTGTTTCTTTCCAACGGTGGCTATAGTGGTACCTCCATTGTTTGCGCCAAGATCTGCCTTCTTTACAATATATGGTGCAGCCGAATAGTATCCCGGAAGGCCTTCTTCTTGTATGGCTCCGTCGTATGTTGTCTGAACATACATCAGAGTAGACATGTCGTCCGATATTGCAGCAGTATAGTAGTACGTCTTGGGATCAACATCTTTAACAAGATCACGAACCACTTTAGTCTTTAGATCTCGGAGTTTCCAGCCTGTTCGACCGCCGTCACACGCATAGCAACCCTGCCAGTAGGCGATTTTTTGTTTTGAGTTATTCCACCCAATCAAGTACAGCGCGCTTGAATCATCAAATAGTGTCTTTTTGCTTTTGCCGTCCAAATCTATGCTAAAGACTTGTCCTTTACTTTGGTTGCTAAAGTCTGGGACTGTTGCAACGGCAATCTTGGTGGCATCGGCCGAAACTTTAACACTATTTATTGCTTCGCCAGAAGCTGCCGTATACACCGTTGAGTAAGTCTTCCCAGCATCCTCACTAACATACAGTTTTGTGTCACTTCCAAACACCACCACATTCCCTACGACATCGCTTACAGAGGCGTATTCGTCGCGTTCAAGCTTCATAACCTCTGTGCGTTCACCGCCTACGGCGGAGCGATAATAAATTGTATACGGATCGGAGTTGTTTGCCCGATAGGCATAAGCCACCGTATCGGGAACATTTGCTTTTGCATCTTTCGCCGGACTTGTCGAAACATTAGCCGTTGATGTTTTTCCGTCAGGTACCGGAGTTGTTTTTTTAGTTAGAAATACCCCGCCGGCGACGAGCCCACCAATAACTACGACGACTATGAGTAGCTTAAGAATGAGCTTCTTATGACTCTTCTTGGATGGAACTCCGGCAGTTACTGCTCGAGAGGCATCGACCGTCTCTGTCTCGGTAAGTTCCTCGGATGCAGCTTGCAATATTGATTCTTCCTTGCCCACTTTTGATTCTGCCATAGGTTTGTCGGACATATTTATGTCTGGCTTTTCGTCTTCTGATTTTGGTGATACGAGTTCTGGATCTACTTTCATAATCTTCTTTCAGATTAAGTCCTTATGGTTTAAGTATCGTACCCCTAGCATCGTTTTGCAAGTTTTACGCTATAATACCCGCGTGCCCTGGTAGCTCAGCTGGATAGAGCAGGAGACTTCTAAGCTCAAGGTCATAGGT
>CAZKKJ010000052.1:0-5170 GCA_964553355.1 uncultured Candidatus Saccharibacteria bacterium | reverse complement strand
GTGACTGCTATAATAACCAGTAACGTTATGGCAAAAAAGAAAAAGTTAACCAAGAAGAACCGGCTGGAGCTGATTCGTTTTGCCGAATATCTGGTAAGTGGTGGCGCGTACTTTTGGACCGGTTATCTGGTCTTCTTTGTCTGTGATCAGATACTTGGATTGAACTTATGGTGGGCCAAGTTGCTGGCTAATATTACTGGCTGGGTTGTTAATTATGTTTTGCAGCGCTACTGGGTCTTTAATAACAAGCAGCTAGCCAAACATCAGACTCAAGTCACTTCGCGCTACATTATTATTACGTTGGTCAACTTTGTGCTGGATTACTTTATCGTCCGCGGTTTGCAGATGGCCGGCCTTACGCCATACCTGGGTCAGTTTGTGTCGTCTGGCTTCTTCACCTTTTGGAATTACCTGTGGTACCGCTTTTGGGTGTTCCCCGAGCACAAGAAACGTCACAAGCGTCACCTTAAACGACACGCTACGGTGTAAACTAAACTCATGAGCCAAACTACTAATAGCGAAGCAAACACTGTCCGGCCAACAAAAAAGCAGCGTGAGATCCTGGATTACATCACTGCCTTTATTGCCGAACATGGCTATAGCCCCAGCTACCGCGAGATCATGACTGGCCTCAATTACACCTCGGTGGCCACCGTGTCGCTGCACGTAAACAGTTTGATTTCTAGGGGGCATTTGCGCAAACGCGATCGCTCGGCCCGCTCCATTGAGGTAGTCGCTCCGACGGTAGCCGAACCCAAAGTCACCAGTACTCAGGTGACTGCCAGCCAAGAAAAGTGGCTGGTCAAAAAAGTCGAACACATGTTTACCGAGCAAGAGGCACTGCCACGGCCAAAAAGTGCTGACGTCGACAATTTGTATGTATTGGTTGGCTCGCTGAAGATCTTGGGCCTAGAGGGCGCTGCGCATTCGTTTATTCCACGTCTTGGGCCCCTCAAAGAAAAAACCGTTAACCCGGCGGACAAATAATGGCCGTTCTGCAAGCAATTATTTTAGGAATTATTGAAGGACTCACCGAATTCTTGCCTATTTCTAGTACCGGACACTTGGTTGTAGCAGAGAAGATGATGGGTTACAAAGACGCTGCAGAACTGTTTACCGTAGTTATTCAGTTGGGTGCCATTGCAGCAGTTATTTGGTTTTACCGAAAAGATCTTCTGGACCGTGTCCGTGGTTTATTAAGTGGTAACAAAAAGGCCCGAAAATTTTGGGCAAACTGGATTATTGCAACTATCCCCGCCGGCCTCGCAGGATTTTTGCTCGAAGATAGCCTATCGCGTTTTGTTACCGTTACATCGGTGGCCGTATCTCTGATAGTTGGCGGTGTAATTATCTGGTTGATCGAAAGCTTCCATAAGGCTAAGTCAGCCAAAGAGACTCCCCAGTTTGACTCCCTAACCTCCACCCAGGCGGTGAAGGTGGGTGTGTACCAGATTTTTGCGCTTATTCCTGGTGTGTCACGATCTGGTGCCACAATCATGGGTGGACTCTTGAGCGGGCTAGACCGCGTTACGGCCACGGCGTTTTCGTTTTACCTCAGTATGCCCATCATCATCCTCGCTGGGCTGTACAAACTGGTCAAAGAGGGCGACAAGATCGACCAAGTTACCGGTGGGTCAACTGCACTCATCGTGGGTACTATCACGGCCTTCATCTCGGCACTGTTGGTCATAAAGTGGCTGCTCCATTACGTAGCCCGTAATAACTTTAAGCCGTTTGCTTACTACCGTATCGTTCTTGGAATTGCTATTCTGCTTGTTCTGGCCGTTCGCTAGTATCGTCGGCATGGCGGGTTAGGTGAGCTACAAAACCAATATCGCGGAGGGCTGCAGCGATCTCGGATACTTTTGTCTTGGCAAATCGTTCATGCTGGGCTCGTGTTCGGGCCTGAAAGGTATGGATGCCGGACATTTCGGAGTATTGCGCAGCCGCCCAAATGCCCACGTTCAAACAATCCTGGTCGGTTTCTAGCTTGGTCAGTTGGCCAAGACGAGTATGCAGGCGAGTGGCTGGATCTAGATAGCAGGCAACGGGCAAGGCCAACATATTTTCTTGAGTTAGAAAGCGGGCGGTGCCCGAGTGAATTGCGCCTTGGCTTTCGGCAAAGACTTTGCCACGGAAGTGCAAACGGTAGTTCGTCGATCCTCCAGAAGCAAGAGTAACCAGCTTGCCGCCTTCTTGCAGACCTGTGTTTGTTGCTACAATCGAGCGTTTATTAAAATCATTCTGAAGAGACTTATCAAAGTGATCGCCCGACTTGCTGTGGGGCAAGCTAAAGACAACGTTGCCCATCATGCGAGCAACTTCCGGCACCGGTAAGCCAAGAAAACCATACCAGTTAAGCGCTTTAGCAAAGAATAGATACCGAGAAGCTGCATCATCGATGCCGTATTTTTTCCATAGTCCTAGGGCAATCTGACCAGAGGGTAGAGCAATATCATGGACTTGAGAATGGGTGGGAACTACTAAGGCAACGTTTTCGCGCCATGCCAAAGCGCTATAAACCTCGTCTATGACACCTTCGTTTTGCTCTATAAAGTCGTTTGTTCGAGCAATAAAGTCCGCCGACAATATCTGGCCTGTCTCAACAACCTCAGTAATCCGGACGTGTTGGGCTGGAGCGATTTGGACGTTTACATCTTGGAGCGGGAATCTGTCTAGGTCTGTTGGTAGGTGCTCGAAAGGTGAGCTGTCGCCGGTATGGCGGGCGGCACCATCCGAACAAGCCTCGTACATGGCGAGGACTTCTGTGGGATATTGCTCTGCTAAGTCTACAAGAGACTCGGGACTCGGGTTCGAAGACATGTTGCTGCAAATTCTACATTGAAAACGCTCTTCTACCAAAAGCATAATGGTGACATACTTATAGTAATTAACAATTTAAGTGGAACCGCGTGAGATTCGTGGGCTGTGCCGCAACTGTAATGCCTCTCTTAAATAAGGGTGGCTAAGCCAGACACACTTGTAAAGTCTTCCGAGCAGAAGCGTAGGCCCACCCTCTTTCTGCCCCGGAACGAGGGTATTTTTTATGGCCGCAGCAGCCGCAGAACTCAACTACACCAGAGAAAAGTTATCGGGACAGAGCCTAGCCTATTCAGCCGACTTCCATCCGACCGACAAAGACGGAGAGGTGTACGCTTACTCGACAACGGGAATCGATAAATTAGGTGGTGCGGTAGTGGGAGGGCTGGTAGAAGTGCAAGAGACCGGAATTTACCAACAGGTTTTAGCCGAGTACCTGGATGCCATTGCAGAGAACTTAACAACCGACGAAGAGTTGGGCGAGAACCTAAAGTTCGACGGCCTTAGGCGTTATCGAGTAGTAGATGGCATAGCAGTAGACAAGTCGGGTCAGCCAATTGCCGATCTGGTTAGAGAGGGTTGGAAAAAATCCAAGGAGGCCGCTAAGCACGACCCCCGGATGTGGGACCAGGCTGAACGCGATCAGGGTGATGTGATGGTAGTCGACATTGTAGATGGTTTAGCGTCCGGAGAGGTGTATGTTGTGACCAGTATGGAACCAAAGAGGGCGCTGGCCAGCCACCCCGAATACTGGACCAACAAAGGCTATAAAAGGGGTATGGCCGTCTTCCATGTATTTTATAAAGCCAGTGAGACCGAATTGTGGGCTGGAACGTACTCGGTAATGCAGAGTAGCCCAACGGCCCTGCGTGCCATCATGGCGTCATTGGGTGCCCGGGTTCCCGAGGAGATTTCGGATAATCATTGGACGCGTCACGGTGCACGTTTTAAGGCAACCCGCGAAAAGGCACGCGAGCTAGGCAAAGAACTACAGGCCGACCACCACCGACGAACCGGTCAAACGGGCCGGCAGATATCGGTGACCGACTTGGTAGAATCCGAAAAGGATAATCTTGTCGACTACTTCGATGCCCTCATGGTACCGCTGTCTAAGGCACGTCACACCGGTAAGTCAGAGTCAGTTATTGCTGACTTTGCTCGTCGCCTGCTGCCACGTGCCGATGTGCTCAGCCCAGACGAAAAGAGAACCTTAATGCATGTGGCCAACTCCCCTCGTTTTAGTGTAGAAGACGCCCGAGTCATGGAGAGTTTTATACGCTACGCCGTGGTCGAAGAGCTGCGCAAAAAGCTCGATCGGCAGATCAACGGCACGCCAGCTGATCAGACGCAATTGGTTATAAGCATGGCTCGCGGGATGAATCCAGCTTTGTTAAGCGAACGATTCGCTACCAATATAGAGGGCGGCCGCGTGGCTGGCAGAAGCTACGAGGGCTGCTCGCCTATGGGCCCTGCCCAAAAAGATTCAGATGCCCAGAACGCCTTTGGCGTTAACGTAGAGTCCGAAGGTTCTGTCGAGACAGATGAAGATTGCGAGTATTCGGGGACTTTTTGCTACTGTTGCCCCTACAATAGCGATGGTAGCAAAGCTGCGCAGCTCGTTGTCGTAACTGCCCGCCGCCGCAGTGATGGCATAGCAGAGTGCTTACGGGCAGGCTGTAATGCTACGCTCGACAGCAAGGGCAACGCCAATAAAGGAACCATTTACGACAAAGCCATGAAGCTGCAAGCCTCCCTCCAAAAAACAAAAGCCACCTAACCTATAGTTGTTTAGGTATAATTACCCCATGAAGCGAGTTGGGATTTTAAGCGGGACGTTTGACCCGGTGCACAAAGGGCACGTGGCTTTTGCTTTGCAGGCCGTAGAGGCTGCAGAGCTAGACATGCTGTACTTTGCGCCAGAGGTTAGGCCACGGCGGAAATCTCAGGTTACTCATTTTGGTCACCGCGTGGCTATGCTCAAACTAGCCACCCGAGCATATAAAAAGCTCGATGTGCTCGAGTTGCCGGATCGATATTTTACTGCGCTAGGTACTCTGCCAAAGCTACAGCACAAGTTCCCAAACAGCCAGATCATACTAGTGCTCGGTTCTGACCTTTTTAGCCATATGGCTAGCTGGCCCAAGGTCGACACTATGCTCGGCAAGGTTGGCCTAGTGGTCGGTGCCCGGGGCAACTACGAGGTGTCGGAAGTGCTTGGTCAAGTTGCCGGGCTGCCTGCCCAACCCCGTGAGTTCCATGTGCTGGATAGTGTTGAGCGCCAAGTTTCCTCGGCAGCCATCCGGGCCGACATCATCGCTGGAAAAACCTCAACTCATGTAATTCCCAGTGT
>CAZKKJ010000051.1:0-5246 GCA_964553355.1 uncultured Candidatus Saccharibacteria bacterium | reverse complement strand
ATTAGGGATATATGAAAGAACATACCATTACCGTAAATGGCACCGTGTACGATAGTCGCACAGGGATGCCTATACGTCATGTAGCAAAACCTCGTACAACCCATCATCCAGCGCAGCACATTCATGGGCAACCGCAGCGCTCAAAAACACTCAATCGACGGTACGTACAGCACGAAACCAAAGAGGTAGTCCAGGAAAAGACGCACGCTACGGCGCCAAATAGCATTAGCGTGCACCGCACGCCGGTCGCACCGGGACGCCCAGTAAAAAGTCAGCACGTGACCAAGTTCACTGCAACAATTTCTGCCCCAAAGCCTCTAAAAAGCAACGATATTGGTCCTATGCCTCATAAAGTCGCCGTGAATGTTCAGAAGAAACAGCAACTCCAACGCAGTGTCCACGCGCCAAATGTTGCCATTAAGCCATCACAGGTTATTAAGCAGGAGGCTGTGCAAACGGCACTTGATAATAGTGTGCCACGAGCAAAAAAACAGCAACATCATGCTAAGAAGCAGTCTGGGCGTCGGCGTTTCGCAAGTTTTGCAACGGCAGCATTTGCACTCGTACTCCTCGGTGGTTACTTGACTTATCTTAACATGCCAGCAATTTCTACCCGCGTTGCCGCGGCTCAATCGGGCGTTAATGCCAGTTACCCTGGCTACCAGCCAACTGGGTATAGCCTCAACGGACCGATTGCGTATCAACAGGGTAGTGTCAGTATGAAATTCGCAGCCAACGCCGGACCGCACAGCTATACCTTGACCCAAAGTGACTCTGACTGGGATTCTAGCGCCGTTCTTGAGAAATCTGTTAACCCAAACTCGGGCAAAAGTTACACGACCACCACCGTCAGTGGGCTTACCATCTATCGCTATGCTGATGTGTCTACCTGGGTGAATAATGGCATCTTATACACCATCACTGGCGACGCCTCGCTCTCGAACGATCAAGTACAGCATATTGCAACCTCGCTATAACATAAAGCTGCGCATAAAAATAACACCCATTTACAGGTGTTATTTTTATGATAAATGATACAGGATGAGCCACAAGCAGAACAGGGTAGGCAAGCAAAAAGCCGCCGCACCCTTTATCTACCTGTAGCCCACCTGGGGTTCATACGTCAGCGACGCTCGAACCCCTTGCGGCTGGGCCAGAAGTCGACCAGCTGGCCGTCCCCGTAGGGCTCCTCACTGTAGAAGCCCTTGCGGCCGAGGCGGCGCAGCACGAAGTGCAGGCTGACCAGTCCGCCGCCGATCACGATCGTGGCCAAGAGCAGCCACGGAAAGACGTAGATGGCGAATAGGTAGAAAGCGGCCACGGCCACGAAGGCCAGGGCGACCAGCAGCAGCGCGAACGCGGCTGCAATAGCCCACTTGGCCACCGGCGACTCGACCTCGCGGCCGAGCACAACCACCCGCCCGATTCGCCCTTGGTCGAGGTCGATCTCGAGCTGGATGCTGGTGGTCCTGGGCTTGTCGAAAAACGACATGCTTGCTCCTAAATAGGTAGATACTGCTTGTGGCGAACGACGCTGGAAAACCCGGCATCTTTTTTTATTATAACAAATTTATGTATTTTTGTCAATATATAGTACAATAACTACCATATGACATCTGTTCGTACTCGCTTCGCTCCCTCGCCAACCGGATTTTTGCATGTGGGCGGTATCCGAACCGCGCTTTTCGCGTTTTTAGTGGCCCGCCAAGCAGAAGGGACGTTTGTGCTCCGCTTTGAAGACACAGACAAAAAGCGTGAGGTTGCGGGAAGCGCCGAACATCTTATATCCAGCCTCAAAGCAATTGGCATAGAATACGACGAAGGCCCCGATATTGGCGGACCATACGCTCCATACATTCAGAGCAAACGCCTTGATCACTATCAAGCTTGGGCCAAGAAGCTCATTGATGCCGGCCGCGCCTACGCCGACCCTTACACTGCAGAGGAAATTGAGGCATTTCGTGCCGAAGCCACAGCCGCCAAACGAGCGTTTCGTTACCGCGATTACCGGCCAGAAAATCCTCCCGCCTGGGACGGTACCTCCCCACTCCGCTTTAAGTCTGAACCGAAAAGCTATACTTACCACGACGAAGTAATGGGGAACATTACGACAAGCCCTGAGGTCGTGGACGATTTTATCCTCATAAAGTCAGACGGCTACCCAACCTACAACTTTGCGCATATTATCGACGATGCCGAAATGAAAATTACCCATGTGATCCGTGGGCAGGAGTTCATCAGTAGCATGCCAAATTACTTGGCCCTCTATGAAGCACTCGGATTTACCATGACTCAATCTAGCGCAGGCGAGGCTACCTCTTTTTCTGAAGACTCTGCCTTTCCGGCAGCAGCGAGGCAAGACCCAAATAATCAGTTAGCGCCGAGCGGGTCTGAAGAAAAAGACGGTAGCAGAGCAAGACTTAGACTACCAAAGTTCGCTCATTTACCCCACATTATGAATGAGCAAGGCAATAAGAAGCTGGGTAAGCGTGATGGCGCTAAAGATGTGCTTGACTATATTCGCGACGGCTACTTGCCCGAAACGATGATGAGCTTTATCGCTACCATGGGCTGGAACGACGGCACCGAGCAAGAAGTATTTACAAAACAAGAATTAATAGAGAAATTTAGTTTAGCCCGCGTCCAAAAAAGTGGCGCGCGCTTCGACGAAAAGCGCCTGCTATGGATGAACGGACACTTTATCCGTGAACTCAGCCTTGACGAGCTCGCCGACAAAGTTGAGTTTTTCTGGCCTGAAGCGGCAAAAAAAGCACCGGGTAGCTACAAAAAACAAGTGCTGGCGCTCGCCCAAGATCGCCTAAAAACCTTTAAAGATCTGCCTGCACTCACGAGCTATTTCTTCGAAGAGCCGATACCATCCATAGCCCTCATTACAGATAACAAGCAACTCAAAAAACTATCCGCGGAAGACATTCACAACATCCTAGACTCGGTCAAAGCTGCCTTTTCGGAGCTCACCGAATGGAGTCCAGAAGCTATTCAAAATTGTCTAAATACTTTACTCGAAACGACAGGCCAGAAGCCAGGCACGCTCTTTAGCCTTATTCGCATAGTTACCACCTGGGCAGCCTTTAGCCCACAGTTGGACGATACACTGGCACTTCTTGGCAAAGAAACGACGCTTAAGCGGCTGGCTGCTTTTCCTTCCTTATAGCATAAGCTCTTTGCTATAATAGTCTTATGACTCCCGACAGCCTGCCGCCGGCGTTGTTTCAAGCACCTGAACCACCGAAAAAAGTGGGCTGGTTTAAAAAACTAAAAAATTGGGCAAAGCAAAACCCAAAGTTAGCCATTTTGTATCTTGCTCTGGCAGTGCTCGGAGCGATGGCGCTAACAATTTTGCTCGTCTCGGCACTACTACCTCAAACTGCACCATCCGCCCTAAAGGTAAGTAACTTAAAAAAGCCCGACGCAATTATTTATCGATCACCCCTAACCGGAATTACTGTCGATAACGAAGCGACGACGAAACAGGCCGTCACGGCGATTATGCTCGAGAATTCTCCCGATGCCCGCCCACAAAGTGGCCTAAAGGAAGCTGGCGTGGTATATGAAGCAATCGCCGAAGGAGGCATTACACGCTTTTTAGCACTCTACCAAGAGGCAAAACCAAGCCTTATAGGACCAGTGCGGAGTGTCCGCATGTACTATGTCGACTGGGCGGCGGCTTACAACGCGAGTATTGCACATGTTGGTGGCAGCGCCGCAGCACTTGCCGAAGTCCGGAGTGGTAACTACCGCGATATCGACCAGTTCTTTAATGGTTCCTACTACTGGCGTGCGACCGATCGTTACGCGCCACACAATGTATACACAAGCTTTGCAAAGCTCGATGCTCTTAACGCTGCCAAAGGCTACACTCAGTCAACCTTTACCGGATGGCTTCGCCAAGATGGTAAAGCGGCAAAAGAGCCAAACGCGACCAGTATAGCGATTAACTTTTCGAGCGCGCTCTTTAACACTCACTACGACTACGACCCCGCAACAAATACCTACCTGCGGAGTGCCGGAGGAGCGGCATCCAATGACCGCGAAAAAGGGCAAATTGCGCCAAACGTGGTTATTGCCATGAAGGTAGCGATGTCGACCGTGCGAGAAGACGGCCCGAGAGAATCCATCGCCACTATTGGAACTGGTGAAGCAACCATATTTCAAAATGGCACCGCCACCCCAGTTACTTGGAAGAAAGCAAGCCGAGCTGACTCTATCCACTTTGTTGGCAGCGACGGCAATGAAATAGCGCTGAACCGCGGACAAACGTGGGTGGCAGCCGTTCCTACTAGTGGCGGGAGTGTGTCGTGGCAGTAAGCCCTCAGCCCACCGGACCACCGCAGATTCGCGACTATTGGAAACGCTATCGCAAGAGTGCCGTACTTATCACCACGCTCATGCAAGTTGTGATTACGCTTGTAATTGGCCTTTCGCTGATTGTGGGAGGGCAATCGGTCGATCAGTTTACCTTTTGGATTACTATCATTGCAACATTGGTGGCGACTACTATTTTAAACAACTTTGTTGTTGACCTGCTCCTGCAACCACTTCGAGACATCAGCATGGCTGTTACGAGTGCTGCTGGACAAAAGCCTAGTGGGTCGCTGGCAAACCCAAATATTCCCCGCTACCAACGAAGCGGATTTAAGCCATTACTGCAATTCATTTACGATCACGCGGCGGCGGCCAACAATAATCAATCGACCGAGCCAGACGAACATAGTGCACCGCTGACGGCTGCTCTTGAGGCAATTAGTACTGGCGTAATTATCATGGACGCCGAAGGGACGCTGCACTACGCCAATAAAAGTGCACCGGTGAAGCAGACAACAAACGGCGAATCGGAACTTGATTTATTGTTTACTCCAGAAAGCGCATTTTCTGACTGGCTTACCGAGTGTCAAAAATCGGCAGTTCGTTCAACAAAATCATGGGCACGAGTGGAAAATCGTATTGTTGGCGATGAAGAGCGGAGAATTTTTAACATTACTGCAAACTACGAAAAGGGCAGTGTAGCTGAAGTTGTATTGGTAACCTACGATGCCACAAACGTCTACCAGCCCGAAGATGACGAACTCGACTTTATTTCATTTGCTGCCCACGAGCTACGCGGACCCATTACGGTGATTCGTGGCTACCTTGATGTACTTGAGCAAGAGCTTGACCAGCAACTAGGAGCAGATCAGCAAGAACTCTTCAAGCGCCTGATTGTGAGCGCTAACCGCTTGTCGGGG
>CAZKKJ010000050.1:0-5484 GCA_964553355.1 uncultured Candidatus Saccharibacteria bacterium | reverse complement strand
CTATTATACCAAATTAGAAAGGGTGTTAGTGTTGTAGTAATAGCGGTGCAGTCTGGACATGTTGCGTGAGCACAGGGTCTGCTAGCGCCACGGGCCGGCTATTGCCGCCCGTAAAGCTCCCTGTGCGACGGAATATGACCAGGCCAGACGAATATTGCTGGTACAATGATAAGCATGTTTGACGTTGCACAAATTATCTCAGCCGGTGGAATACTAATTGTTTCGTTAATTGTTTTTGCAGAATCTGGCCTGTTAGTCGGCTTTTTCTTGCCCGGCGACACACTTTTGTTTGGTGCCGGTCTGGCCGCTAGCCAAGGTAAATTTAGCTTGTTCTGGCTTATGTTCTTTGTGGTTTTTGCCGCAGTTCTTGGTGATAACGTTGGATACAGTATTGGCCGACGCGCCGGACCCCGGATCTTTAAAAAGAAAGATGGCATCCTCTTCCGCCAAGAGTATATTCAAAAATCAGAAGAATTTTATGAAAAACATGGTGGCAAAACTATTATCCTGGCCCGTTTTACACCCATCGTCCGGACATTTGCACCAGTTGTAGCTGGAGCCAGCAAAATGCCTCGGCAAAAATTCCTTGCCTTTAACATTGTAGGTGGACTCCTATGGGGCGCGGGGATGCCCTTACTGGGTTATGCCGTTGGAGATCGCATCCCAGGATTAGACCACTACATAGAGAAGGTAATTCTGGGGGTTATGGTCCTCAGTCTATTGCTCGCTTTTGCGCATATCCTCAAAGATCCTAAGACACGTACTATGATCTGGAATGGTCTTAAGTCTAACCTAGGTAAAGTATTCCTCAATAAAAAAGTAGACTAAGCTGCGAGGGATTGCTTACTAAGCGCAATCTGACCAACTACAAACTCTGTAAGTACTGGAGGACGCGGTCCATTACCAACAATATGCATTCTTTCAAGTGTATCGGGGCTCGGTAGAATATCGTCAAGTGTTGCATCTATCTCGCTGAGCGGATGAGTGAGTTCTAAGTTGGTAAACTCTGCACTTTGGCGAAGAAATACATCTATATCATGTCCACGAACAACTACAGACTGTGTGGCAAGAAAGCAGCCTACATGCCAGTAACGCTGCTGTAAATTCCGAGCGATCTCGGTAGCCTGTAGTTTAGGGTCAGTCACTTCTGATGCGAGTGTTGGTAAGTCCCGACCCACAGTAAGATCTAGTAGGCTAACAGAGAGCCTTCTACTACGTGGAAATCGAAAGGTTTTATCGGGGTTAAGTTCTGGAAAGCGCAGGGCATGCAAAGCCTGGAGGAATGTCCCCCCATACTCAAAAGCCATAGATTCTGTCATCTTATGATGTTGCATAAAGAGCTATTTTAACATCTTTTTGAGCCATTGACCAGTGTAGGAGTCTTTGACTTTGGCGACTTCTACCGGCGTACCGGTAGCAACTATTTGCCCACCACCCGATCCGCCCTCGGGACCCATATCGATAATGTGATCGGCGGATTTAATCACATCTAGGTTATGTTCGATAACCACCATACTGTTGCCGGTATCGACCAGTGCGTGAAGCACTTGTAGCAGCTTAGCTACGTCGGCAATATGCAGCCCTGTGGTTGGTTCATCTAGTATATACAGTGTTCTGCCGGTTGGTCTGCGAGAAAGCTCACTGGCGAGCTTAATACGCTGCGCCTCACCACCGCTTAGGGTGGTGGCCGGCTGGCCAAGGCCGATGTACCCAAGCCCTACGTCTACTAATGTCTGGAGCTTGCGGGCAATACTGGGGATGTTGGCAAAGAACTCTAGAGCTTGTTCGCAGGTCATGGCGAGTACGTCACTAATAGTCTTGCCCTTATAGTGGATCTCGAGTGCTTCGCGGTTGTAGCGCTTACCATGGCAGACCTCGCAAGGCACGTACACATCGGGAAGAAAGTGCATTTCTATTTTAATAATGCCATCACCGGCACAGTTTTCGCAGCGACCGCCTTTGACATTAAAGCTAAAGCGCCCGGCACTGTAACCTCGAAGCTTAGCTTCGGGAACGCCAGCAAATAGCTCACGGATTGGCGTAAACAAACCTGTGTAGGTAGCAGGGTTACTACGCGGAGTGCGGCCAATTGGCGATTGATCGATGATGATAACCTTGTCTAGCTGGTCAATGCCTTGGATCTCATCATGGCGACCCGGCACAGTGCTAGCACGCATCAAACGTGCCGAAAGCTCCTTGGCAAGGATGTCGTTAATAAGGCTCGACTTACCAGAGCCCGAAACACCGCTCACCACTACTAGTTTGCCAAGAGGGATTGTAGCGGTCACATTTTGCAGGTTGTTTTCGCGGGCGTTAACTATAACTAATTCTTTGCCGTTACCTTTGCGGTATTTCTTTGGTGCGGTAATAGATTTGGTGCCGCTGAGGTACTGACCGGTGATACTTTTTGGCTCTTTGGCAACTTGTTCGGGCGTGCCGGCAGCCACAATGTGACCACCATGTATACCTGCACCCGGCCCAATATCTAGAAGGTAATCTGCTGTACGAATAGTATCTTCGTCGTGCTCTACCACCAGTACAGAGTTGCCAATGTCGCGCAGATGTTTAAGCGTTTTGATTAGTCGCTCGTTATCGCGCTGATGCAGCCCAATAGACGGCTCGTCCAGTACGTACAGCACGCCTTGCAAGCCAGAACCAATTTGAGTTGCCAAACGAATACGTTGTGCTTCGCCACCACTTAGAGTTACAGCGCTTCGCAGCAAGCTAAGATAGTTGAGTCCAACATCTTGTAAGAACTGTAGCCGCGAGCATACCTCTTTAAGAATCATTTCGGCGATGTGGGCTTCTTTGTCATTCAGGGTGACGGACTTGAAGTACGTAACTGCTTCGTCGATAGACATTTCGCAAATGTCCATAATCGATTTATTGCCAACGGTTACTGCTAAAACTTCTGGCTTAAGCCGCTTTCCTTTGCAGGCATGGCATGGACGCTCTTGCATAAAACGCTCGATGTCGCGACGTATGAAATCGCTATCCGTCTCTTTATGCCGACGTTCTAGGTTATTTACGACACCTTCGTAGGTTGTTTCGAATGTTCGACCAGAACCCAATGATACTTTGTACTTTTCGGTACCAGTACCATACATAAGCTTGTAGATCTGGTCGTCGGTAAGTTCACTAGTTGGCACGTGCAAGCTAAAATTATGTCGATCGGCAACAGCTTGCAGTTTTTTGGTATACCACGCGTCGGTGTTAATTCGGTTAAACGGTCGGATGGCACCTTCCGCAATAGTCAGCCGACCGTTAGGAATAACAAGTTCTGGGTCAACCTCGAGGCGGGAGCCAAGGCCAGTACACACCGGGCAAGCACCGTGGGGGCTATTAAAACTAAAAGTGCGAGGCTCGAGCTCTGGGATAGCAACCTCTGGGTGATCTACGCAGGCATACTGCAAAGAGTAACTCGTGCCCGCATTTTGGTCGGCATCGATTACCTTGAGCTTACCGGCAGCGATTTCTAAGGCTTGTTCGACAGACTGCGCTAATCGGCCCCGGCTATCTTGGTTATTGACCAAGCGGTCGGTGACGATCTCGATGGTATGCTTATACTTTTTATCCAACTCCGGAAACTCATCCAGAGCGTATACTACGCCGTCTACGCGAGCACGCGCAAAGCCAGCACGCTGGTATTGCTCAGGAATGTGCTCGAAGGCACCTTTTTTATCAATAACTACCGGCGCCAAAATAAGCAACCGAGCGTCTACCGACTGATTGGCAACCTGATCAACAATGGCTTGGGTTGTTTGACGTTCGACTGGCTTGCCACATACCGGACAGTGCGGCACACCGATACGGGCGAACAACAATCGCAAATAGTCATAGATTTCGGTAACTGTAGCAACCGTACTGCGAGGGTTCCGAGAGGTAGATTTCTGATCGATAGAGATAGCCGGGCTAAGACCGTCGATCTGATCGACATCGGGCTTTTCCATAAGGCCCAGGAATTGACGTGCGTAACTACTGAGGCTTTCGACGTACCGACGTTGACCTTCGGCATAAATAGTATCAAAAGCAAGGCTCGACTTTCCCGAACCGCTTAGTCCGGTTATGACTACCAACTTTCCTCGGGGGATTTCGACATTCACGTCTTTTAGGTTGTGCTCTCGTGCACCCTGAACCCTAATAACGTCGGCATTAACACCATTATTCTCGGCCATGATTACTTCCCTTTTCATTCAAACCTCTCTGATAGAGTCAAACTAGTATACGCTTTTTTGGCAGATTTTTCCAGTGACAGCGAGCAGGACGAGCCTACAAAACGATAGAAAAATACATAAGAATAACATAAGCACTGTGCAATGTTATTGACATAAGTGCAATTTAGGTGTAAAATCCTGCTTAAATTAGTGGGAGTTCGAAAGATGATGGATCTAATTGTTCTAGGGATTATACCTGGCACCAGTTTTGTGATCACACTGTGGTGGGCTGTATTAATGGCCCTAATCGCCTCGGTGCTTTTACTTATTTACATCGAAACCAGTAAGCCCCAAAAAGGTCATACCACTGGTCTTAAGCGCACCGACGTAAACCTAGAACAAATTACAATCGCCGGGATGCTAAACCCTATATTCCACATGCCTAACCGCAACCTTCTACTTGGTCGCAAACAGCAGGACTAACTTACTATTCGGCTCCGTCTTCGTCAAAAGGCATGAGGCTTTGTCCGTACAGATTTAAATCTTCTAGTAGATACTTTTGATCGACGGTCAGACTCGAACGCTTGGATAACTCTTCTATTCGGGCAAAGTAACGAGCCAACCGACTCTTTTGTCCACCATCTAATAGTTGCTTGGATTTATATACTTCCCAAACTTGCCGCTCGCTGTCGGTAAGTTTACGTGGAAAATTACGTGCTTTATACAGCGGCAAGAGCTCCCGGAGTCGCTTATCTTTACACGCTACAATAAAACCACTCAGTTCATCTGGCTGTGCATGGCGAATTTGCTCCATTACCTGCGTATCACCATCGCTCATAAATCCATCATATATCTGTTCATCAACATGTTGCTCTAGCCCGGCAAATCTCTGTTGCTGAGTGCCATCCATTATACTGAGTGCTTCTAAGATTCTTTCGGGCCACTGCGTAATAGCGTGGACCTTTTTTTGATTATCTGTAATGGTTTGCATGCTCAGCTTGATTCGTTTTTGGCTGTCTTGGTCCAGTACCGCTAACGGCGCCACCGCAGGACAACGGTTGTATTTTAGGGTCTTGATGGGTAATCGAGGCTTAGAGGGGTCACGGTCCTCTGGCTTTTGCCACGCCCAAGCCTCTAACAGCTCTTGTACCGACATCTGGGCAAACGGGGTTGGGTCGAAGTGCAAGTCGTAAACTAATGCACCATCCCCGCGAGGGTTTTCGGCTAACATCATAACGGCGGCTGTTTTTTCGTGCTCACTCGAATACTTGCCAGAAGTATAGACAAATGGCTGTCCAGCATTTGCCAGAGTTCGGACCGATTGTTTGTC
>CAZKKJ010000049.1:0-5505 GCA_964553355.1 uncultured Candidatus Saccharibacteria bacterium | reverse complement strand
TGCAGCTAGGCATCGCCGTGGCTGGATTGGCTGGACTAGGCTTTAACTACCGCAAAGTCATTAGTTTTCATCTCCCAGATTTTCGTAAAGTGCTGCGCCAGTTGCCCCCGCGTTCTATCGACCTGGGAATTATGTCTATTAACAGTATCGTAAACACCAACTTTGCGCGACGCCTGGGTACTGGCCAGATTAGTTTTTACGAGAATGCTTACACTTTGCATACCGCGCCGACCTTACTGATTGGTACCGCAATATCCTCGGCAGTTTTTCCGCACTTTAATAAGACGGTAGCCGAAGGCCGCATGGCCGAGTTCCGTCATGAGTTTTTACAAGTGTTACGAATTTTGATCTGGGTGACTACTCCGGTAGTGGTAATTTGCTTTTTTGGACGAGGCTACTTAGCGCGCATGATCTTTAGCCGAAACGCTCCCGAAATCGCAGCAATATTTGGATTTTTAGCTGGTGCTATCTTCTTCCGTACTTTGTATACCATTGTGTCGCGCTACTTCTACGCCCAAAAAGACACTTGGACGCCGCTTATCGACACATTGTTCGCCATTGTCTTAAACTTGGTGCTTGTGTCGCGCTTGGCCCGAGCCGACAGCTACGGCGTCGCTGGCATTGCTCTGGCCGAATCTATCGTGGCTGGTTGCCAGCTCTTTATCCTGACGTGCATCATGTTGTGGCGTGACCCCAAGCTGTTTGACCTCCGCTTCCTGGGCGGTGTCGGCCGGATAATCTCAATAACCGGATTTACTGTTGTGACGGCATTTATCATGGTTACTATCTTCCCGCTCAATATTGGTGACACTGGCTTTATAACATTGGGCGTTAAGCTGTCGCTGATATCTGCAGCAACTTTTGGCGTTCATCTTGGATTATCCTCGCTCTTCGGCCTGGAAGAGGTAGTCCCTATTATCAAGAAACTTAAAGGCTTGGGCCGATTAATCATGCGACCCCTGAAGCTCGAGCGATAATACTTATTGCCCTCGGTATTGCTTCTTGGCACGGTCCTCGCTCGGCCCGTGTTTTGTATAACACAAGCCGGCTGCGGAGGCGCCTCGAACCAATAACCAGGCCAATCCCTACGATCTCTCTAGAATCACATCTGTTAGTGGGGTAAAATGGACCAATGACAAAATACGCAATCGAAGTTAAAGGGCTGCAAAAGTCTTTCGACAAACTAAAAGTTCTAGAGAATGTCAGCTTTAAGGCTGAAAGAGGCAAAATCCTTGCTCTGCTTGGCCCAAACGGTGCTGGCAAAACAACAACCATTAATATCTTGAGCACTTTAATGCACCCTACGGGTGGGAGTGCCAAGATCGAAGGCTTTGATGTAGTTAAAGACGACGACGAAGTTCGTTCACGTATTGGACTCACTGGCCAATACGCTGCTATCGACGGCTATCTAACAGGCCGCGAAAACGTTAAGCTCATCGGACAGCTCTACCATCTTGATGGTAAGATCATTGACGCCAAGGTTACTGAACTGCTAAGTAAGCTCGACCTCAATGATGCCGCTGACCGACCAGCCAACACTTATTCGGGCGGTATGAAGCGTCGCCTGGATTTGGCTATGAGCCTGGTTGCTGCGCCACAGATCATCTTTTTGGACGAACCAACCACTGGCCTAGACCCACGAAGTCGCCTCAGTCTGTGGCGAATGATCAAAGAGCTCGCTGCAGAAGGCACCACTATTCTGTTAACTACGCAATATATGGAAGAGGCAGAGTTTCTCTCGGACAACGTCATTGTGCTCGACCATGGCAAGATTATTGCCGAAGGCACCGTAAATCAGTTGCGCGAGCAAGCTGGTGCACAGCAGGTAGAAGTGACCGTTAAAAATCCAAAAGATGTTGCCAAGGCTCAGAAGCTCTTTGCGGACTCAGTGCTTAGTGAAGACGGTAATAACGTTTTAACCTTCCCCGCAAAAGACGGTGTCAATTCACTAAAGAGCAGTCTAGACCAGCTACAGAAAGCCAGTATTACGCTTGATGCCGCATCACTGCGCCGGCCAACATTAGACGATGTTTTCTTGGCTCTAACCGGTCACGTTGCAGAAGAAAAAGCAGCAGCAGAGGAGACAAAATAATGGATATTAAGTACGCAATTACCGACTCACTACTGCTCGCAAAGCGAAGCATCCTGCATATTATTCGCTCTCTTGACCAAGTTATGTCGCTGATCATGTTCCCGGTTATGTTCATGCTACTTAACCGATACGTGTTTGGGGGAGCTATCAAAACAGGAGACATCAGCTACGCAAACTACTTGTTCGCCGGCATCATGGTCCAAGCTCTTGCATTCGGTGCAAACTACACCACCATCAACTTGGCGGTAGACATGAAAGAGGGGATCATCGATCGCTTCCGAAGTTTGCCGATGAATAATGCTGCCGTGGTTATTGGTCATATTATTTCTGACTTGTTCCGAAACGTTATTTCCGGAATTGTCATTGTGCTCGTGGGTCTATTGGTTGGATTCCGACCAAACGCCAGCTTCGTAGAATGGCTACTAGTTATCGGTTTAGCCATGTTGTTTACACTCGCCATCTCGTGGTTGTCTGCCATCCTGGGACTATTGGTTAAGTCGCTCGAGGCAGCACAGTGGATGGGCTTTGTGGTCATCTTCCCATTAACCTTCATTTCATCTGCCTTTGTGCCGCTAGAAACTATGCCGCCCGCACTTCGAACCATTGCTGCAAACCAACCACTCACACTGGTCATCGACGCTATGCGTTCATGGCTGGTGGGAACACCACTTGGAAGTTCTGGCTGGAAGGCTTTTGTCTGGTGTATAGCTATCATCGTTGTCTCGGTGCCAATCACTGGCTGGCTGTTCCGCCGCCGATCTCACGTCTAGGATAAGCTCCTCACCTCTGTTATAATGGTCTGATGCAATCCAAGATTCGTAACTTTTGTATTATTGCGCACATTGACCATGGCAAGAGTACGCTTGCCGACCGGCTACTAGAAATTACTGGCACGGTTCTTAAGCGCGACATGAAGTCTCAGTTGCTGGACAAAATGGATCTAGAAAGGGAGCGGGGAATTACCATTAAGTTGGCCCCCGTTCGTATGAATTACCAGGGTTACGAACTAAATCTAATCGACACACCAGGGCATGTTGACTTTAGCTACGAGGTCTCTCGTAGTCTAGAAGCCTGCGAAGGCGCCATTTTGGTAGTTGATGCTAGCCAGGGCATCCAAGCTCAAACCTTGGCTAATGTTTACTTGGCTATGGCAGCCGACCTAACTATTATTCCGGTGCTTAACAAAATAGATTTACCGGCGGCAGACGTAGAAAAGGTCAGTGCAGAAGTGGTAGCACTGTTGGGCTGCAAAAAAGAAGACATCTTGCACATTAGTGCCAAAACGGGGCAAGGTGTAGAAGCAGTTTTGGAAAAAGTTATAAACGAAGTCGGCGAGCCTAAGGGCAAAGTAGACGACCCAACGCGGGCTCTTATTTTTGATAGTTACTACGATGACTACCGCGGGGTGGTGCTGTACGTTCGAGTTGTCGACGGCACAATAGAAAAGGGAAGTGAAATAAAGATGATGGCCACCAGCGCCCACGGCTTAGCATTAGAAGTCGGGTCGCTGTCACCTGCCCTTGTTCCAGCTAAAGAACTTCGTTCCGGCGAGATCGGTTATATTGTGACTAACTTGCGCAGTACCCGCGAAGCAAAAGTTGGTGATACCGTAACGCTTTCCAAGCGCCCTGCTGAGAAGAGCTTGCCAGGCTACAAAGACGTCCGACCTTTTGTATACGCCGGTATCTTCCCGGACAGTAACGAGAATTACCAGACGCTAAAAGACGCTATAGAAAAGCTCAGCCTCAGCGATTCTGCTTTGCAATTTACGCCAGAAAATTCACCTGTTTTGGGCTTTGGTGTCCGAGTTGGCTTTTTGGGATTGCTGCACATGGACATCGTCTGTGAGCGGCTAGAGCGCGAGTACGATCTAGACCTGGTGATTACCAACCCATCTACCGATTACCAAATTACCCTCAACAACAAAACAGAAATCGATATTAAAAGTGCTTCTGACTTACCTGACCCTTCTCAGATTTTAGAGATCCGCGAACCTTGGATTCAGGGAGAAGTTGTCGTCCCCAAAGAATACGTCGGTGGAGTCATCCAACTAATAAGTAGCAAGCGCGGCATTCAAAAGAATCTTAGTTATGTCGATGCACAGTTGGCTTTGATTAGTTTCGAAGCACCGCTCGCCAACCTACTAACCGATTTCTACGACCAACTTAAGAGTGTTACCAGTGGTTATGGAAGCTTTAACTACGAGCTCGATGATTACCGAGCAGAAGACCTAGTTAAGGTAGATTTCTATGTGGCCGGTGAGCCAGTTGATGCCCTGAGCGTTATGGTGCACCGTAGCGAGTCACAGCGCCTTGGCCGCGAGACCGTCGAAAAACTCAAAGAGGTTATCCCTCGCCAGAACTTCCAGGTTCCATTGCAGGCTGGCATTGGCGGTAAGTTTATCGCCCGCGAAGACATTAGCGCCTACCGTAAAGACGTAACTACCGGCCTATATGGTGGCGACGTATCACGAAAAAAGAAGGTCCTTGCCAAGCAGGCCAAAGGTAAAAAGCGTATGAAGCGCTTTGGTAAGGTAGACATCCCAGCCGAAGCCTTTACCGTGATGCTCAAGCGCGACTAAGTAATATATACTGCTCAGTCGGTAAAAACAGTGCCCACGACCCATTTCAGCATAAGCGGTATGTTTGTTATTCTATAGGGTAAGAGCACCCGAACTTAATGAAGAAACAAACCCTTATACCTTTTGCAGCAAAGTGGCTCAAATATATGAGCATACAAGTATTTGTGTTGGTATGTAGCTTTGGTATCGTTGCACCTTCGTCGGTAGGTGCGTTAAACGATCTAGGCCCTGCCAAAGATGTATATGGACTGACTGCGGTTTTGCACAGCGTACCAGCTTTGCTGGCTAAAAGCATTCCCTATTTTCTTGTTTTACTACTTTTGATCTTGGCTGGAGTGCACGTCTACCGAGCCTTACGTGAGTACCGTGTAATACGGAGTTTGCACGCCAGGATTGCGCAGATTGTGAAAACCAAGGCATCCGTTGATAGCTTCTTGGCCATTACCACTCATTACATTAGTACGCCAGTGGCTGTTATGGGCGGAGCAGTTGAGCTTCTTGGATCGCTTAAAAAAGTTCCCGCAACTAAGTTAGATAGCCTCAAGACTAAACTCAATCGTCTTGCTGACGCAATGAGTGGACTTCTGTCTGCTAACCAAGTTTCAAGTGCGCAGTCGGCAAGTGGAGCAGCCGTACGCCACCCTCAACGCAACGCATTTACGGCAGCAGCCGTACGCGTCCCGGCATTATCGGCTTTTACGGTGCTCGTAGCCATTAATGCATTATTTATCTATGCTGGCGTATTTAACCGTTCGCCGTACCGCATCATGATCGAGTTGTCGTTGTATTTGCTTGCGGTCCTGCTGCTCGCCCTTGCCTATCGGTACCGTTT
>CAZKKJ010000048.1:0-5665 GCA_964553355.1 uncultured Candidatus Saccharibacteria bacterium | reverse complement strand
TAGCCAAAATACACAACAACATAAGCGACTCAATTTGGGTATAATAAGTAGCCTATGGGGAGAGCGTTATACCGGAAATACCGGCCAAAGACTTTGTCTGACGTGGTCGGACAATCACACATTACCGAAACAATCAGTAATGCGATTAAATCTGGCAAGATTAGCCACGCCTACCTATTAACCGGCACCAGAGGGGTAGGCAAGACTAGCCTGGCGCGAATCCTGGCACACGAGATCAACGGGCTAGAGTACATAGAAGGCAACGCTCAGCTGGATATTATCGAGATCGATGCCGCCAGTAATCGCCGTATAGACGAAATCCGTAATTTACGCGACAAAGTACACATTTTGCCGACCAGCAGCAAATACAAAGTCTATATCATCGACGAAGTTCACATGCTCACCCGCGAGGCTTTTAACGCGCTACTCAAAACCCTCGAGGAACCACCCGAACATGCCATCTTTATATTAGCCACTACAGAGGCACACAAGCTGCCCGAAACCATTATTAGCCGTACCCAGCACTTTTCGTTTAAACCTATCGAGACGAAAGTGATCGTGGAGCACCTAAAGGGCATAGCCAAGTCCGAGAAGTTTAAGATAGACGACGCCGCGCTTGAGCTTATTGCTCGCCACGGCGATGGCAGTTTTCGCGACAGCATTAGCTTGCTCGACCAGGCGAGAGGACTGAGTAACCACATCACCGAAGCCCAGGTGGAACGATTGCTTGGCGTTGCACCAGCCGACGCTACTAACGACCTACTGGCTGCCGTAGACTTTGGCGATACAAAAAAGGTGTTTGAGCTACTTCGCGAGCTGCGTAACCAAGGTTTTATGTCTAGCTTGCTAGCAAAACAACTTAGCGGCCTGGTCCGCAGCCGGCTGGTCGAAGATACAGCTTACCAAACACCCCAGGGCATTACTCTGCTCGAGGATCTGTTGAGCGTAGCTGGCAGTATGCAAGCTGATCGCAAGCTAGAGCTAGCACTATTAAACTATATTTTTACCGGCCGTCCCGCGCCTGCTCAGACAGTTATGCAAGCACCCGAGCCAATCGCTAAGCCAACTGTTGCACCCCCTACAGCCACCGAGCCAACACCTAAAGTGGATGCCAGACCGGTAAAGCCAAAGGCCGCCGATCAAAAGCCATCAGCGCCAAAAGATGCGAGCAAAGAACCAAAAACCGTTAACAACACACCAGCAGCTAGTGGGGAAGGCTTTAGCTTAGAGGCCTGGCCGATTGTGGTCGCCAACATCAAGAAAAAATACAATACGTTGTACGGTATTTTACGTATGGCCGAACCACGATATGAGGACAATACACTAACGCTCGCCTTCCGGTTTGCATTTCATCAAAAGCAAATTAATAGCGATAAGAACCGCAAGATAGTTAGCGATGTCATCAAACACGAAACTGGACAGGCTGTTACCATTACCTGCGTAATAGATAAAGACAGCCAACCTAACCTAAACGCTAACGCCGACAATAAAAACAACATTGTTAATAACGTAAGCGATATTTTTGGCGGAGCCGAAGTGCTAGACTCCTAGGAGGAGAGTGAATGGGTAACGACGCTATAATTCCACCTCAGAATACCGACGCCGAGGCTAGCCTATTAGGTGCAATTCTGATAGATTCGGACGCTATTGTTAAAATCGCCGACATTGTTCGGGCGGAAGATTTTTATGACCCCAAAAATGGCCGCATCTACGAGGCCATCGTACAGCTATACGAAAAACACAGCCCTATCGATGTACTTACACTATCCGACCAACTCAAAAGTTCGGGCTTTATCGACTATGTTGGTGGAGCACCGTACCTAACAGAACTTACCAACTTTGTACCCACCGCCGCCCACGCCGAGCAGTATGCTCAAATTATTGCCGAAAAATCCATGCGTCGTCGGCTGATCAAAGTTTCGCAGGACACCGTCAAATTGGCCTACAACGAAGAGCGCCCGCTGCAAGAGTTGGTCGAAGAAGCAGAAACTAATCTGTTCGAAGTCAGCCAAAAACACGTCAAGCAAGACATCAGCAGCATAGAAACAATCTTGGGCGAAAGCTTTGACCGCCTAGACGAACTTCATAAAGACAAAGGAACACTCCGCGGCATTCCCACCGGCTGGAAAGATCTTGATAATATTCTTGCTGGCCTGCAACGTTCCGACCTGTTTATCTTGGCCGCTCGTCCTGCGATGGGCAAGGCCCAACCTCTGGACGCCAAAGTCCTAACAGTAAATGGCTGGAGAGCTATGGGAAAAATAAAAGTCGGTGACCAAGTAGCGTCAGTAGATGGTAAGCAGTCAAAGGTCGTTGGCGTATTTCCGCAAGGTAAAAAGCAAGTCTACGAGGTAGCTTTTTCTGATGGTCGCAGCACCGAAGCGTGTGGCGAACACCTCTGGACTGTTTACTACCGCACCTGGCTTAAACCACGCGTCCTAACCACCGAGCAAGTTGCAGCCATGCTTCAACGCAAGCGCTACCAGAAGCGACTCTGGATAGATGTGTTTACGGGTCATTTTGGGCAAGAAACACAGCTGCCCATTTCTCCATGGGCTTTTGGTATTTTACTTGGCGAAGGTGATTTTGGTTCGTTACGATTCTCGACCGCTAGCAAGCGTATTCTAGAACGCATGAAAAAAGAGCTCGGACCATCTTGTGTCGTTAACCATGCCGGAAATTATGACTACCGGATTACAGTTAACAAGGCTCAAACGGATCCAAAAAGTATTCCGGTTCGTCAAACCCTGCGCGAACTAGAGCTTTGGGGTAAACGCAGCCATGAAAAGCGTATACCCGAGATATATATGCAAGCATCACTTGCACAACGGCTGGATCTATTACAGGGCTTACTCGATGCCGATGGCTGGGTTGAACTGCATGGTACCGTCCGGTTTAGCACCTCAAGCCCCCAACTTGCGGACGATGTCCTCAACCTTGCCCGGTCTGTTGGAGCATGGGCCACCAAAAAGACCAAACACCCACATTACACTCATAAAAATGAGTACCGTGAAGGCCGTGAGTCGTATGTAATTAACATCACCTACGCAAACCCGGCTCGACTTTTTTCTTTGCGCGAAAAACGTATCCGAGCTATTCCGTTTAGATACCGTAAAAAGCCGACATTTATTAGCATCATCCCCACCCGTAAAGTACAGACGCAGTGTATAGCCGTATCACATCCTGCTCAACTGTACATAACAGACGACTTTGTTGTTACGCACAACACGGCATTTGTTTTAAACTTGGCACAGAACGTTGCTGTTAAAGCACAAGAACCTGTCTTGATCTTTAGCCTCGAAATGAGCAAAGAGCAGTTGGTAGACCGTATGCTGTCGCGAGCATCTGGCGTGGATGCGTGGGCACTGCGTACCGGCAACCTCACCGACTCCGACTTTGAAAAAATCGGTCAGGCTATGGGAACCCTTAGTGAGGCACCAATCTTTATTGATGACACTCCAGGTATTACTGTTAGCGACTTGCGGACAAAGGCACGACGCGAAGCGCACCTCCGCCCCCTGGGAATGATTGTTGTCGACTACTTGCAGCTCATGAGTGGTGGCTCGCGATTTGCAGGGCAGAGCAACCGCGTGCAAGAAATCTCCGAGATCTCGCGTGGTCTTAAGGGAATCGCCCGAGAGCTTAACGTGCCGCTTATCGCACTTAGTCAGCTAAGCCGTTCAGTCGAAAGTCGCTCGCCGCAAATTCCACAGCTTCAAGACCTTCGCGAATCTGGATCCATCGAACAAGATGCCGATGTCGTCTCGTTCTTGTACCGCGAAGATTACTACAACCCCGAATCCGAGCGAAAAAACATCATGGACGTCTTTATCCGCAAGCATCGTAATGGACCAACTGGTGCGGTAGAACTGTATTTTGACCGCGAGAAGCAAGACATCCGAAGCGTCGACACTCATCATAGCGATCCTTTTAGCTAAAACATAAGCACCGTGTAGCGTGATATAATTAGGCAAATATTATGAACCTCACTAATCCATTGGAACGTTTAAACTTGGTGCTGTGGCAACCGCTCGCAGGCTACGGTGCTAGTTTGGCAGCATTGCTGGCGCTGTTAACCTATCGCCTGGGCAGTTTAATTCCCGGGTTTAGCGCCGTAGAGCAATTTAGCATTAGCCATGCAAAAAGTTTGGCAGCCATATTTCATAATCCATTATTCGCGCCTCATGAATTTTTGCAGTACCTCGGTCTAAAGACAGGACACTATGGCTTTATTGCCATGCGTCTGCCATCGGTGTTTACTGCAATTGTCTGTGCGTGTTTATTCTTTTACATTGCCTCCCAATGGTTTAACTTTCGAGTTGCGACCATTACTACAGCATTGTTCGTAACGTCTAGCTGGTTCTTAACAATTGGTCGGATTGCGACACCAGAAGTCTCTATGCTTGGCTTGTTAGCACCACTGGCATACGCTGTCTGGCTGCCACGATATCGTCGCCCACTGGTTGCCCTAGTACTTGGAGCATTCGTCCTGGTTACCACACTGTACATCCCGGGCTTTATTTGGTTTACCCTAATTGGACTCTTCTGGCAGCGTCGTAGTCTACTACAAGTTTGGCGCGATGCCCGCATTCCGGCAGCCCTTATTTTGAGTGGCTGTGTAATTATGCTAACCCCACTTATCATTACCCTATCGGGCTCAAGTGAACTCACGAAAGCCTATTTTGGTTTTCCACTAGACTTGCTCGAAGCACTCAAGCAGCTCCCCAGGAACCTGTTACTCATTCCTTACAACTTGGCAGTCATTGGTCCCTTCGACCCAGCAACAAATTTGGGCAGATTACCACTGCTGGACTTTTTTGCAGCCATTATGGCAACTATCGGAGCCTATAGCTATGCTTCTCATTCCAAGCTCCGTCGCAGCCGATTATTACTAGCCTGTCTAATCATGGGCAGTTTTCTAACCGCCCTAAAAGGCAGTGTGAGCATCAGCATCCTGCTACCATTTATCTATCTATTAGTAGCTGGTGGCATTAATTTTATGATCGAGCAGTGGTTCAAAGTCTTTCCTTATAACCCCCTTGCTCGCAACCTAGCAATTGTCTTAGTCTTTATAGCAATTGCCGTAACGGGATTCTTCCACTTTAATCGCTACTACATCGCCTGGCCACAAGCTCCGCTGACCAAAGAGACTTACCATCTCCAACCAGTCAAACCGTAAGCATACATTGCGCGCATTGACATGCATCAGATTAGTGATACTATACCTTTTATGAGAATTGAGTCATCTGTTAATCTAGATACCTATAAGACCCCTCCCCGCGAACCAAATTTTTTACGATCTTTTGCAGCACTTGCAATCACTACGTCTCTTATGTTTGTTGGCATAGGAATCAATAACGAAGTTGAGGGAAAACATACAGGCGCAGTAGCTGCCGAAGATTACCTGGAACAAGACTTAGGCTTTGTGCCGGCTCACCGTAAAGAGACCCGTCCGCATGATCCTGAATGCGGAACAGATCAACCACCCAGCTATGACTTTGAGGTGCCAGGTCCTACTGGCAACACTATTACAGTGACTGTTTGCGATGATTCAGGCACTGGCTTTAGCTTACGCCAATCGTAACAATGGTATACTTGTAGGACGAATATAAGGAGTGAGATATGGGCCGTTTTGACCAAGCTAAAATGCTAATGCAAGTTAAGA
>CAZKKJ010000047.1:0-5700 GCA_964553355.1 uncultured Candidatus Saccharibacteria bacterium | reverse complement strand
GGCTTGTAGTTGCTCAACCTGCTTGGTAAGGTCAGTCTTGAGCGATTCGTCCCCAAGCTCTGCTAGCTCGGTTACTTCTAACAAGTCGGCTCCAAGATTTTGCCATGGCTCCACTCGGGCCTTAATGCCGGCCTGTTGTTTGACGACAGCCTGGGCGGCTATGTTATCGTTCCAAAAATCAGGCTGAGCAACCTTGGCATCGAGCTCTTTCAGCTCGCGTGCAAGCTTTTTTAGCTGCAGTTTATCAACCGCTTTGTTGTAGTCGGCCTGGAGTATTTGCAGCTGTTTAGTAATGTCATCCATAGTAGTTGGGTACTTGTCTGGCATTATACCAGTCTGTCCCTTCAAAAATGTCGAGACCAGAGTGGAGCGACTTGCTTTTGTAGATCTTCTAGGAAGGTATCGCTTGCGTTACCCAAGATGCCCATACCCCAGATGTTGTCGGTAAACATGGACTGACTAACTTCGATAATGCCCTTTTTAGTAATAGCCGCAATACGCTCGGGTATTTTGTAGTAATCGTCGATGTGACCATCGAAGAAATAACGGTAACTGTAGCCACTGGCCGTACCACCAACTGTTTGGCCACTACGCTGGTAGCGTCCGAGTGCGTATTGCTTGGCCGAATCAATATCTTCGTCCGATATATTACCATCAAAGACGTCGTGGAGTTCCTTTGTAATAATGCCAAACAGTGCCGTCGCGTTGGCGGGCATTATCTGTGCGCCAAACCACCAGTTAGCGCTACTTTTGGTCTGGCCCATGCCCGAGCTCATGCTATACACCAAACCACGCTCACGAGCCGTACCTAAGATACGTGAGTACAGAGTTTCGGTAAGCATAGTGTTGATCAGGCTAAGGTTGTCGGACTCGGCATCGTTAAGACGATGCGCCGCAAATGTATCGAGATAAAAATATAAGTTATCGACGGTGTCATTGTGAATATACAACGGTGCAGACAGCGACTTTGGCTTCTCGGTCGGAAGTGCTGTACGACCCTTGCCCTTTGGTAATTCGATAGCGCCAAAAAGCTGTTCGACAGTTTTGCGGCGGGCAGCCGTAAGGTTACCAGCAATGACAAACCGCAAGTTGCTACTGGTATGCGTACTTTGGTAATGGGCTACTATATCGTCTAGCGTTACGTTATCCATCAGAGTCAAACGCTCGTGGTCAGTTAGCACATAGAATCCATACTTTTCGCGAAGTGCTAGGCTCAAATGACGGAAATGATTATTAGAACGAGCAGTTAATTCTTCGCGGACATTACCGAACTCTGCTTCGAACTCTTCACTCAAGAAAAGTGGCTTAGTAATGGCGGTCAAGAGTAAACCAAGCACCCTGTCCCATTCAAAATCGGCGCATTCTGCTTCGTAGATAATATCGTAACTACCCGTGGAGGCGTTAGAATACGCACCATTCTTTTCAAACTCTGCCTGGAAAGCACGAGCCTTGGGAACTAACTCATTAGCGCCAAGCAGCATGTGCTCCATGATATGAGCGGTTTCCCACTTCTTTTTCTTGACCAAATAATCTCCTGCACGGAAGTTAACTTCGTAGCTCATCACACTAGCATCGGGCACATGAATGAGCAGGCCTTCTACTCCATTAGCAAGCTTAACCTGGTGAACGGTATGCTTCACTACTTTTTGCCTTTTTTGCGTCGCTTGCGCTCTTGTTTACGAGCTTTTTTGCGTTTGTCAGAGGTAACAATTTTCTTTGAGCCGCCCTTGTGCTGACCCATAGGTACAAAATCTTCCTCGCTAAATTCGTCGGCTTCGATGATTTTGTCGGCATTATCTACCGACTGACGTGCAGCAAGCGTCAGCTCTGTCTCGACGGGCGCATGACTTTCGGTAGGCTCGGCGTTAAATACAGCCCGAATAACATCATGACGAAGTGTAGCTTGCATTTCTTCGAACATACGCTGTCCTTCTCGGCGATATTCTACCAATGGGTCGCGCTGACCTACACTTATCCAGTGAATTCCTTCCCGTAAGTGATCCATATTTTCGAGGTGCTGCATCCACAGATTATCCAGAATCTGCAGGTAAATGTCGCGCTCAACTTGACGCATGATCTCTACGCCGAACGCTTTTTCGCGGTCTTTGTACAATTTATGCGCCTCTTCGCCTAGCGCTTTTCCAAACTTTTCGGCCGGAGTATCGAATAGCTTATCTAGGGTTTTTTCGTCGAACGGAAATACTTCGTGGATTAACGCTTCGTAAAACTCGGAAGTTGCTTCCGGCGAGGCTGCCAGCATCTTTACTTCGTCGTCAACAAATAACTTAATGCGCTTGCTGATGTCTGGCTGATGCAGAATTTCCTTACGCATTGCATAGGTAGCTTTACGGTGCCTGTTCATGACATCGTCGTATTGGACCACGTTCTTACGTTGGTCAAAGTTATGGCCTTCGACCTTCTTCTGCGCACCCTCTAAGCTCTTACTAATAATCCGATTTTCGATGGGCATATCGTCGGCCACATTCAGGCGATCCATAACAGCGGCAATACGCTCGCCACCAAAAATACGCATCAGTTCGTCTTCGGTACTCACAAAGAACTGAGTTGTACCGGGATCACCCTGACGACCGGCACGACCTCGTAACTGATTATCGATACGACGAGATTCATGCCTCTCGGAACCTAGAACAAACAAGCCACCAACTTTCTTGGCATCTTCGTCCAACACGATGTCGGTACCACGTCCGGCAATGTTGGTTGCCAATGTCACACCACCGGTTTGACCAGCACGAGCCACGATATTTGCTTCTTTTTCGTTATTCTTGGCGTTCAAGATTTGGTGAGGAATACCCGCTTTAGTAAGTAAGCGCGAAAGCTCTTCGTTCTTTTCGATAGAAACGGTGCCGATAAGCACCGGCTGACCCTTTTGGTGTAGCATCTTTACTTCTTTAACGATGGCCTTAAACTTACCCGCCTCGGTCTTATAGATACGATCGACACGGTCTACACGCACAACGGGACGGTTGGGTGGAATCTGTAGCACGTCTAGCTTGTAAACCTGGTGGAATTCTTCGCTCTCGGTCTCTGCCGTACCAGTCATACCAGATAGCTTGTCGTACAAACGGAAGTAGTTCTGGAAGCTAATTGTTGCCAAGGTCATTGATTCTTCTTGAACCTCTACACCCTCTTTGGCCTCGATAGCCTGATGCAGACCTTCGTTATAACGGCGACCTTTGAGTAAACGCCCGGTAAAGTCATCTACAATCACCACTTCACCATCGCTGGTGACCACATAGTCTTTGTCTTTCTTAAATAAGGCTTGGGCCTTAAGTGCTTGGTCTAAGTGATAAATATTCCGGATATTATCGGCACCGTACAAACTGTCTATGCCCAAGAGCTTTTCGACAAATTCTACGCCGTCATCATTAAGCACCACGGCTCGGCGTTTTTCGTCGACCTCGTAATGTTTGTCGGCCACAAGTTGGCGGGATATTTTAGCAAACTGCGCGTATGCATTACCGCTCGTAGCGGCCGGAGCCGAGATAATGAGCGGGGTACGAGCTTCGTCGATAAGGATAGAGTCTACCTCGTCCACAATGGCAAAGTTGAGTTCGCGCTGGCGCAATTGGTCGAGCTCACGAACCATGTTGTCACGTAGATAATCAAAACCAAACTCGTTATTCGTACCATAAGTAACATCGGCATTGTAAGCCTCTTGGCGAGTGGCCGGTCGCAGGTGTCTAAAGCGTTCGTCCTGGTGCTCTTCATTGGTGTAGCTAGCATCATACAAAAATGATTCTTCGGCGATCATTGCGCCGACGCTAATACCCAAGAAATCAAAAACTTGGCCCATCCAACCCGCGTCGCGCTGAGCAAGATATTCGTTAACGGTGACTACGTGCACACCCTTACCGGTTAAAGCGTTTAAGTAGACTGGAGCGGTGGACATCAGGGTCTTTCCTTCACCGGTCTTCATTTCGGCCACATTGCCTTCATGCAACGCCATGCCACCTACCAGCTGTACGTCAAAATGCCGTTGTCCAATAGCGCGAGATGCAGCCTCGCGTACCACCGCAAAAGCATCGGGTAAAATTTTGTCTAGAGATTCTTTCTCTAAACGCTTCTTTAGTACCGCGGTTTGGGCGCTCAATTGCTTATCTGAAAGCTTTTTGTACTTATCCTCAAGGGCGTTAATATCTCGCACACGCTTTTGCAGACGTTTTACGGTCTTGACTTGCGGATCACCTAACACACGCTTAAAAACTTTATTCACTCTGCATCCTCCGAGGTAACAGTCTTGCTTAGATCAAGCTATATTGTAACGCACTTTACCCTTTGAGCTAAGGTATTTTTTACCCTATCCGCTCGAGCGAGCACTGGAGCGTTTGAACTTTGCCAAAATGCGTCGATGCAACCGGCCTTGACCATGTGTTTGCTTGTACTTTTTAATGCGATTCTTAAGCTTTTCTTCTACAACATCCACTGCGGCAAATAAGTTAACCGTGGTCTCTTTAGTGGTAATAGTTTCTTGTGGCAAATGCAAGATAACTTCGCAGGTGCATTCGACGCGCTGTTTGATCTTTTGCTCTTTAAGCTTAACTTCGGCATGCGCAGATTCTCGAGCACCTGCCGGCATGTATTGGTCTAACTTCCCGATCTTTTTGGTCACGTACTTGGATAGGTCGTCTGAAACGTCGGTGCGAATTCCGTTGATCTCTAATTTGTTGATCATATCTTTTCTTTCCCTCCCATATATGGCCGAAGAACCTCCGGCACGATTACGTCACCCTCTGCAGTTTGATAATTCTCGATAATGGCAATCAGTGGCCTCTGAGAAAAAACAGTGGCGTCGTTGGTATGAACCAATTCTATAGTACCGTCTGCCCTACGTAACCTAGTCTTCATGGCCCTAGCCTGATAGTCGGTTATGTAATCAGCGGTATGAGTTTCACGGTAAGTGTTTTGGCTTGGCAACCATGCCTCTAAATCAATACCGCGAGCATTTGGTCGGCCAATATCTGCCGTACACTTTTCGAGCAAGTGATACGGCAAACCAAGCTGCTGCATTAGAAATTCTTGAATAGCTACCATCAATAAGTATTCGTCTTCGGAACTTTCTGGCGTACAGAAGCTCTCCATCTCGAGCTTATTAAATTGATGAAGTCGGAACAATCCTTCGGTGTCTTTGCCATATGTGCCAGCTTCGCGACGGAAGGCAGTTGTATAGCCAACATACCTTATTGGCAGATCTGCTTCTGGTAAGATTTCGTCGATATAAATAGGGGCGATGGTGTGCTCGGCACTGGCGTTGAGCCACATGTCTTCGTCTTCGATCTTATATGTTTGCTCTTCGCGGTTAAGTCGACCGGTGGCTTCAAATACAGCCCGCTTTGCAACTGCTGGAGGCAAAATTGGTTCAAATGGCTTAGAACTTACGCCAAGGTTATTCTTCTTGATCAAATTCTTGAGTACATCCTCATTGCCGAGAATCGCCATTCCGTACTGCCACAATGCAAATTCTAACCGAACGAGGTCACCCTTTGTATACACAAATCGGGCACCTGCAATCTTAGTGGCACGCTCTTTGTCGAGCCATCCTTTAGCCTCTGCGATTTGAGCATGGTTTTTAGGTTCAAAATCAAACTTAGTGGGCTCGCCTACTACTCGACTAACTACGTTGTCGTCCTCGCTGGCACCTATCGGAACGCTGTCTAGCGGCATATTCGGAATTACTTTAAG
>CAZKKJ010000046.1:0-6032 GCA_964553355.1 uncultured Candidatus Saccharibacteria bacterium | reverse complement strand
CAACGCCATCAATCTCTTAATACCAAGTAGTTAAAGGAACCGAATGATTTCAACAGAGAAGAAGCAAAAAGTTATCACTGACCTGCAAAAGAGTAAGACAGACACCGGCAGCAGCGCTGTTCAGGTTGGTATTCTTACCGAGCGCATCAAGGAACTTACTGGTCACCTTCAGGTAAACAAAAAGGATTTCATGGCTCGCCGTGGACTTCTGCAGATGGTAGGCAAGCGAAAGCGCCACCTAAAGTACATCGCTGATCACGATAGTGCAGAGTACCTAAGCCTCATCAAGAAGCTTGGCATTCGCCAAACTAAAGCAAAATAATTTGCGTAGACTTTACTGTCCCGAGCCTCGGGGCAGGAGCTTGTGCACATTAACTAACAAATCTCTTTCGTCTCCTTCGTGATAGAGCCACAGATATACGCTGCCAACACGGGCACAAGACTGGCACCGCATACCTGCACTCTGTTACGAACCGTACGACGGAACACTCATAAAGGAGTACAAACTTGTCTACAATAAATCCTTACGGAAAAGACATAATAAAAGTAGAGACTCAACTCTGCGGCAGGACTTTATCACTCGAAGTTGGCCGAGTCGGCTTTAGAACCAGCGCCAGCGTTATCGTACGTTACGGCGACACCGTAGTACTTGGAACAGCCATGGTTGGCCAAAAACCACTCGATGGCTTTGACTATTTCCCATTGTCTATCGACTACGAAGAAAAAATGTATGCAGCTGGCAAGATCAGCGGCAGTCGTTTCATTAAAAGAGAAGGCCGCCCTAGCGAGGACGCCATCCTTATTGGTCGTCTTATCGACCGCCCAATCCGACCGCTCTGGCCAAAAGGCTACCGGCACGAAGTACAGGGTGTGGCTACCGTTCTTTCCATGGACCCAGAGTTCCGCCCTGATATGGTGGCTATGATCGCCATGAGCACCGCGTTTATGATGACGGGTGCACCATTTGATGGTCCAATTGCCGGACTCCGCGTAGGCATTAAAGACGATAAGTTCGTGGCCTTTGCCGACGCCGATACCTACGACAACGGCGAGCTCGACCTAGTTGTAGCTGGAACCAAAGACGCCGTTATGATGGTAGAAGCTGGCGCCAACGAAGTTGACGAGTCCAAGATCACCGAAGGCATTGCCTTTGCTCTTAAAGAAATGCAGCCTGCCATCGCCGCTCAAGAAGAACTTATCAAGAAGCTCAAGGTAGAGAAGCAGGAATTCCAGCTCAGCCTACCTGACGAAGACATCCAAAAACGAGTCGATACCTACATCGAAGGTAAGCTTGGTGCCGGACTGCGCAGTCCATACCCAGAGCGCAACGAGATGGTTAATAAGCTTCGCCACGAGATGGAAGAGCACTTCCGCGCCGAGCTTGGCGAAGACGCTTACAAAGACCTCCGCCAAGACTACGACGACGCCCTAACCAGCGCCATCCACAAAGATGTCCGCAAAGGAATCATCGAAGAAGGTCTGCGACCAGACGGCCGCAAAATGGACGAAGTCCGTCAGCTGTCGAGCGAGGTTGGAATTTTGCCCCGAGCTCATGGCTCGAGCATCTTTACTCGTGGCATGACTCAAGCTATGAACATCGTAACTTTGGCGCCACTTAGCTATGCGCAGATGATCGACACCATGGAACGCGACACCGAAAAGCGCTACATGCACCACTACAACGCTCCGGGTTATACTGTTGGCGAAATCCGCCGCCTTGGCAGTCCGGGTCGCCGCGAAATTGGCCACAGCGCACTCGCCGAGCGAGCACTACTGCCAGTGATTCCTGCAGAAGCAGATTTTCCATACACCATCCGTTCCGTTACCGAAATCATGAGCCAAAACGGTAGTACCAGCATGGCTGCCACTTGTTCTAGTACTTTGGCACTCCTCGACGCAGGCGTGCCACTGGTTCGACCAGTTAGCGGCATCGCTATGGGCTTAATGCTCGACGGTGACAAACCAGTTATCTTGTCCGACATCGCCGATGCCGAAGACTTTGCGGGCGACATGGACTTTAAGGTAACCGGTACAACCAAAGGTATTACAGCCCTCCAGATGGACATGAAGGTCCACGGACTTCCGGTAGAAACGCTAGCCAAAGCACTCGAGGCCGGAAAGGTCGGCCGCGGCAAGATCCTCGACCACATGCTGAGCGTCATTGATAAGCCAGGAACAATGAGCCCATACGCTCCACGTGTAGAAGCCATCTCTATTAACCCAGACAAAATCCGCGAAGTGATCGGTAAGGGCGGAGAAGTGATCCAAAAGATCACCGGCGAAACCGGTGCCGAGATCGACATCAAGGACGACGGAACCATTATGATCGCCAGCCCAGACGGCGAAAGTATTGAGGCTGCCAAGAAGTGGATTATGGCCATCGTGGCCGAGCCAGAAGTTGGCAAAATCTACGAAGACGTGCCCGTTATGACCGTCATGGACTTCGGAGCATTCGTTCAGATTATGCCGGGCAAAGACGGCCTAGTACACGTTTCCGAAATGTCAGAAGAGCGCGTTAACAGCCCAAGCGACGTCGTTAAAGAAGGCGACCGCGTCACCGTAAAGCTCGTAGCTATAGACGACCGTGGCCGCTTGCAGCTGAGCATGAAGGCCGCCGCTAGAGAGCTTAAAGACAAGAAAAAATAAGGAGATTGGGCATGGCAAAGAATAAGCAAGTTAACAACATCTACAAGAGCCAGCTTTGGTTGGCTGTCAAAATTCTGGCAGCAATAGTGTTACTTTTGGGTTCCATAGGAAAGCTCATGGACCAAGTAACTTTTTGGCAGGTCGTAAAGACTACGATTTGGATCTTGTTTGCCCTGTCCGTAACCTTAGACGTTAAGGAATTCATGAGCAATGACAAGAAGTAAGCAGCTCTTGCATACATCACTTGGTTTGTTCTTGACCGGCGTAGCTAGTCTTGGCTTAGCCTTTCTGATGTTCCTGCGAGCTTCCGACACTGGTAGTTTGCAACAGTACTTTATACTGATCATTTTCGTCTTCTTCGGTTTTAACCGCTTTATCCGTGTGATAAGGGTGCTCCGGAAGTGATTAAAGAAACTGAACCAAGAAGGGGAATGCCCCTCGAGATGCCGCTTGGTAGTGACGCATCGTTGAGAGTCTTGGTATCTGGCGATGCTGAAGCAATTGGTGCAATAATTGCAGATAATCCTGAGATCCGTCAGTACGTCGGCTGGATTAAGGGGCTTGAGACGGTGCAAGATATTCGTGACCGTTTAGAGCTATTCCAGGAGAAGAAAGCGCTTCGTTATGGAGTGGTTAAAGAAGGCAAACTAGTAGGTTATGTTGGTATGTTCCGTTTTCCTGATAATAAATTTGATGGCGAGTATGATCTAGGATACTTCCTTGATAAAGAGGCTCGAGGGGAAGGACTCGTTACAAGGGGCGTTGAGGCACTAATTAGTGAAGCAGAGTCTCACCTCGATCCAAGCCCACTTAGTTTCGCGCTCTATATTGAGGATGGCAACACCGAGAGTCTTGCTGTGGCTGATCGAACTCATTTTGAGGCTTCAGACTTTACTGCACCAAATGACCTTGGCGTTGAAGAAAGGCGTTATGTCAGAATGGCGGGCCATGGACAAACAGCAGCTTCTTGACCAGATTAAGGCAGATATTCTTGCAAAGAATATCTGCCCAGATTTGGCCAAGCAGGCCACCCAGTTGGTTTTCGGAACAGGAAACCCCAGCGCAGCAGTCGTTTTTATCGGCGAGGCACCAGGGAAGAACGAAGACCTAAGGGGTGAGCCCTTCGTCGGAGCCTCGGGGAGGTTTTTAGACGAAATGCTAGCCAGTGTGGGGCTTAACCGCTCGGACATTTACATTACCAATATCGTTAAGTATCGGCCGCCGAAGAACAGGGATCCTTCCAACGAAGAAAAAGAAGCCTTCCTGCCGTTCTTGTATGCCCAGCTTGCAGCAATTGCCCCCAAGGTCGTCGTGACTTTGGGCCGGCACAGTACTAATTGCTTCTTGCCGGGTCTGCAAATCGGCCACATTCACGGCCAACCCCAAACGATACAAGTGCAAGTGCATGGAACAGAGATGGAATTTGTAATCTTACCGCTCTATCATCCAGCGGCTGCACTATACAACGGTAGTATGCGACAAGTCCTATTAGACGACTTTGCCCGCGTGCCAACCATCATTAACAAGATCAATAATTAATAATCTCTTAACAAAAAGGAGAAATATGAATCCAAAAAATTCAGACGAAAATCAATCAAATAAACGTGGCCCACGCCCCGCTGGACCAAAGCCCGAAGGGCAGCGCGGACCTCAGGGTTCTGGTGCTAAGCGTGGTCAACCACGCGGCAACAAATCGCCACTGACGCCTCCCGGTAAGAACTCTTCTCGTGGAGCCGCTATGCGGGCCATGAAGCGCAACCAAGACGACGCTCACAAAGCCGTTAGCGCTTATTTGCCGACTGCTGCCACCCCAGCACCACGGCGGGCTAATGCTGTCGATACCGATAATACCGATAAGCTCAAGATCACCTTCCTAGGTGGCCAAAATGGTATCGGCGAAAAGAACATGCAGGTTTTTGAGTGGCAGAACGACGCTATTATCGTAGACTGTGGTAACAACCTCGGTCTCGACCTACCTGGTGTTAATTATTCCATCGCCGACACAACGTACCTCGAAGGCATTAAACACAAGCTCCGTGCTTATATTATTAGCCATGGACACTTAGATCACTTAGGTGGCTTGAAGCACATTGTGCCTAAGTTTCCTGCACCAATCTATGGCTCACGCTTTACGCTTGGAGTCGTCGAGAAATCATTCGAAGACATCGCTGCCGAAACGGGCATTAACTACGAGCCAAAGCTTGTCGTTATGAACATGGACAACCACGAACGCCTCAAACTTGGCGCATTTACTATCGAGCTGGTTCGCATTACGCACTCCGTGCCCGAAAGTAGCGCCATTGTCATAGACACGCCAATCGGCCGTGTTATTAACACTGGCGACTGGCGACTAGACCCCGAACCGCTTGATGACATGCCTACAGACGTAGCTCGGCTTAAGCAGCTTGGCGACGAGGGTGTACTGCTGCTTATGAGCGACAGTACTAATGCTCAAGTACCTGGGCGTACTCCGACAGAGAGTACTTTGCAAGACAGCTTCTATGACATTATCGGCAATGCCGAGGGACGTGTCTTTGTGGCTATCTTCTCTAGTAACATGAACCGCGTACAGATGATCGTAAACGCTGCCGTTAACGCTGGTCGCCGAGTTGCACTCGATGGCCGTGGCATGATGAGCTACGCCGAGATTGCCGTCCGACAAGGCCTACTCAAGATTCCAAAGGGCACCGTTCTGGCCATGCGTGAAATGCCAAATATTCCACCAGAACAAGTACTGGTTATCTGTACTGGTGGCCAGGGTGAGCCAAATGCCGCTATGGTACGCATGGCAGAAGGATCGCACAAGCACATCAAACTAGTTCCTGGCGACACTGTTGTCGTTAGTTCTACTCCAATTCCTGGTAACGAGATTCGTTACGAAGAGATTGGTAACGAGCTAGCAGGTAAGGGCGTACATTTGTTCCGCCACCCAACCCACGAAGTTGACGGCTGTGGCCCATTGCACGTATCTGGTCACGCTAAGCGTGATGAATACCGCGAGCTACTGCACATTGTTCGGCCAAAGTTCTATATGCCAATCTACGCTGGTATGCTCAACCGTAAGTATAACCAAGAGTTAGCTATCGAAGAGGGCTGGGGTCGCGACAAGGTTATCATGGCCAACAATGGTGACAGTATTTTGCTGTCCGAGGACAAATGGGAGCAGGGCCCCGAAGCTCCACATGGTAGCGTATTAGTAGATCAATCTGGTTCTGTAGTTAGTGGCATCGTGGTCAAAGATCGCATCATGCTTTCAGAAGAAGGTCTGGTTGCTGTAATTCTAACTATCGATAAGCGCACTGGCCAGTTAGTGACCAGCCCCGATATCATCAGTCGTGGCTTCATCTACATGCGCGACTCAGAAGAGCTTATGAACAACTTCCGTG
>CAZKKJ010000045.1:4472-6083 GCA_964553355.1 uncultured Candidatus Saccharibacteria bacterium | reverse complement strand
GCGCCGTTAAATAAGTGATAGCTAATAACATCGGTCGACATGTCTGGAATAAGTACGCGGTTAGTGTAGATAAGGGCTGCCGGCAAAACAGCTAGAGCAATCCACAGCAAAGGGTGTGCCACCCACCGGCGCCAGCCCGAGATGGTACGGTGTTTAACTGAGGACATCTTTAAGGGCAGCTTTGCCGGCTTCTTCAGAGAAGTAGCGGTCATACGTTTCTAATTCGTGGCGCTGGGTCGCCTCCCAGAGCTTTTGGTCGGTGTACATACTTATGACGGCTTCGGCAAAATCGGTAGCTGTCTCGGCTGTCAGACAGTCTATACCAGGGCGCATATTGGTGCCCTCTACGCTCATATCGGTACCCACAATCGGTAGCCCAAAGCTAATAGATTGGGTGATCTTGCCTTTAACGCCAGCGCCGTAACGCAGTGGGCTAACGAACAGGCGAGCACTGTTAAAGTAAGGTGATACGTCGTCGATGAAACCCGGTACGCTCACCGTTTTGGATTGCAGAGAAAGCAGTGTAGGGCTTGGGTTGCTACCCAAGATGGTTAGCTCAATGCCCGGCAAGGACTTTTGAATAAGTGGCAAGATTTTTTTAACGAACCAAACCATTGCGTCTTCGTTCGGTGGGTGCGAACTACCAATAAACAGTAGTCCGGAACGGTCTTCGAAGCCCGGAGGGGCGAGTTCGCTAGCTTGACCAGGATTGATATTCGACACAATGCCAACCGAAACCTCGGGCTTATCCTTGGCTAACAGATCCTTCTCTGCTGTACTAACCACCAGCGTCATGTCGGACTCATCCATGAGGGCAAGTTCGAGCTCTTTCCAAAGGGCTGCTTCTTTGGCTAGGGATTTATTGTTCTCGAGCTCAGCATTACGACCCACGCGTAAAAAGTGAAGGTCGACAGTGTCGTACAAAACTTTGGCCCGTGTCTGATATGCGCGGACAAGGTCGATGTGCCACGCGGCGGTTAGTGGGCGCGACAAAATAACGCGGTCGTATAGGTCACGGCGTTCGGCGTAGAACTTACGCACCACCACATCATCACCGTACACTACCTCTACCCCTTTGCGCTGCAAGTCGTAGGTATACGGCAGGGTAGCAACTAGATTGTCGACCAGCAGGGTGACTTTGTAGCCGAGTGCCAAGCCGCTTTCAAGAATCTTGGTCATGCGTAGTGACCCAGAGTCACGATTGGCTTCGGGGACAATAGAGTCAACTATAAGGAGTTGCTTTGGCTTTTTGCCATAATGACGGGCAAGCTCGATATGGCTTCCGGGTGTAGAGTGATTAGCTTTGAGCTCCTTGGCCCATTTCTTAACAAACTTTTTGTGGTTAATGGCCTGAAAGCGCTTAAAGCCGCTGTTGATATCAGTACCACTGGTACCGCCCTCTATATGCACGACCACTGATGTGGATTCGTACACCACACGCTTTCCCGATTTGTGGACTTTCATAGCTAGGTCGGTATCTTCGTAATACGCAGGAGCGTAGCGCATGTCGAACATGCCCAGCTTTTTAAAGTAGCTAGCTGATATGGCAATACTGGCACCCGAGCAGTAGTCGACATCGCGACTAAAGTTATAGGCAAAGTTGTTGCTGTC
>CAZKKJ010000045.1:0-4372 GCA_964553355.1 uncultured Candidatus Saccharibacteria bacterium | reverse complement strand
CACCCGAGCAGTAGTCGACATCGCGACTAAAGTTATAGGCAAAGTTGTTGCTGTCTTTAAACTTGCCATAGTTATGACCCGATCCGTCACTAAAAATAATGCCACCGGCTTCTTGTAGTCGGCCGTCTGGATAAATAAGCTTGGAGCCCACCAACCCAATAGAAGGGTCTTGGAGTGGAGCTAGCAAACAATTCAGCCAGTCACTTAATACTTTGGTGTCGTTGTTAAGGAAAACCAGTGTTTTGCCTTTGGCTAGCTGGGCACCTTGGTTGCAGGCCTCCACAAAGCCAGTGTTGGTTTGGTTGCGAACATAGTGCAGGCCGCTCATAGCACCAATGGTAGCTGGCGTTGCATCGCTTGATGCATTGTCGATAATGATTACTTCGAAGGTATGTGTAGATTTGTGTTCGAACAGACTTTGTAAGCAGTCCAAAGTGTATTCCGCTTTGTTAAAGACCGGAATAATGATCGACACTTCGGGTATAGCCTGCCGCAGCGTAAGTTGTGATTTGGCTTGGTTTCGGATGGAAGATACGACCGCTGAAAACTGTGCTCGTAGCCCAGGCGCTGGTAGAGCTAGCGGTTCCTGGCCAGCTGTTTCGCTGGGTCCGGGCAACAGCTGCTCAAGCTCGGCAGCCAAGGCGTGAAGACGAGAAAAATTACTACTACCCATTTACAGTAGTATAGCAAGACACTGAGTATTACTGAACCGTAGTGTCAAAGTGGGTACCGTAATCGGGGTAGAATCTACCACCCACTGAAAGACCGAAGTGCTCTTGGTAGGTACCAGGCGTTGAAGGAGCACGCCAGCTGTACGTAAACGTTGCATTCTGGCCTGGCCAGGTAGTGTCTGTGCTCTTTTTAACTTGAGCGATAGATAGCCAGTTGCTGTCCGAGGAGTTATAGAACGGTGAGGAACGGTAGTACGGCTTAAAGCTAATAAGACGAAGGGAGTGAGCGCCGCCTTGATAGATTTCGTCGTGCCACACAATGTTACCGGTGTTTCTAACGGTGTATACAACCGAAGTTGTTTGCCCTGGACTCATGGTTATCGGTGGCTTGGTTGAAGAAGGCGAGTCATAAGAGAATACGGCTTTAGGAGTTGAAAACCGGAATGCGAGGCCACGGTCGGCGGTTGGTACTCCCCCAATGCTTACAATAAAGCGGAACGGTTTATCGCTGCCGTTTCCAACTGGGCCAATAAAGAAGGCCGAGAACGTGGCGACTTCTCCGGGCGCAACAACGTCAGGAGTCATTTTTATTTGTCCCCGGCTACCGAGCCAATTGGGGTCGGCAACATCGGCGAACGGTGTTTCGTCATAGTTAAGACTTATGAGCCGCGTCGGTTGCCGATTGGCTGGAAGATTAGTGTCGGAATACCACTTTGCACCACTGGTGTTGCGGACCCTAAAGACGCCCTGGGCTTGCTGATTAGGAAGTAGACTGGTGGTACTTATTTCTGAACTAAGAGGGTCCCAGTCGGGTGTATGTGAGCTGAGCTGTACGTTAATACCGAGGTCGCGCAAGAATGCACCACCAACAATCGGCACAAACCGAGTACCGGCGGTCATTGTCCGATACGGGGCTAGAATCTTAAAGGTAAAGGTTGCGTTTTCGCCGGGCTGAACTACATCCGGCGTCATCTTAACTTGATTGCGGGTGCCTAACCAGCTTGAATCGCCGGGGTCGGCGAATGGAGAATTCTCGTACCCAACAGTTGCCAGACGGGTAGGTTGCTGTCCGGAGGGCAAGTTATTGTCGGAATACCACGCCTTGTAGCCAATGTTTTTAATGATAATCGTTCCGCTGCCTTCGCCACCAGGGTTGTAATTTGCGGTGGTAACCGATGAGGTCACAAACAGCCAGTCTTCTTCATTAGACCATGTGCTGCCAAACCAATCATTAAATAGTCGCCAGAAGTTGCGGTTGCCGTAGGCGCCACAACTATCGCCGCTGCCATATAAGTTATTGAGCGCCGATGCGTTGGGCTGGTATGGGGTGTAGTTATATAGCCCGGCTGTGGCTTGATTTTCTATGTATACGTTTGAGCCACCACAGTTGGCGTTGGGGTTGTACTGAATATAGTTGTTGCGACGAGCTTTGTAGTTAAACGAGTTGGGGGACTGGGCGTAGCGCTTAAACTGACGAGCTGCTGAATAAACCTGGTTAAAGAAGCCATAATATGTAGAGTCGCAAGCTGCAGTATCAGGACAACCATAGCCGGTAGCACTACGGTATTGGTTGTTCCATGGCCAGGTGTCGGTAACTAAGGACTGTTCTTTTTGGAGCAGAACCAGCAGGGCTTTAGGACTAACGCTACAACTGCGGGCAACCTCACCAATGATCTCGGCGCTGGACTTGTTGCCACCACTAAAGCCGTTACACAGACCCGCTTCAGGAGAGCGGCTGGGGGTGTCTTGGCGGTAATCTTTTAAGCAGGTGAAAGGCGGATTGTTACCGTCGCGTCCGGCGTGGTTGGTGTCACAGACGGGCACTTTGCTATTCATAAAATTTTGGATGTCGGTATTGCTCATTGAGCCGCCGTTAAAGAACACGCTGTCGTCGATAATTCGGCCAGCCGAGAAAGAACCACCCGACAGAGCCTCAACTCTGGCGACTTTTGCAATCCCAAGTCCTAGAGTCGCTACAAAAAGAGCAGCAGTTAGGATAGTGAGTTTGCGTGGGTTTTTAAAGATATCTACCACCCCCATATCTACTGGACCTCCATATTCCGTGCGGCCGAGCTACCCTGACTGGATGATGAGCTATAGGAAATAACCACGCTCCACTTGCCGTACTCTTTAAATTCAGATCGAGGAATAACAATGTTTCCACAGCGGGTGGTGGTTGCATCTTTTTCGCCACTGCTAGTTTTGGTCACTTTCAAGTTGTCTTTGGTGATGGTAACGCTACAAGTTCCGCCGTCTTCAATAATGCTGGGGATATAGGCTCTAACTTCGATCTCATTGTCGTACTGCGAGGCGTCTACTAAAACAGGTGTGACCTTCCTTTTTGCATCACTGGGCTGACCGGACTGATTCTGTTGGTCAATGAGGTTCTGTTTGTGCTCTTCGGTTTCTTTGAGCTCTTCTTCGGTGGCGGGATTGTAGTTTATGCTCGATTTATCGTCGGCAGCTTTTCGGGCTACCTCGGTACTTGTGGCATTGTCTCTTTGGGTGAGCCACCAGCCGCCAGAGGCAGCGGCTACGACAATAACTGCACCCACAATGAGTGCTTTGTTAGGAATATGAGTGAGGAAGTTTTTTTTCATACCTAGTATATACATTAGCATAATTGACAATGTTTGTTTATAGCCACGTAAGCCCGGGAAGTGGTCGTATGCTACACTGACATTAATTGGTATGAAAAGTAAATTACTGCGTATCTGGCAAGGAATTTCCTCGCACCCACTCTGGCCGGTTTTTCTGTTGGCTCTAGTCTGTATGGCTGTTTTTGCCACAACGCTATTATTCAGGCGCCGAACGTTTTATGTCTTTATGGACAACATCGACCAGTTCTACGCGTGGTACCAGAAGCTTACCTATAGTGTCCACCAGGGCACGTTGCCTATCTGGGATGCCAGTAAAAATGCAGGACATTCGTTTGTTGGCGAGCTCCAAACAGGTGTCTTTTACCCTATAAACTTGCTCTGGGTATGGCTGTTCGGATCGGCTCAAGGAATAAGTATCTTTTGGCTCGAGGCCATTGTGGTCTTTCACTTCTGGTTGGCTAGTGTCGGAATGTTCCTGGCTGGACGCTCTCTTGGCCTTACAAAATACGGAGCTTTTGCTGCCGGCTTGGTCTACGCTTACGGCGGTGGTGTGGCTGTTCGCTCGGTGTCACAAACTGCCATATTCTTTGGGCTTTGCTATATACCGTGGATCTTCTTTGCCTTTAAGTCGTACCTGAATACTCGCAAGGCTCGCTACCTACTTATTGGCGGCCTTTTGGAAGGATTCATTATCCTGGCAGGTCATTTGCAGCCCTGGTTCCACGCTAACTTTTTAGTCGTCTTGTTTATATTGTCTTACGATATACGCCTAGGAAAGGTCCCGCTGCTGCGCCAGTACTTTGACCGCTTTAAACCCTATGTACTTTCGGTTGCTCTTGGTCTGTTGGTTGCAGCTCCGCAATTATTGCTGAGCGCCCAGTACTTGCCGCAAGCGTACCGTTTTGTCGGTGATGCTAAGCCCATCGGCCCCGCCGAGAAGGTGAGCATTGCTACCTATACCAAAACCTTTAGCTTTAAGCCACAAGACACATTGTCGGCGGTCGATCCTACCCAGTACCCTGTAGTTGATGGTAATGAGGTCTACATTGGCCTGGCCGGCCTAGCCATGGTATTGCTGGTGGTTATAAGGTTTAGGAAAGA
>CAZKKJ010000044.1:0-6092 GCA_964553355.1 uncultured Candidatus Saccharibacteria bacterium | reverse complement strand
GTAATGGATGATCCACTAACAAATATCGCTATCCTGCTTGCGCTGGCTCTTCTTATTATATTCTCGCCAGTATATCTACAGTACCGTAAGCACAAAGCCCCACTTAAGGCAGTTGACCCCAGCATAAAGTATGGATTTTTCCACCACATCGGCATCGTCACAATTCCAATTATTCGCTATCGTTTACAGGCAAAGTTACAGCGGCGACATCCTCGTGCCACCCAAAAATAATCTACCAGTAAAAGTAGCGTCGCCAATGTTGGCAAATGACATGGGCCTGACGGTGCTCTAGCTCGCTTATGCTATACTGTTATTAATTATGAAAAAACCATTTGCCAGGTTTCTAATTCGCTGGTTTGTTTGCGCATTAGGCCTATGGATCGCTGCAGCATTGCTCGGTGATCGAATCAGTTACGATCAACGCCTGGGTGTTATTATCACCTCTGGTCTAATCCTTGCACTCGTTAATACTGTCATTAAACCTTTCGTCATTCTACTGTCACTGCCAGCCATCCTATTTAGTCTTGGATTATTCATGTTGGTCATCAATGGACTCATGGTCTTGATCGTTAGCAAGTTATACTCCCCACTTCATGTTACTAACTTCGGTGCAGCTATGCTTGCGGGTATGGTGATCGGTTTGGTGAATTACTTGGTTACCACTATACTAGAAGACAGATGAACATCTTTAACTACATTACAATTGTCACTACCGTTTTAGTTATAATTTTAATTCTTGTCCAGACCCGCGGTGCGAGCCTGGGAGCTGGCCTGGGGGGTGGTGGCGAAGTTAATACCGTACGACGCGGTTCAGACAAAACATTGCATCAAATTACTATTTTGCTAGTCGTCGTTTTTGGTGTCTCGTTAATACTGGGCATATTAAGTTAGAGCTTACAACAACATTCAAAGAGGGGCAGGGGGATGACACTATTCGATCGAGCGACCAAACTACGCTGGCGACGACGCTTTCGTCGAAGTAAGCGCCAGGTCGAATATTTTGGTGTTCAGGCCGAAGATAATCTAGAGCGTCACTTTTTTAAGCGACTCAGCCGACTGACTCGTGTTAGACGTTTCATTGCTGCTTGGGTGTTACTCTTTATATTGCTCATCGGTGGTGTCTTATTCCAGACCAGAATTCTGGGCCGCTATTACCTGCGAGCTACACCAGCGGCGGGCGGTATTTATGCGGAGGGCATACTAGGAACATTTACCAACGTTAACCCTATCTATGTCGCTAGTAGTGTAGACAACAGTGTTGAGCGCTTGGTGTTTTCTGGGTTGTTTAAGTACGACCAAGATAATAAACTCGTCGGCGACTTAGCAGAATCTTGGGCAGTTGACGCGCGGGGCACAACCTACACGGTTACCCTTAAGCCAAATTTGGTGTGGCACGATGGCCAACCCCTAACTGCCGATGATGTGGTGTATACCTACACTACTATTCAAACCCCAGATGCAAAGTCGCCTTTATTTAATAGCTGGAGTGGTATCAAAGTCCAAAAGGTTGATGCCCGAGTAGTTACCTTTACGCTCCCGAGTATTTTGACTGCATTTCCTCATTCTATGACCAACGGCTTGCTCCCTAAGCACATTTTGGATGGCACTCCATCTGCTCAACTGCGCTCAGTTGCTTTTAACACTACTCGGCCTGTTGGTTCGGGGCCATTTAAGTGGGAGGCCGTAGAAGTAAGCGGCACAAACCCAGCGGAGCGCGAACAACGGATTGGCCTTGTGCCAAACCCCGATTACGTTGGTGGTGAGCCAAGCATCGAAAAATTTATCATACGTACTTTTCAGGACGAGGATAAGCTAACCAAAGCGTTCCTTAACCGCGAGGTTAACGCCGTAGCAGGCTTAACAGTAGTGCCCGAAGAAGTTAAAAAAGACCTGTCCATACGTGAATATAATGTGCCGCTTAGTAGCGAGGTTATGGCATTCTTCAAGAACAGCTCGCCTGTTTTTAGCGATGTGCGAGTCCGGCGGGCCATGAGCTATGCAACTAATCCACCAGAAATCATTGCCGGCATCAACCGGCCGGTATTGCCGGTAACCGGACCGTTGCTTCGTAGCCAGATTGGTTTTGATTCGTCTATCAAACAAAACACCAGCAACGTCGTCGAAGCCAACCGGTTACTCGACGAAGCAGGCTGGAAAGCAAATGTTAACGGCCGACGCTTTAAAGATGGCCAACCGCTACAGTTTAGTCTGACTACACAGAGTAACAGCGTGTATGACAGTGCTTCGCAGTTGCTTAAAAAGCAATGGGAAGCTGTAGGAGCCAAGGTAGGCATAATTAGTCTTCAGGATGACGAACTCCAATCTGCCCTAACTAGTCAGGGCCATAACTACGATGTGTTGCTGTACGGAATTTCGCTTGGTGCCGACCCCGATGTCTTTGCTTTTTGGCATAGTTCTCAGGCCAATCCATTGTCTGGAAGTCGACTTAACTTTTCAGAATACCAGTCCACCATAGCCGACCGTGCGCTCGAGGGTGGACGAACTCGTCCCGAAGATGCTGTCCGTGCTAGTAAGTACAAGCCGTTCTTAATCGCATGGCGTGACGATGCGCCGGCTGTAGCACTGTACCAGCCTCGCTACCTTTATGTCGCGCGTGAGCCTTTGTATGGTTTTACACCAACTCTTATGAACAACGGCGCCGACCGTTTTAACAACGTCAACAATTGGAAGATCCGTATCTCTAAACAAGCTCAGTAACTCGTCATAATATTTTGGTGCCGCGAAGAGGACTTGGTCACCTTCGGCGACCCCGCAACTTCATGGTGACAAGCGCAGCTTGTCCTAGAAGGTTGCCTTGCAAACTGCCACTGGCAGTTTTTACCTCAACAGATTACTAAATCTTTAATTCCTGGTGCCGCGAAGAGGACTTGAACCTCCACGAGATTACTCTCACTACGTCCTGAACGTAGCGCGTCTACCAATTCCGCCATCGCGGCACAGAAATAAAAGATCTGCCGGTATTTAAGCTTGAATGTCTTTCCTTGGGTTCCCCGCAAAATCATAGATTTTGTGGGGGTTGCGTTGCGCGTCTACCAATTCCGCCATCGCGGCAACAAAATAAGGCGACTGTTCCCGGTAATTCTAATCTATAAAGCGGTGTAACTCAAGAGTGGTAGTGTGCTATTATTAACCCCAGAAACGATAACGCTTACTATCAAAATCAACAAGAGGGTTCATGAGCAAGGTTGCACATTATTTACAAGAACATTTAACAGGTGAAGTATTAACGTCGGCTGCAGCTAGAAAGTATTTTGCAACCGATGGCGGGGTGTTTACGGTTACTCCATCTGTGGTGGTCTATCCCCGCAGCGAATCAGATGTCCGGAAGGCTGCTCGTTTTAGCTGGCAGCTAGCTGAACGTGGCCGTGTGGTGCCTATTACTGCCAGGGGCCTCGGTACCGACCAGGCCGGTGCGGCAGTTGGAACTGGTATTGTAATGGTTTTCCCGGCGCATATGAACCGCGTGCTAGAACTAGACGGCAAGTCGGGTGATGTAGTTATTGAACCAGGCATTAATTATGGCAAGCTGCAGCAGACCTTACATACACATGGTCGTTTCTTGCCGCCGTTCCCATCGTCTATCGAATACAGCACCGTTGGCGGAGCAATTGCCAACAACGCAGCGGGCGAAAAGACCATTAAGTATGGCGCCACCCGCGACTTTACCAAATCGCTCCGCGTAGTGTTGGCTAATGGTGAGTGTATAGAAACCAAGCGTTTGACCAAGCGAGAGCTTAGCAAAAAAATGGGCCTCACCACCTTCGAAGGCGAAGTCTACCGTGCTCTGGATGCTTTGATCGAAGAGAACAAAGAAATCATTAACGACAGTAAGCTTAATGTATCTAAAAACTCTGCGGGCTATGCACTGCGGGATGTTAAGCGTAAAGACGGCTCTTTTGACCTTACGCCACTATTTGTCGGTTCGCAGGGAACCTTGGGCATTGTTACCGAAGCCACTATGAGCACCGCTCCCTACAATCCAGAAACCACGCTCATCGCCGCTTTCTTTGACGACATGCAGGTTGCTGAGCAAGTCCTGGCCGAAGTCCGCGCTTTGCCCGAAACCCCTAGTGCCATGGAAATGGTCGACGATCATCTGTTAGAGTTCCTGGACCAACACAATCCAAATCTTCTCAAGGGGATTGTTTCTAAGCCATTCCACAAACTAATCGTACTTATCGAGTTTGACAACGCTAATCAGCGTATCCAAAAGAAGATGGCCAAGCGTACCACCAAAATCCTCAGCAAATTTCAGATAAATTACCAGATAGAGACTGACGAGCACGAAAAAGAAAAGCTTTGGCTCATCCGCCATAGCGCCGCGGCAGTTATCTCGCATTCCGAAGGCAACACCAAAGCTCTGCCAATCATCGAAGATGGCGTTGTGCCGGTAGAAAAATTCCAGCAGTACCTTAGCAACGTGTATGACTTGTTTGCAAAATATAACCTTACCGCTGCAATCTGGGGCCACGCGGGCAATGCCAATATTCACATGCAGCCTTTCCTGGATCTTAGCCAAATTGGTGATCGTCAAAAAGTCTTCAAGGTTATCGACGACTACTACAACATGGTCATAAGCTTAGGCGGCAGCACCAGCGGAGAACATAGCGACGGTCGTTTACGTGCGCCGTACCTTTCCAAGTTGTATGGCGAAGCCCTGTATACCGTGTTCCAAAAAACTAAGCTTATCTTTGATCCACATGGTATTTTAAACCCTGGTGTAAAGATCGATGTCAGCCTAGATGATGTTAAGCCTCTGCTTCGCCACGAATATTCCATGGAACATTTGGCGCACCACTTACCAAGGTCGTAGCCATGGATCTAAAGGACCCATATGTCATTTCTGGTTTGACCGGCATGGCGCTTATTGTCTTGGGGCTTTGGCGAACCAGTAGTGGCCGTTGGCGTCATAGTAGTGGTTGGTACGAGCTAGACACCATTATTGGTGCCAGCTTGATCATCATCTATCAGCTGCATGTTAAGGCATACGTAACATTACCAATTAATGTATTTCTGGTAATTATTTGCTTTCGCGGATTATCTTCGTATGCTGAGCGCTATGCCATAGCCCAAAAGCGTTCTCTTAGACGCCGGCTGCGTCGCCGACGTTTGCTTTAGCTCCCAAGGCTATGCGCGCGCATCGCCCTAGTCTTGTCCCTGGTTCTTTAATAGCTTATGCTTGATTGTATGAAGAAGCTGGTCCGTAACCAAGCTGGTGTTGCACACCTTGGACTAATTGTACTTATAGTTGGCGTTATTGCGGCTATTATTTTTGTAGGTACTCGCGTGCTTGGCGATTCCGACGTTGCACCACAAAATGCAGCCCCTAAAGCATCTTCGCAAGAAAGTGCTGCAGAGAAGGATATTGTTCTGCAGAACTTTGGCCTGCGCTCGCTACAAGACGTAGACGTCACGTCGCAAGCTGTTCGGGAATACGACAGCCGCGGGCTCAAAGGCTTTTACGTATTTGGTGACGATCTGGGCAAAGACGACAACCGCAAGAATCCCAACTTTGAATTTGCATCTGTTAAAGGAGGGGCTCCAGTAATTGCTGCCATCGACGGTACCATTACCTTTATTCGTGAACAAGCCGACTCCAAAGATTTCGAAGTCATGCTCCAGCCCAAAGAAGGCTCTAAGTGGACCATTGGCTATGACCACCTCATTAACCTAAAAGTTAGCAAGGGCGACACGGTTAAGGCAGGCGATATTCTGGGCGAGCCTGCCGTGCAGAACAACGGCCTCCGCCGCTTCGAGTTACAGATAAACAAAGACGAAGCATCAACCCTACACATTTGCCCCAGTACATTATTGGATCCGGCAAAGAAAGATTCTTTGTTGGCAGAGCTTACGGCTATGCAAAATTCATGGGAATCCACAACCGGTTTAGAACTATATGACACCGCCGTACAAGCGCCACCCGGCTGTTTGCTCAAGACTCTTACGCCTCAAGCAGCCGAAGGCCGCTAAACTAACCGCGAGAACGTCGGCCAGTCATCATGGGTGCAATACCCAGGATCTTCAGGCATTTAGGGTAAGCTTTAGGCAGACCAGCTGCTATCTTTATAACT
>CAZKKJ010000043.1:5867-6164 GCA_964553355.1 uncultured Candidatus Saccharibacteria bacterium | reverse complement strand
GAAGAGGCGGAAGCCGATATCAATGAACAACTAATTGTAGAATACTACTCACGCTAGGAGGCGAGAAGAAATGTCAAAAACCATTCACACCCCTGGACTCGTTAAGGTAGACGATCACGCTAATACTTCAGCGACCTTCACCATCGAGCCACTGCACAGCGGTTACGGTATGACCCTTGGTAACTCGCTCCGCCGAGTACTACTAAGTAGCATTGCCGGCGCAGCTGTTACTGCCTTTAAGGTAGAGGGCGCAACCCACGAATTCACCACTCTAAAGGGCGTTAAAGAAGATGTCGT
>CAZKKJ010000043.1:0-5857 GCA_964553355.1 uncultured Candidatus Saccharibacteria bacterium | reverse complement strand
ACAAACTCTGCGCATAACCAAGTCTGGTAAGGGCAAAGTTACCGCTAAAGACATCACCACTAATGCCGACGTCGAAATCGCTAACAAAGATCACGTCATTGCAACGCTCGACGATGACAAAGCTAAGTTTGTTATGGACCTCGTTGTCGAAACTGGTCGCGGATACCGCACCATCGACGAAGCTGCCAGCCGCAAGGCCAGCGATATGATCGCCCTCGACGCAATCTTTAGCCCCGTACTTCGAGTACGTTACAAGGTAGAAAACACTCGTGTTGGTCAAATGACCGACCTTGACCGTCTACTTCTAACTGTCGACACTGATGGCACTATCACCCCACGTGACGCTTTTGAAGAAGCAAGTGCAATCCTGGTTAACCAGTACACAGCACTTGCCGGCCAAACTCGAGTCGAAGTTGCTGCACCACTTACCGCTGCAGCTGCAGCCGGTAGCGAAACTACAGCCGATGGCGACGAACCAGCAGAGCTAATGACTTCTATCGAAGATCTGAACCTCAGTGCTCGCACTACCAACGCGTTGATCAACAACGACATTCACACCCTTAAGGATCTCTTTAGCCTCAGCGATGCTGAACTACGTGACCTTAAAGGTTTTGGTAGCAAAGCACTCGACGAAGTTAAAGATAAAATGAGCGAGTTGGAGCTGTAAGATGCATCGTCACGGATATAAAGGTCGCAAATTCGGAAGAGAGACAGATCAGCGCCGCGCGCTTATCAAGAGTCTCGCTGAATCTTTCGTACGCGATGAATCAATCAAGACCACGCTTCACAAAGCCAAGGAACTCGTTCCATATATCGAGAAGCTCATCACTAAGGCTAAGAAGGGTGACCTTCATAACCGCCGCCAGGTAATCTCTGGTTTGCAAACTGTTGCCAGCGCCCACAAGCTTGTTGACGACATTGCACCAAAGCTCACTGGACGTGTTTCTGGCCACGTACGCATTACCAAGCTTGGCACCCGTCGCGGCGACAACGCCGACATGGCCCAAGTAAGTTTTGTAGACGACCTAAAAGAAGCACCTGTTGCTAAGCCAGCCGCAAAGACTGCAGCCGCCGAAGCTAAGCCGGCAACCGTAGCTGCAAAACCAGCTGCAAAAAAAGCACCCGTTAAAAAGCCTGTAGCTAAAAAAGCTCCTGCGAAGGCCGCTCCGGCGAAGGAGAAGAAATAATGAAGAACATGACAACCAAGACGTTTAGCGCTAAGCCAACCGACGTTACCCGCAAGTGGTATGTAATCGATGCTTCTACCGCGCCAATTGGTCGCCTTGCTACGGAAGCAGCAAAACTGCTAACCGGTAAGGGCAAGCCAATGTTCACCCACCACGTAGACTGTGGCGACTTTGTTGTAGTCATCAACACCGACCAACTCGTTGCTACTGGCAACAAGTTTGAAGACAAGATGTACTACAAGCACAGTGGTTTCCCCGGTGGTCTTAAAACCGCTTCTCTGAACGAGATGATGGCCAAAGATTCTACCCAGGTAATCATCAAGGCTATCCGTGGTATGCTTCCAGTTAACAAATTACGCGACGGCCGTTTGGCCCGCCTCAAGGTTTACGCTGGTAGCGAGCACAACCACAACGCCCAGGCTCCCGAAGTCTATACGCTCATTCAGGCTGCAAAAGCCGAAAAGAAGGAAAGTAAATAATGGCAGAAACTACTACCAAAAAGTCTGGAAACTACTTTTACGCGCTCGGTCGTCGCAAAAGCGTTACTGCTCGCGTCCGACTAATGAGCGGTAAAGGTGCAATCACCATCAACAACAAGCCGGCCGAAGAATACTTTGCAGGCAGCAAGTCACTTTTGCACGAACTACAAAAGCCTTTTAGCTTACTCGAGCAAAATGGAAAGTTCGATGTAACCGTACTTGTTTCTGGTGGTGGCATGAGCGGACAGGCAATCGCCATCCGACTTGGCATTTCTAAAGCCTTTGTTGCTATCAACGAAGACTACAAGCAAACCCTCAAGCGTGCCGACCTACTTGGTCGCGACCCACGCGAGAAAGAACGTAAGAAGTTCGGCCTCAAGGGCGCTCGTAAGCAACGCCAGTTCACCAAGCGTTAGCACTCGTTTTACGAGACAAACCTCGTGGTTATTCTCGTCGCAACTAACCCGGCTAGGCCGGGTTTTTTGTTTACTACAAAACCGTTGCCACTCTTTTCCCTTGACAGACAGTTAGAATAAGCGTAAAGTACTTTTCGTTATGGTAAATAACATCATCAATCAGTTTAATTTCTATTGGTTTACGCCTTCTTACGCATGGCGCTTTGTTTCTATTTACCTATAAATAATCAATAAACAGACAAGCAAACCGCCGACAAGGCGGTTTTTTTAATTCTTAAGAAAGAAGATACCAATGAAAGAAATAATCAGTAAAGAACTAGGGAATGAACAACTAGCATTAGGTGCAGAGCACAATCACCTTCATGTCTACGACGGCTTAACTACTCCTGTCAGTCGGGACGTAATAGTCCTGACTGCTCAACATGCCACAGAAATAGAGTCATACGCCATCCGTTCTGCAGCAAGCTACGGGGACAGCAATGGGAACCCAGAACCAACCCTTGCACACACAAGAGATGGTGTACCGAGTTACGTAGTACGCGTCGACTGCACCGTGCAGGATGGCAATATTGTGCCCTACGAAATGGAAGATAGTCCTTCTGGGCAGGGCATTACCGACCGACTTCACAAGAGTATATTGGGTGCCGACTTTGGTAGCAGAATTCGCGATCACTACCATGACGCCCTGGGTCAGTTGCCAGCTGTGATCATTTCTGATCATCGTAATCATGGCACGGACGATACATTAATCTTGGGTGCAGATAACTACCATTTTGGCCTGCCATCACAGCTTCCGACAGATAAACCGGTGATAGTTAAGGCCATCCCTGGCATGCCCCAGTCCCACGCAGACTACTTACACCTTCAGTCTCAAGCCGTAGCGCCTTTGGTAACCGAGGGCAATAAATCTTACGCCGAACAAAATGGTGATCTTACACGGGTAACCGACTCCCTGGACCTATTGCGCGGATCAGACGGAGAGCTGTCCTCGCAGGTGCTCAAAGCCCGGCTTGGCTCAATGGCTATGGGTATATCCATTTACCTCAGCCCTGTGGATCGAAAGACCTTTGGCAAAAAAGGGATAGTTACAGGGTCCCGATTGCTAAATGACCTAACCACCTATAATGAGCACTCTGCTGCGTTGCTACAACCGTTTGTTGCGCCCATCCAACTCGAAAACCCTCAGGGTCGCAGCAATGCCATCATGCGCATTTTCGTGCTACTATCTAGAGGTCAACTAGGCATCAATGCTAAAGCAATTGGCGGCTGCTACGTAGCGCGACCAGAGCTCATAGTACATGGTGCTTCAAATGCAGTAGGAGGAGTTGTTTGTGTCGAATAACATCACGCAGTATCTAGAAGAACTCGTTCGTTTCTATCCTATTAGCAAGCAACAGCCAAATGTCGAAAAACTTCTTAAGTATGTTCAAACACACCTGGAAGAACATGGCATGCAGTGTTCATCCTTTACTTACAACGGCGTACATAGCCTGTACGCACATCCACGCGGCAGCAAAAACTCTCGTCTTCTACTTCAAGGTCATATCGATGTTGTCCCTGGGGAGAACCAGCCGTACCAAGAAGACGAAGATACCATAAAAGGAAGAGGTGTGTACGACATGCTCTTTGCAACTGCAAGCTATATGCAACTCCTGGACGACCTGGGCGATAAAGTAGCCACGAGTGATCTAGCGATATTACTAACTGGCGACGAGGAGTTGGGCGGGTTCAACGGCGTCAAATATGTACTAGAGCAGGGCATTACAACGAACTGCTGCATCTTACCCGATGCAGGAGAAGGTATAGGGTCGTTGAGTATTGGAGCCAAGGGCGTGTATTGTATCGACATAGAAGTTGCAGGCAAAGCACATCATGCTTCTAGGCCATGGGAGGGCGACAACGCCGCCTTTAAACTTGTACAATGCGTGCAGAAGCTATACGACCAGTTCAGCAACACTCCTGAAGGCAAGTCAGTAATTACTTTGTCTCGACTGCAAGCCGGAGAAGCGTCGAATAAAGGGCCATCGTCTGCCAAAGCTACACTAGATATTCGTTACGCAGACACTGTCGAGCTAGAGCGAATCAAGCAAGCAGTGGCAGATGTGCTAGATGAGCACAACGGCACCATTCTGGACACCGAATTCGCTAGCAACTACGAGCTTGATCTGGATCAGCCCGACGTCAAAAAGTTTCGAGAGGTTTACACCGCTTACACAAAGAACAATATCAACCTTACCCGGGCTCACGGCTCGTCGGATGCTCGATTCTTTTCGGAAAGGGGCATGCCTGTCATTATGTTCCGACCCAATGGCGGCGAAGCGCACGGTGATAACGAGTGGGTGTCCAGCACGTCAATGCAAGATTTCTACAATATATTAAAACAGTTCACCACAGAATTGATACAATAGAGAGAACCTATGACAAAACCAATAATCTTAACGGGCCTTCGGGCCAACAATGACCTACATATCGGTAACTATTTCGGAGCGTTGCTGCCGATTATCGACATGGCTAAAAACCGAAGCGATGAATACCAAGTAAACTTGATGATGGCCGATTTGCATAGTTTTTCAACTCCAATCGACCATACAACATTGCAAAGCCAAATCAAAGACAACCTCAAAACCTATGCTGCAGCTGGTCTGCCGCTAGACAATGACGATATACGTATCTTCCGAGAAAGCTATGTCCCGGCGCATTCAGAGCTAGCTCATATTCTAGACTGCTTTACTGGAGTTGGTGAAATGATGCGCATGACTCAGTATAAAGATAAGTCTGCAAAGATCGGCAATGACCGAGTTAGCGTCGCGCTACTTAACTATCCGCCACTCATGGCCGCCGATATTCTTTTGTACGGCACCAGCTATGTGCCGGTTGGAGACGACCAAACCCAGCATCTAGAATTTACTCGAGATATTGCCGAACGCCTCAACAAGAAGTTTGGTGATTTATTTGTAGTGCCAAAGCCAGTCAAAGATCAACACTCATTCTTTGGAAAAGAGCAGGGACTTCGAATCAAGGACCTGGCAGATCCAACCAAGAAAATGAGTAAATCAGACGACACAGGTAAAGGCGTAATCTTCCTCAACGACTCCCCAGAAGCTGCCGCAAAAAAGGTCGCGTCCGCAACTACCGATAGCCTTGCAAACATTGTGTATGAACCTGCCACCCAGCCCGGAGTCAGCAATCTACTACAAATTGAGGCGCTGTTAACCGATCGTTCGGTACAAGAAGTCGCTCAAAGTTACGAAGGTGAGACACAATATGGTGTGCTTAAATCGAATGTGGCCAATGCTGTTTCTGCATTCCTAGCTGACTTCCAATCCAAGCTAGCAACCTTAGATGAGGACAAACTTGCAGAAAAACTACTATCATCTGAAGAAGCCATGAACAAAGTAGCCAACGAAACATTAGCACGAGTACAGAAAGCGGTAGGACTCCGAGGTTAATTGCCAGTGGTAACTTAAGCATTTTTGTTGTATAATTATCTTCAATAATGATTAGTATCAAAGTAGTAGAATCGGGGCGAATTGACGGAGCTATTGCTGCCAGTCAAAGTCTTAGTCGTTCTTTTGTGAAGGTGTTGCTGGATCAGGGCAAAGTAAGCGTTGATGGCAAAGTAATATACAAGCCGTCTGCCAAAGTTCATGATGGCGATATTATTAAGCTAGATTTTGAACCCACGGCAATTGAAGATATTCCAGAGATAAATCTAGAGATTCTTTACCAAGACGACGACTGCCTAGTTGTAAATAAACCAGTTGGTGTTTTGACG
>CAZKKJ010000042.1:0-6436 GCA_964553355.1 uncultured Candidatus Saccharibacteria bacterium | reverse complement strand
AAGTTCCAGCGAGGGTTCGAATCCCTCCTCCTCCGCCAAATTAGAACGCCATCCACCGGATGGTTTTTTAATTTAGCAAAGTGGGTTCCAACCCGAGCCATTCAGGCAAGGCCTGATAAGCGAGCGGTTCGGTCGTAAATCTGTGCGCTATCCCTGTAAAATCAAAAACCCGCCTATTAGCGGATTCTTAACTTGGCGGAGAGGGTGGGATTCGAACCCACGGTACCGTTGCCGGCACGACAGTTTTCAAGACTGTTTCCTTCGACCACTCGGACACCTCTCCAGATGTCTTTGTAACAGGGGTGATTATATCATTAAGCGGCCGCAAAGACCAGAGCCCTAACCGAGAGCGCTCCGGACTGAAGCAAGCAGGCCGCCGCAGCCTCGAGTGTAGCGCCTGTGGTAACGACGTCGTCTATCAGAATTATTTTCCGACCCACAACTATATTTGGGTTGTTGACTCTGTACACCCCTTTAAGTTGACGAAGTCTTTCGGCTCGAGTTGCACCGAGCTGTCGTACGTTACCGGCACGACTCAAAACATCAAGCATGGGTAACTCTGTCCGTTTTGACAGGTGTCTTGTTATGAGCACCGTTTGGTCATAACCCCTTTGCCGGTGACGTCGCGGCGAGGTTCTAACGGGCACCAAGACGCAATCATTAGACAGGGGACCAGAGGCAGCCAAAAGGCCGGCAATGTGTTCGGAAGCTTCTAAGCAGCGATCAAATTTGAGTGCTTGAACAAGTTGTTTGGGCAGTCCGCTGTACTGCGCAAAAGCCCATAGCCTGCCAATGTGCGGCAGGCGCGGGGTAGAAATGACAGAATCTTTGTCAGTTTGTGCAGCAAGCACCATAAAGCACTGGTCGCAGACCAGCTTGCCTTCTACACTACAGCCCAAACAGTAGTGCGGGGCGAAAATACTTACTAATTTCTCTAACAGCATACCTTAAGAATAGGGGAATAAATGTATACAAACACAAGCTATGTTGTTGATATTGTGTTGTAAATAACCTCTAGGGGGTTGCCGCCCATATTTTGCTAAGTTATACTACCATAAACACAAAAACGCTAATTTCTTATAAGTATATTGACCTGGAGGGTAACTATGGCTCGACGAAGCCGCGACGAAGATCTTTTGATGGAAGACGAGCTAACTGCTGCATTTCTTGGCGAGGACGATGGTCCTGTTGTAGACGATGCAGCCGACGAACCCGCACAACAAGCTGGCGCAGCGCCTGCTGACGAATGGGACGAAGAAGACACTGTTCCTGGCCAACTCGCTGTTGATGTTTATGAAACCAAAGAAAAGATCGTTGTTAAGGCCCGTACTGCTGGTGTTAACAAAAGCGAACTCGAAGTAAGCATTGCCGACAATACCCTGAGCATTCGCGGCACACTGTCTGCAGGCAACGAGGACGATGTAGAAAACTACTTTGTCCAAGAATGTTACTGGGGTGAGTTCTCTCGCAGCATTACACTACCTGTTCCCGTTAAAGAAGAAGAGATCGAAGCAGTCCTTAAAGACGGCGTCCTAACTATTAGCTTTGCCAAGCTCAAGCAAGACACCGTTAAGCGCATCCAAGTTCTGTAAACAACCAAGTCAAATCAATATACTCAACAACCCCGAGAAATTGGGGTTGTTTTGTTGCCAGTGGTTTAATTGCAAAACTGGCAAGTGTGGGGCAGTGCCCCCAATAAAAATAACCCCGGTTTCCCGGGGTTATGGTAAGTACTAAGTTGCTTAGCTTACGCGGCGCTACCGGCAACGAATCGTTCGAGGACGAAGTTGACAATAATCTGTGCAAGAGCTACAACCACAAGGCCAATAACGGCATACATGATGGTGTTCTTAGCAGAAGTGATGTTACCAGAGTCGCCACCAGAGGTGATGTACTTGATACCACCAACGATGATCATGACTACAGCGATAATACCGACGATAGCAGAGAAGAGGTTAAGACCAAGAGTTACTGCATTGTTTACTTGGTTAGTACCTTCTTCGCCAGTCTCACATTCGTCAGAAGCTGTGGTAAGACTAATCTTTGTACCGCCACAAAGTGAACCACGAAGGTCACTCTCTGCTGCATGTGCTGCAACTGGAGCGAGTACTGGTGCCATAAATAGGCTTAATGCCATAGCTGACACGAACATTTGTTTTATTTTTTTGATCATTTTCTTTATTACCTTTCTTTATTCTCTTGTTTATACCATAAACGCAAGGATGATTTCAATGCCTGCCCCCGGCTCAGGCTCGCCGATTGTCGTAAAGCGCTTGAGCACAAATTGGACAACCACCTGAGCAAGAGCAACAACAACTAAACCAACCGCGGCGTAAATAAGGGTATTCTTTGCGCCCGTAAGTTGGCCTGAATCACCTTGAGAGGTCATATATTTAAGACCACCCATAATAATCATGACTACAGCGATGATACCGACGATAGCAGAGAAAAGGTTAAGACCCCTGGCTACCAGTGTGTCGGCATCTGGCGAGCCCTCTGGAGCGGCGCAACCCGAACCAGTTACTAAACCAGCACCCTCACAAACTGCATCTTTGGCGGTTGCTGCAGACACCGTCGGGGCAACAAAAGCCCCCAGCAGGAAAGCGGCTACCAAGGTTAGGCCGGCCATGCGGAATATTTTGTTTGAAAAGCTAATTTTTTTCATAGGAACCCCATTATAAATGCAACAATTATTCGAGCCAAAACAATAATAACGATTCCAATGCTGGCATAGATTAGTCCCTCGCGGGCCTTATTTAGCTTGGCACTGTCTCCGTTAGAAGTAATAAGCGTCAGTCCATTGACCATAATCATAATTACGGCAATTACACCTCCAACAGCGGCAATAATATTAGCAATCTTTGTAACGAGGCTGTTTTCACCCGTAACCGGGTCCACCACCGACGCGGTACAAACGGCATTATTGGGATTGTCTCGGCAAGCTTCTTCGAACGGATCAAAGGCCAAGACCGGAGCAGCAAACGAAACGGCTGCCAGCAGGGAAATAACCAAACCTAATAGTGCTTTTTTTATAAACATAGTTATGCGCCCACTCCACTTACTACAAAACTTAGTATTACGCCCGAGCCTATGGCCACCGCCAAACCAACCGCTGCATAGATGATGGTGTTTCGAGCTTTTTTAATGCCTTCTGGATCACCTTGTGCAGTCATAAACCGTATGCCAGAGATGATAATGACAATCAAGCAAATTGCCCCAAGTAGCGTAAAGGCGATGCCCAGAATTGTTTCTAATGGAGTAGAGGAGTCCAGTTTGGTCTGGGGCAAGGGGGATAGGTCTAGATCGTCGGCAAAGGTAAATATATTCATTAGAACTTACTCGATATAAACATTACTATTGTTGAAGCAAAAATGGAAATTACCACGCCAATAAGAGCATTGGTAATGGTCTGCCGGGCACGCTTTGCGCCCTCTGGATCACCTTGGCTTGTCGCGAACATAAATCCGCCGTAAATAATAAAGCCAATGGCCACCAGGCCACCGACCCGAAGCAAGATTTCTATTAGGTTAAAGCCTACAGTCCACAGTACTTCTGGCTTGGAAAAGTCGACATCTATTTCGCAGCTTGAGTTTTGCAAGCCATCGTACCAAGTAGGGATGATGCCTAGAAGCTTACCGCCACAATCAGCTGCAAAGCGCGAAACAAGTGTAGATAGCTCTAACATTAAACAATACCTCCGGGCCACAGCCACTGAATTAATCCAAAGATGAATATGTAGGTAACTAATGCCAAGACCGCGTTAGTAATCTTGCCCTTAGCAGCGGCAACCTTCTGGGGGTCACTTCCGGCAGAGGTGTACTGAATACCGGCGATGATAATCATTATAGTTACAATCAGGCCAACGCCAGCAGACAAGAATTTGATGACTGGGTTAACAAACTTTTCTACAAAGTCGCAGTTTTCGGCGTCGCTACACGATTCAAAAGCGACCCTGCTGGTCGACCCGGTGCGTTCGGGCGTAGTGTCGGCCGCCGGAGTGTCACCCTCGTAGGGCGGCATTTCGCAGTACGAAGGACGACTGCCTGGTCTATCCTTACATGCAGCTGTATTGTAGGGCTGTGTACACTCTCCGGATATTTCTCCGGTTCGGTCAGAACAATTGGGGTTAGTCGTGTCGTATCCAGTGTCGCCAATAATGTTACGGAGAGCCTCTGTGTTTGGCTGTTTGGCAAACCACCTGAGGTAGCCGTTCTTCCACTCTAGATTACAGAGGTCACGGTCTGCTGTACGAGCTGCACAGTTGGGCGTGACGTATACGTTTAACAGCGCCAGGATACACTTTTCACGATTAAGCTGTCCCAGGCGAGGGCAGTTTCCAAGCTTAGCATTAAATGCCGCGTAGTTAGCGTCCGTGTCTTCGGCATAGCTTTTGGGGGCTGTCGTTAGAATGGTAAAGGCCAATGCCAAAGAAGCAAAAACGGCTATCCATCTAAAACCACGAGCAAGCCTGCGATTGTTTTTATTTTCTACTTTCATAGCTACTGAGGCCTACTATATATTCTTTCCGCTTAAATTACAAAGACTTTACACGCCGGATTAACAAGACAGAACAGATAAGATTGTGGAATTGCTGGGACTAATTTATACTGTTTATTGATGTTCAAAAAACTCAAGCTCACGCGGTGGACTCATTTTGCATTGGCGCTTCTTGTCTTAGTGCCCACCATACTTGTCGCCATACCAAGTGGTATTGCACGTGCAGAAGATAATCCGTACGACATTTATGCAAACGAGTTCAAAGCTTTTATTTCTATTCGGGTTGTCCAGCAATGTATGGACCGCGACTGGACCGATGGAAAACCCAAAGACACCGACAATCCTACGTGGGGTTTTTCCGCCTCTAACGAAGAAAACCCCGGGTTTGCATCGGGCATAGGTGGCGACGACTTTGAAATAGGTTGTTGGGACAAGGGCGACATGGGGCAGGTAGCTAAGGCTATCGGCTTTGGCTCGCTTGCCGACCTGACAGAGGTTATTTATCCCTCGTTCGATAAAAGTCCAGATAAAGCCAAGAGCTGTAACACCGACGGAGAGGAAAGGGCTGACGGCGACCAACTTTGTCCGGCTGCCAAAGACCTACCTGGTCTTCGAAAATTACTGGAAAAGAAAGTTACCGATGAATTTAAGCGACAAGGTCCCGACAACGATGCCAGCAAACTGTCCGACCAGGCACAACTGTGGTACTGGGACAGGGTATTCCGTAGGGCTCCAGGCGACTACGGTGGCTGTGGTGGTATTCTTACCAGCAACACAGCCAAGGCCAGTGGCTACGTAAAAGACAAGCGCCTTCCCGAGACGGTTAAAAAAGATGGATCTGACCCTGCTTCATTTATATACACTTACTCCGATCCTGAAAAGTTTGCAGCCGAATATTCTGCAGACGGCAACTATGGCAAGTTTAAATATGCACTATTCGACGTATCGGTCGACAAAAAACTAGAAGAAACCGGGCGCGGTTTGGCCGGCTTGGGCGAAAGCGCCCTAAGCTGTAGGGAAATTCTTACTAAGCTCAACGATCCAAGCAGGGCCGCAAAGGTCCGGGCGGATCTTGAGAAATTCTTTGTTACCTGTACTACAGACGACAGCTGTGCCCCTCCGGACTCCTCTAACGCTCCGGGTGGTGGAGCAGATGGCGACGAAGTTCAGCAAGTAGAGTTCGAGTGCGAGGTAAGCGCCAACCCAATCACCTGGATTATGTGTGCCTTAATAGAAGGCTTTGCCTCTGCCATTGACTCGCTCGATGCCCAAGTAACCGACATGTTAGACATAAAGACCGAGACATATTTTGGCGACGACACCACCGGCCAACAGTTTAAAGAAATATGGGCTTCTGTTCGAACAATATCGGCAGGCTTCTTAATTATTATGGCGCTGGTCATGATTATCAGTACCGCCCTTAGCTTTGGACCGTTCGATGCCTACACCGTAAAGAAGGTGATGCCGCGCATCATTGTTGTAGTTATTCTTATATCTGTATCTTGGCCGCTAGTTAAATTCTTGATCGAGATGTCCGACCTAATGGGCTATGCCGTTCGCGGTCTTATACAAGGACCATTTGTGAACAGCGGGGCGGTCAGCCTTGACGGTGGACAGTCGACTATTAGTGCCCTTGCATTGGTAGGCTCGGGCCTAGTCCTTGGACTTCCAGGGCTGCTCAGCTTTATGGTTACCGGTTTCATGGCAGTTATGATTGCGTTCTTGGTGCTCATCTTGCGCCAAATTCTTATCATCCTACTCGCCGTTGTAGCACCAATTGCTTTGGTATCTTATGTGCTACCAAACACTGCGAAGTTTGGTAAGTTCTGGTGGGATGCATTCTCTAAGGCGCTTCTGGTCTTCCCAATTATTTCAGCCTTTATTGCTATGGGCCGCGTCTTTGCGGTTGTAGCATATGGCAGTGGAGCAAACGGCGACA
>CAZKKJ010000041.1:273-6563 GCA_964553355.1 uncultured Candidatus Saccharibacteria bacterium | reverse complement strand
CCATTAGTTATGGCCGAGGTATTCCACGTCACACTGTATGGTGCGGAAGTGGCTTCGCCAATTTTGGTCTGGCCGGCATTGTTAAGATAATACTCCACTTTAGTTACCGAACCACCAGTGTCGCTTGCCGATGCCGTCAATATTGCTGATCCTGTTGTTATCGTGGAGCCGCCAACAGGACTGAGCACATTGACTGATGGGGCTGTAGTGTCATAAACCTTGTTTACGCAGCTGTCGCCTTTGTCGGTGGGTGGGTTACATTCGGTAGCTGTACTCTTAGTAAAAATAACTCGGTCTAGTAGAACATTTTCTGACGTACCGAATAATCGGACAGCGTTGGTACCCGAAGTAAGTTGCACATTAAGTGCAGTGTTATCAGATTTGTTGCCCGACCAGACCCACTGGTTGGTCGTGGCACCGCCAGCAACGGTATAACACTCGCCATTAACCTCTATCATATATGTAGCATTAGCAGTCGGGATTTGCATGCGGCTCCAGACTCGGTAGAAACCAGCCTCGGCAGCCTCTATAGTTACACCTGGGGTAGTAACCTTGCCAAAGCCTAGACCTTCGTTGCAGGGATTTGCAGCATAAACTACACGAGCGGCAGAAATACCACTCACCAACAGTGCGAGTAGAAGAGCTCGGGTGAGCCAATGTCGAGAGAAACGACGCATGTATCTATAGTAGCGTATATGCTTATCCTGTACAATTGAGCCAGTAGATATATGCATCATGAAGAGGCACAAGCAGACAAAACGCAGTAAGCGACAAAACCCTAAACCCCAACACTCATTTATGAACATCCTTTCGATTCCCAAATATATGAAAAAAATCTTGAATAGCAATCGTCGCAGGCCACTTATTGTAATGCTCTCTTTTGCGGTGGTTGGCGCCGTTGTGCTGGTTATTAGCCAGGCAGCAACCCCCACTACAACACTTGAGCCAGAGAACGGTACACCGGACAGTAATGCACTAAAAGTCTTAGATGGCTCAGCCTCGAATGGTGGGTACATTAAATTTGGCGATTTGGTCATAAATGAGGATATAACATCAAAACGATTCTTTGCCGACAATGCTTCGTGGAATCAACCAGTCTCGGCCTATGGTGCAGCCACAGACCCTAAATTAACTATGTATCGTGACCGATTCTGGAATTATGCCGGCCTGCCCGCAGCTCCAGGAGTGACAAACGTGCAGTTTAAAGATTACAGCGTCCCAATTTACGACGCATCCGAAGCAAATACGACTGCACGCGTTTTTCAGGCCATATGGGCCCAGAACCAAACAAGCTTTAGTACTACCGGTAATGTAATCGGCGAGACCATACCCTGGAATACCAACTGGAAACCAGGCACAGGCAATGACCGAATATTACAGATCGTTAACTATACGACCGGCAAAGTATATGGTTTATGGGTAGTTGGCGAGCCAGCTAGTGGATGTGACGACCGGAATATCTTTGGTATAGCAGCTTTCGACGGTCCAAACACCAAAGCAGGATTTAATGTGAACAATGCTTCCCATTTATGCATGGGGATGCTTACTTCTAACACTACCCTATTCACCGGTACTGATGGCAATACCATCATCGACCGAGGTATGGGCATAAATAAGCTCGCCCTCATTACAAGGGCTAATGAGGTAAAATCTGGCGTAATACGACATGCCTTAGAACTAACCATTTCTTCCACTATGTTTGGAGCGCCTAATTGCAACCCGGCAAAAGGTGTCAACGCAGCAGGTGCGGGAGTAGATTGCGGAGTATATGTCGCCCCTGCCACGCGTGTGGAGTGGGCTAGTAACGAAGGGGATCGTATCACTAACCGATGTGGTACGCCAACCGAGGTTAACACAACAGGTCGGTCAAAGACCACACCCGAGGGGATGCGTTTTGCGCTTAACATAACAGACCTCGAGATAGAAGGGTGGCTCAACAGCCGTGGATACACGGGCGCAAAGCGTAATACCGCAAAGGTATTTGCTGTTGCACTTCGAGATTATGGAGCGATTATTGCAGAAACTGGTTGCTATGGTATTGGCGTGGAAACCGATGGAGTTATTAATCCGACGAGTGCCGCTACGTGGGCAACTCTGGGAATAACCGATATTGCTGGCAATAATAATCCCCACGGGGACCTGCTACAGGGTCTCTTTACCAAAGATCGCCTGTACGTTGTAAACCCACCCAACTAAGAAGTTAGCTTCGGGTAACTTTAACCATAGCAGGGCGTATAACTATATTGCCTATCTGATAACCAGCTTGAAGTTCTTCGCTAATAATCTCGTTGTCGCCTTCGCCATCCATGCCGACCGCCTCATGTACGTGGGGATTAAAATGCTCGCCAACGGTCTGTATACGCTGCACACCCATGTCCGAAAGGGTGGTTTCGAACTGCTTTACCACGCCCTGAACACCCTTAACATAGGTGTTATCGGATAGATCGGCCGGAACATGTTTTAGAGCTCTTTCGAAGTTATCAATAACCGGCAGCAAGTCTTCGATAATTTGTGTTTTGAGTAAACTTTTTAGATTAGCTAATTGTTCGTCGTGCCGACGGCGGATGTTAGTAGCATCGGCGCGTTCGCGCTGTAAGGCTTCGGTTAGTTCGGCTACTTGCCGAGTCAGCTGCGTTATCTCGATGCTTTCTGCAAATACCCCGGCACTGGCTTGAGCACCCGTGCTAGGCTGCTGGTTTTTATCGGGTTGATCGATAGGATTAGTGGATTTTTTGGATTTAGACATACAATACCTCCTCTAACGCTTCGCCAGTGCGGCGGACCAAGTTCATAACATCGCGGTAACTCTGACGAGTTGGACCCAAAATTCCTACATAACTATGGTCACTAAAGTTGCTCCGGAAGCGGCTAACAATAAGTGTGCACCCCGCACTCCGACCAACGGGATTTTCCTGTCCGATATAGACGCTGAGTGGTTCGTTGGGAGCGGCCTCGTATAGCCATGGTTCAAGGTTATCAAGCAGTCGAGCGACTTCTTTAACTTGTGCGCTATTAATAAATTCGGGCTGGCCAAAAAGGTTAGACAAGCCACTCATATACAACTGATCACCAATCGTCGCGATACCAAGGTTATGCGTTAGATCCACCAAAGTATCTACCGCATTTTTAATAACTCGTTCGCTTTCGCCACCACTACCTACGCGTGTGGCTAAAGCCTTTTCGGCCCGACGCTCTGCTGGCGAGTCCGCCAATAGGGCATTAGATTCTGCCAGTCCGTTGACGTACAGTCGGTAACCCTTGTCAGTGGGGATGCGCCCCGCACTGGTATGCGGCTGTGTAATCAGGCCTTGTCGTTCAAGTTCGACCATCTCGGATCGAATGGTGGCCGAAGATACATCGAAAACTTTGGCCAGCAAACTAGAGCCCACTGGGCTGGCCACTTCGGCATATTGTTCGACAATAGCCTGCAGGATACGCTGTTGCCTATCGCTTAACATACCCCTATTTTAGCACTCCCTACCCTAAAGTGCCAATAGCTAGCTAGTTCGACTTGCTAGCCGTGTGGACGCCTCCAAAGCATCAGCGGCATAACCTAGTATCACGCAAGCGCCATCAGTACGAAAGTTAACGGGCTGACCTTCCTTTATAAATAACGTCTCTTGCTCTAAATCGATGGTAATTACTAACTCAGAATCACGTGGCTTAATAGACTCTTGGTTGGCTTGCACAGAAGTCTGCCTATTAAGAAGGATATTATACGCTTTTGCACCATGATAGCTATATGGTGCTACATCAACGCGAAAAGCTTCATTTCCTGTTGCCGGCGCAAAACCGCCCTCAATTGCTGCAGCGCGCATCCCTATGGCCCGTAAGACACGTTCGTGTGCTTGTTCTAACTCCTGTTGGCGTAGTGCTTCTCGGGCAGCCGGTATGCCAATAATTGCAAAAAACCTATCACCTAGCCAGCCCCCTAACCGGGTAGAGGCAAGACTATCAATAAGTCGATCCGCAATCGGACCTACTGATTTGATCTCTGTCTTAAGACTTCTTTCTGGGGTGCTAGTCTTTGATGCACTTACTGCAGAACGTAGTTGCAAATCTGTCATAGGTATATATTTATAACCTATACGCTTATTTTTTGCAAGATGTCACCAGCTACTGCGCGGGCGGCAGCGTCCTGGTCGAAATTAAATTTTCCGGCCACAACTTGTCGAACATCATGTACAGCCTGCACCAGGTTGTCATTAATAACAAACTTATAAAATTCGTTATTGAGTGCAGTCGTTAGTTCACGGCGCGCACTGGCCAGGCGATGTTGTTTTTCTTCTACCGAAATTGGTCCGCGATTTGTCCACCGTTGCATCCATTCTTTGTACGAAGGTGGCACAACAAATATTGGTACCAGCGAGCCCGGCGCTTGGCTGAGCGTTTCTTCGACGCCCTTGGTCTCGATCTCGGTGATCGCTATTTTGTTTTGACTAAGAGCAGCCTCGAGTTCGCGTATGCCAATACCCGAGACTTGTTGTTGATGAATAATTGCTGGAGCGACGTACTTGCCAACCCTAAGGTCAGCCAAAACTTCTTCTTCGCTGCGAAACCAATACTCTACTCCACTGCGTTCCATTTTTCCGTTGTTTTGACGTGGTGGTCGAGTTGTGTCAGAAACAAGGAAGTAGTATTGACCAGTCTTAACAAGCTCATAAATCATGGTGTTACGACCAGTTGCGGTAATGGCTGTCAAAGTTACGACCGGCCGGTCCGCCAAAAGCTGCTTGGCATGATCCGAAATATGATAGTCGGCAAGCGCAGTAATAAAGTCGTCTAAATGTTTTAGGCTTAGCATAGTACTATAGGAGTATGAGTCGTCCCGCACCAGATTTCAACTTACAAGATCAAACCGGTACTAACCGAAGCCTAAAAGATTACGCCGGCAAATGGCTGGTGCTGTATTTTTATCCCAAAGACGATACACCGGGCTGCACCACGGAAGCTTGTAACTTCCGCGACGCGCGTGACTCAATTGCCGCCTTGGGCAATGCCGAAGTAGTGGGCATAAGTCGTGATTCGGTTCGTAAACATGCTAACTTTGCCGCCAAACACAATCTAAACTTTACGTTGCTCAGCGACCCCGAGGCTGAAACCATCAAAGCCTATAACTCGTGGGGCGAACGAAAACTATTCGGCCGAATTTTCCTAGGAATTCTTCGCAACACCTATATTATCGATCCTAAAGGAAAGATTGTTAAAGAGTACTTGGGTGTTGATCCCAACAAGCACGCTGCCCAGATTATCCAAGATCTAACTTCGTTACAAAAAACAATCTAAGAACCGACAGATCATTGACTATCCACAATGATTGTTTTATGATTATTTTTTATGTTACACAGTCATTCACGTTTCGAAACAGTTGGCAATGAACGTTTAGCCCTATTTTCTGTAGGCAAAGTTGTTGAGCGCGAAGTAGTTGTTCCCGAAGTTGTGGTGCCTGCCCAGTTATATGATGTCGCGTTATTCCCGGGTGCTGATGCCGGTATTGCAATGGTATTTATTGACCCTTTGCGCGCCGGACAACTACAGGACCAGGTAATTAATATGGCCACTACCTGCCTGCGAGTAGCCGCACGAATAGATGGCTGGGTTAACGTACGACAAATAGACGACATTACTGCGTTGTCTTTTGTAAGCGACCCACCCGGGGCCAACGCTGTAGCCCAATGTGTCTATGATTTTCTGAACAATGATCATACCAAATGGACACCACTTGAAATAGAGCCTTAGTCTGTAGCTGGAGATGGCGCAACCAAGACCGGAGAAAGTGCATCAACTTCGTGGTGGAACGGTACGCTAATTGTTACAATAGTCCCCTCTCCCAGCTTGCTGCTAATTGTAAGTGTGCCGCCCATACGATCGGCGATAACTTTGTTGGCGTACAACCCTAACCCCAGGCCTTCATGATTAAATTCGGTAGAATCAGCGCCACGCGAAAATGGTCGTAGTATGCTTGGTAGTTTTTCTTCTGCAATGCCTATACCTTCGTCTCGTACAGAAAAAACTAGCTTCCCAAAACGGCCATAGGCAGTAACTTGTATGCGACCGCCATCTTTACTAAATTTAATTGCATTATCAATGAGCGAACTTACAAGCTGACGTACTGCCTCTGGCTGTACATAGCCAACGAGGCCACCAGCAATTTTAGCATCAAAGGTTATGCCCCGCTCCGTAGCCCGGGCACTGTAATCATGAATAGCTTTTTGTAAGTGCGAAGTTACGTCGAACAATGGTACCTGCGCATCAAAGTCGGCAAACTTCTTCACATTAACCAAATTATC
>CAZKKJ010000041.1:0-263 GCA_964553355.1 uncultured Candidatus Saccharibacteria bacterium | reverse complement strand
ATCTTTGATTCCTCCCAGCATATGTAGGCCGTTTAAAAATAACTTTGCCTCGGCAATTTCTTTAAGTGGTTCGGCGGCTGCCTCTAGGCCTTCGTGATGTTCGGTGACAACCTTTATTGCTTGTGGAATAAAGGTTTGGCGCTTGCGGTACAGTCGCGACTCTATCTCGAGTCGCTGATTTGCAGCCTCTTTAGTAGCGATCATAAACAAACGGTACCGATAGGCAAGGGCGAGCAGCAGGACCGCAAGCAAATACAACGACA
>CAZKKJ010000040.1:0-6666 GCA_964553355.1 uncultured Candidatus Saccharibacteria bacterium | reverse complement strand
ATAGTGCTAATGGTAGTATATTCCTGAGTGTTTTGCAATTATCTCTTGATTAAAGCTTTAATAAATCCACTAAACATAGGATGCGGTATGTTTGGGCGCGATAAGAATTCCGGGTGGAACTGGCTGGCCACGAAGAACGGATGGTCTATGCCCTCTATCATCTCTATCAGATTGCCATTAGGGGACTTGCCAACCGCTTTAATGCCCCAGGATGGGTATAAACTAACATAGGCATTATTAGCCTCATAGCGATGACGGTGGCGTTCGCTAAAGCGGCTAACCCCGTACAACTTCTCTACCAAACTACCCTTCTCGACATTACATGGGTAGTCTCCTAGGCGCATAGTGCCACCAGTATTCTCTTTGCCTTTTTGGTCAGTCATGGTGTGAATGACTAAGTCGTGTCCCTCTGGATCAAACTCCTCTGAGTTGGCGTGCTCTATACCTGCGTTACGGGCAGCCGCAATTACACCAACCTGCATCCCTAAACAAAGGCCAAGGTACGGTAGTTTATTAGTTAGAGCGTGCTGGGCAGCCAGAATCTTCCCCTCTACCCCGCGCGAGCCAAAGCCGCCAGGCACCACAATACCGTCGAGTCCTTCTAGGTGTTTAGTAACGTCTTTATCTTTGCCCAGTTCTTCGGCGGGCACCCACTGAATATCTACACCCACGCCCTCTTTCCAGCCAGCAGCCTTGAGGGCCTCGAAGACCGACATGTAGGTGTCTTGGTTGTCCATATACTTGGCTACCACACCCACTTTTACGATTTTCTTAGGACTTGCCAGGATAGAATCAACCAACTTTTCCCAATCTTTGAGTGCAGGTTTTTTGGCCGATAGCCCGAGGCGCTCAACAATATAGTCGCCAATGCCCTGATTTTCGAGCGTTAGCGGTACCTCGTACACCGTCCGAGCGTTAGGCAGAATAGCAATGCCAGCCTCGGGCACACCACAGAAGGCGCTGAGCTTGGCCTTAACATTACCATTGGTAGGCATTTCGCTACGGGCAACCAGGACGTTTGGAATAATGCCCATACTCCGAAGGTCGCGCGTGGCGTTTTGAGCGGGCTTGGTCTTGATTTCTTTACTTGTAGACAGGTACGGCAAGTAAACCACCTGTAAGTAGACACAGTTTTCGTAGCCAACCACGGCACCGAGTTCGCGGATAGCTTCAAAGAAGGCCGGACTTTCATAGTCCCCTACTGTTCCACCGATCTCGACAATATGCACATCAAAACCACGCGAAGCAGTGACTACGTATTGCATGATAGCATTGGTAAAATGCGGCACCAACTGTACGGTTTGCCCCAAGAACTTACCCGAGCGTTCTTCTTCTATTAGCTTGTGAAGAATCCGTCCACTCATGACCGAACTATTCCGCGTAAGCTGGATATTAAGGAAGCGTTCGTAGTGACCCAGGTCTAGGTCGGTCTCGGCACCGTCACAAGTTACGTAGCATTCACCGTGTTCTGCAGGGTTGAGTGTGCCGGCGTCCATATTAAGGTATGGATCCAGCTTTTGCATATTCACCTTGAGGCCACGAGCAGTTAGTATATTTCCGATAGAGGCGGCGGTAATGCCTTTTCCTAATCCGGAAAGAACTCCACCCGTCACAAATATATACTTAACTGGCTTTGCCAAAGTACGTCCCTCTCTTATCAACCTATGCTATCAAAGCCGGTTAAAAAACTAAAGCGTAATGACAAAGACTACAACAATTTTGCAATTGCAGCAGCGAGCTGGGGGTCACGACCAGCTTTATAATCGTCTAGGCTACGCTCGACTACCGTATCGGGCTTAATACCTTCTTTATCAATGTTCTTACCTTTAGGGGTATACCACCTTGCTACAGTGATCTTGAGTAAGCTGCCATCGTCTAATTCATTTGGTTCTTGCACGCTACCCTTACCAAAGCTTTTAACGCCTAACAGGGTTGCCACACTATTGTCGTGCAAAGCGCCGGCAGTAATTTCGCTGGCACTAGCGCTACCTTCGTCTATGAGCACAGTAGTTGGTACACCTAAGAGAGTTGCAGTGCCCCGAGATTTGTAGGTCTTGATCACTACATTATCTCGTTTTTCTTGCAGAACTGTTTTGTCTTGCAACCACAGGCTCGACACATTTACCGCCGACTCTAGATACCCACCCGGATTACCACGAAGATCCAATATAACGCTTTTAACACCGTCACGCTTAAACTTATCTGCAGCTTCTCGGGCCAAAGCCGAGGTATCATCGGCAAAACGACTAATTTTTAGGTAGCCAATCTTGCCATCAAGTATCTTGGACTCCACACTAGCAATATTGATAGTGTCTCGAGTAATCGTAAATTCTAGCTGTTCTTCACCACGAATAATGGACAACTTTACCTGGGTGCCTTTGGGGCCTCGAATTTTGTTACGCGCTTCTTCTACGCTAAGCCCAATTGCACTTGTACCATTGATCTTGGCAATAATATCTTTGGGCCGTAATCCGGCTTTTTCCGCTGGCATACCAGAAATTGGCGCTACGATAATAACTGCTTCTTTATCTTTGCCAAGTTCAGCACCAATGCCCTCGAACGAACCATCGAGCTGTTCTTTAAATTCTTTAGCCTCGCTGGTAGGCATATATTCGGTGTACGGATCGCCGCTTGCCGCAACCAACCCTTTTTTGAGTCCGTCCTGTAGCTGGTCAAGACTTAACTGTCCATCGTATCGCGCACGCAGTTGATCATAGATCTTCTCTACCTCAGTGTAATTAAGGTTGGCCGGCAAATTCTTGTTGCTCCTATTAGTTCCGCCACGATATAGAGAAAAGTTACCACTACCGATCTGCACGCCCGCCGCAAAAATCAGAAACGCCACAAAAGCAATTGAAAGCTTTCTTTTCACACACCCTCCAGTTCATTCTTAGTAAACCCTATTGTACCCTATAGGCACCTTGGATGTGCTGAAGAAATCTAGAAACTAATCCAGCGATCGTTGCGGTAATTACCGTCTAACTGCTGGTTATACTCCGAGACTCGAGCCTTGTTGCCACTAACCTCTTCGACATACATTGCATGTCCCCACTGCCCACTAGTACTGATGGCCACATCGCCAGGTTGTGCAGCGCGATAAACCGGAATGCCTCGACGCTCCGCTTCACCCTTCCAATCCTTTGCATTACCATAGTACATCGGTGCCGAACGACCCGACGCCTCTACTGCCCAAGCTGCATACGAAACACATTGCCGTGTGCAGTAACCCCATCTATCCGGTGAGTCGGGATAGCTATCACTCAGCGAGCATGGACCAAGCTGCATGCTAAAACCTGCGGTACGATATGGGTAATCCCGGCCATCAAAATCGTTTATGTTACCCGGAAAACGCAGGAAGTAAAAACCACCGTCGGTAGCGTTGTTTGCCCTACGCTGCGAGGCAATTAATGCACTAATCTTGGCTTGATTGTCTTTAGTCTTTTGATTAAATTCGGCTTGCTGGTTTTGGTTAAAGCTTAATAAATTACTTTGCTCGGCACGACTATCGGATAGCTCTGCCTGCTGATCTTGTTGCTGTGCCAAAAGCTTGCTAACAGCTTCTTTTTTGGCACTTAGCTCAAACCTAAGCTTTGTAATTCGCTCCATGGCGTCCTTTATCTTGGCCTGAACCGAATTACGATATTCTTGCTTGTCGACAAATTCACTTAAGTCTTTGCTTGATGCCAACATCTCTAATGTGGAGATCTGACCCTCGTAATATATAGCCCGAACGTTCTGAGACAATATGCTTTTTTGCCGTGCCAACTCTGCTTCGGCTTCGGTGATTTCTTGTTGCAAACGATTCTGTTCGGCGGTGTTAGCATCGATCTGCCCTTGCAAATAGCCTATTTGTGCCTCTAGCTTTGCAATAGCGTCTTGGTAGCTGACTGCTTGGTTTCGCAAGTTGGCGACGGCACTTCGGTTATTGGCATTCTCTTGCTCTAATGCTTGAATCTGCTCTTGTGTAGACAGCGCGCTTACCCGCGTCAAATGGATAAAACTCCCTGCAGCTAGAACCAGGGCTATAGCAATAAGTGACACAGTCCTAATTGGACTGACACGTAAGATACGACTAATTTTTGTTGATTTTTGTTTTAGCATAACCTTCTTAATCATACTCCTCCTATTTTTCTTTGGCAAGATCTGTCTGCCCGCAGACTAAGACCTAACGACCAGACTTAAATTTAAGATAACGCCTTGTGGCAATAAGCGACGAAACTGTACCGATTAAGACTCCAATGCCTAACTGCAACCCCAGGAACTTCCAGTAGTTATCCGAAAAATACTGGTTAGAAAAACTTATATCTAATAATCCAAAGCTACTGGCTTCGAATGCCCGTGCAGAAATCGTAAACAATCCATGAATAATAAACAACGAGGCGATTCCCGACACTACCCCGTACAACATGCTTTCAACGATAAATGGCCCACGGATATAGTTAGTGCTCGCCCCTAACAAACGCATGATGGTGAGTTCGTCTCGGCGGTTAAATATAGCCATCTGAATAGTATTGAAGATAATCAGCATGGATATGATAGCGAAGACAACAACCCCGACTATGCCGGCCTGCTTAAAGAACCTAGTCGATTCGGTAATCTTGTCTATAGCAGCTTTACGATCTCCAGAATACGAAGTTTCTTTAGCCTGTTGTTGTTTGACTTCTTGCCCCTCGAGGAAAGTTCGGATGGACTCGATCCGATTTGGATCACGCGGTTTAATCTTTAATCCTGCAGGGAGATCAGACTCGGTAGCCGCTTGAGCTAACTCTGGAGTATCAGCATTTTGTTCCTTGAATATCTGGAGTGCCTTGGCTTTGGTAATATATTCTACTGATTTAACGTTTTCCAGATTTTTTACCCGGCCGATCAAATTATCTCGTTGTTTGGGAGTAACTTCGTCCTTAAGATAAACCGATATATCGATACGATCAGTAAACGTAGCAATGGTATCCGAAAATGTAGCATTGGCAATAATCGAAAATAATATTATCGTCAGCGTAATTACCATTACGGCGATGGCCGCCATTCCTAACCAGGCGTTACGAACAAAGTTAACGGCTCCCGTCTTAAAAATACGTCGGGCCATAATTGAACTACGGCGCATGTTCATGGACGATACTCCGCACTAGCTCGATCGCTCACGATAGTTCCATCTTGGATAGTAATGACCCGACGCTTGAGCTTATTTACAATTTCTTGGTTGTGAGTGGTCAGAATTACAGTCGTGCCGAAACGATTAATCTTTTCGAGTACCCTTATGACATCCCAAGCATGCTTGGGATCAAGGTTTCCAGTAGGCTCGTCAGCAATTAAGATCCGGGGCTGACGAACAATTGCGCGAGCAATGGCAACGCGCTGACGTTCACCACCAGACAGCTCCCGTGGCATGCGCTTTTCTTTGCCCTTGAGTCCTACAATATCCAGCACGCGAGGCACCGTGTGGTTGATCTCTTTGTTGCCCATTCCAACAATTTCTAAGGCAAAAGCTACGTTTTCAAAAACAGTCTTGTTGGGAAGAAGTTTAAAGTCCTGAAAAACCACTCCTATCTTGCGGCGTAACAACGGAATCTCTTTGTCTTTCAGGGACTCGTAATCGATTCCGCCAACGATAATCTTGCCGCTTGTTGGCTTTTCTTCTCTGGTTAGAAGTTTGAGGAGTGTGGATTTACCAGCACCGCTGGATCCAACGATAATAACGAACTCTTTTGGCTCGACGTGTAAACTAATACGCTCCAGCGCTGGCCCACCATCTTTTAAGTACTTCTTGGTTACCCTGTCCAATAAAATCATGTAGATCCTATTATACCAAACCGCTAGCGGTTAGATACCCCTTAACCGATATTAGCTTCGAGGTAAGCGTTGATAAAGGGTTCGAGGTCGCCGTCGAGGACTTTTTCGGCGTCACTGGTTTCGTACCGGGTACGGAGGTCTTTGACCTGCTTATACGGATGGAGGACGTAGCTGCGGATCTGGTTCCCCCACTCTGCCGATTGGTTTGGACCCTTAAGTTCACTCAGTTTTTCTTTGTGCTGCTGGAGCTGCATGACAGCTAGACGGGATCGCAGAATAGTCATAGCGGTTTCTTTATTTTGCAGCTGCGAGCGCTCGTTTTGAATAGCAACCACAACATTAGTGGGGAGGTGCGTAATGCGCACTGCAGAGTCGGTGGTATTAACACTCTGGCCACCATGGCCACCAGCGCGGTAGACATCTATCTTGAGTTCTGTGGGATCTATTTCGAGCTCGTCCGGTTGATCGATTTTAGGCATTACTTCTACCTTGGCAAAGCTGGTTTGGCGAAGATTGTCGGAGTTAAATGGGCTTAAACGGACCAAACGATGCACACCGGCTTCGCCGGCAAGGCGGCCATATGCAAAAGGGCCACTTATTTCTAATGTGGCTCGCTTAAGGCCAGCCTCGTCTCCTGCCGCTTCTTCAACTAGTTCTACCGTCAGGTTTTGTTGCTCGGCCCAGCGAGTGTACATACGGAGCAACATAGCCGTCCAATCTTGGGCATCGGTACCACCCGCACCTGCAGATAATGTTAGTACTGCATCATGATCATCGTACTTACCGTTAAAACGTAGGTCTGCTTTGAGTGAGTCATACTTGGCTTGTAGTTGCTCAACCTGCTTGGTAAGGTCAGTCTTGAGCGATTCGTCCCCA
>CAZKKJ010000039.1:0-7204 GCA_964553355.1 uncultured Candidatus Saccharibacteria bacterium | reverse complement strand
TCGTGTCGATATTGCTCTTCCAGGTAACAGACGTGGATGTCCATTTGTTCCCATGCGGCTGCGGCCGTAACATATTCTGCGCGGCCACCACGAGTTACCGGAGGGAGTTGAAAAAGGTCGCCGCATAAAACAACTTGTATTCCACCAAAGGGCTCGTCTTTACCGTGCATTTTCCGTAGCACTGCATCTACCATATCCAATCGGTAATGATGGAGCATGGAAACTTCGTCTATTATTAATACCTTGGCTTCGGCAATGGCCAAGCGGTATTCTTTGCGCTTAAACAAGTTCTCTAGGTCGGACTGCGTTAAATAATCTTTTATGCCAATATGGGCCCACGAATGAATAGTTTTACCGTTCATGTGTGTGGCAGCAATTCCCGTAGAGGCAGTAATGGCAACTGGTATATGGTGACTCTTTAGGTACTTAATGAACTTGTTGAGCACATACGTCTTACCACTACCAGCTGCACCTGTCAGGAAGACATTTTTACCAAGTTTAAGAATGTTGAGCGCCTGCTTTTGAGTCATAGGACTCTTATTGTAACGTAGAACTAAGTCAACGCGTGGTGCTATAATTACAGCAACCATGAGCATTTCATCACTACTTCAGAGTGCGGCCCTATTAGTCTTTATCTACATGACCAGCTGGTTTGCGGTTTCGGTTGTTCGCAAGCGCAACGACTTAGCCGATATTGCCTGGGGCCTGGGTTTTGTGTTGGTAGCAGCCTTTGCTTACAGCCAAAATGATCAGCCCGGCAACCTTGCTAAACTTAGTCTAGCCTTAACGGTCATCTGGGGCTTACGCCTAGCCATTCACATCGCCATGCGCAACCGAGGCAAGAACGAAGATTATCGATACGCCCAGTGGCGTCACGACTGGGGCAAATTTTTCTATATTCGTAGTTACCTGCAGGTATTCTTACTGCAGGGTCTTTTGCTTTTGCTGGTAGTCATGCCTGTCACCTTAACCGCTGGACTATCTACACGAACAGATCTGTCCGCTTGGGCAGCAGCTGGAGTAATAACCTGGACCTTTGGTTTTTACTTTGAAGCTATTGGAGACTTACAGCTAAGCCGTTTTATCCGCAATCCCGCCAACAAAGGTAAGCTAATGACCAGCGGCCTCTGGCAGTACACCCGCCATCCCAACTATTTTGGCGAAGTCACCCAGTGGTGGGGCCTATGGCTCATACTTTGTGCCAGCACATTACCAACATCAACTAAGCTACTTGGGCTTATCGGACCAGTTACCATAACTACGTTAATCTTATTCGTATCTGGAGTTCCTCTCCTGGAAAAGAAATATGCTAAAGACAAAGCCTTCCAAAAATATGCGGCCAAGACTAACAAGTTCTTTCCTTGGAGCCCTAAACTGTAGCTCTGGTACTTACTGGTAACCTTCGTTGTAAAATGAGCATTTCCGTGATAAAATGTAGTGAATAAACCGCGATTTAAGCGGTTCTTTTATTAAGAAAGTTGATTATGGATCCCAAGAAAATACGCAACGTCGCAATTATTGCTCACGTGGACCACGGCAAGACCACACTTGTTGACGGCCTCTTAAAGCAATCTAACACCTTCCGCGATAACCAGGCAGAGATGAACCAAGAGCTGATCATGGACAGCAACGACCAAGAGCGCGAACGTGGCATTACCATTACAGCCAAAATTACGGCTGTAAAGCATGATGATTACCACATCAATATTATTGACACTCCAGGTCACGCTGACTTTGGTGGCGAGGTAGAACGCACCCTGAACATGGCCGATGGCTGCTTGCTGATTGTCGATGCTCAAGAAGGTCCTATGCCTCAGACTAAGTTTGTTCTTACTAAGGCGCTGGCACTTAACCTTAAGCCAATCGTCATAATTAACAAGATAGACAAACCTGGTAGCCGAATCAAAGAGGTCGAGGACGAGCTTGCAGACCTATTCCTCGAGCTTGCCGTACACGAAGACCAGCTGCACTATCCTATTTACTACGCAATTGGGCGAGAAGGTAAAGCATGGAAAGAAGTGCCTACAGATCCAACCGCAGATGGCGATCTATCTGTTATCTTTGAAAGCCTAACTAATGACGTTCCTGCACCAACAGTAGAAGCTGACGCGCCATTCCAAATGCTCGTAACCGCCCTTAGTTGGGACAGTTTCCAGGGTAAGTACGCTGTGGGGCGCATTAGCCGTGGACAGATCAAAGCCGGCCAACAGATTACTTTGTGTAAAAAAGACGGCTCAATGGTTAAAAGTAAGATCGACAAGATCTATAACCACCAAGGACTCGCTAAAATCGAGATCCCAACCGCTATCGCTGGTGATATTGTGAGCGTAACTGGCAGTGGCGATGTACAAATTGGCGAAACTCTGGCCGACGCCGAAAACCCAGAGGCACTACCAGTACTAGAGGTAGAAGCACCAACTCTAAAGATCTACCTAGGTCCTAATACCTCTCCTTTTAAAGGCAAAGAGGCCGAGTTTAACACCAGCCGCCAAATCTCTGATCGCTTAAACAAAGAGCTCGAAACCAATATTGGTCTAGAGGTAGAGCAAGACGGAATTGGCTTCTTGGTTGCCGGCCGTGGCGAGCTACACTTAAGCGTACTAATCGAAACCATGCGCCGCGAAGGCTTTGAGTTTGAAGTTGGGCGCCCTCAGGTTGTTACCCGCGAGCAAGATGGCAAGACCATGGAACCATTAGAAGAAGTAATCATCGAAGTTGGTGCCGAACAAGTTGGAGCCGTACAGGCCGAGCTTGGCCAACGGCGGGCCAACCTAAAAGAACAATTCACCACCAATAAGGGTGTAACCAAGCTTATTTACGAAATGCCTACTCGAACACTGTTGGGACTGCGTAACACCTTAATGACCGCCACCAAGGGTACGGCCATCATGAATAGCCTCATTATTGGCTACCAAGAACTTGGCGCGGCACTGGATCAACAGCGCAATGGTGTACTAATTGCCTTCCAGACCGGTAACACCACCGCTTACGCCCTACAAACTGTTGAAGAGCGTGGAACCTGCTTCGTCGGCCCTGGCACCCAAGTGTACGCCGGTCAGATCATTGGCCTCAACACTCGGGGTGACGACATGGAAATTAACGTCGCCAAAGAAAAGCACCTAACCAACATGCGTAGCAGCAGTAGCGATGGCGTTGTCCAGCTAACCCCGCCAGTGATCTTTAGCCTAGAACAATGCTTAGACTTCCTAGAAAACGACGAATTACTAGAAGTTACCCCTAAGAGCCTTCGCCTACGTAAGCGCGAACTCGACCCCAACATGCGCAAACGCGCCAAAAACAACTAGTTGACATATAACTTATTTGTTACTATAATATACACATTAAGTTTTAGGGCAGGAATATCACATGGCAACTGAATTTAGGCTAACAACAACCCTAACCCCCACGGCCAGCGAACTTGAACGACTTGAAGGACTTGCTCCTAGTTCAGCTTGGGGTGTATTTCAAGAAGAAACCGGTACTCTAACCCCTGACTTACCGAATACAAAACTTGTGGGTGTATGGGCTACTGAAGCAGAAGCAGATGGCGATGTAGAAGAACGTAGTAAACTCATGAATCACGTCGCCTACGAAATAAAAGACGATCCTGCATCTCCAGAAACTTTCCGTCGTACTCATACCAAGGGTAAGGTCGCTCTAGTTGGGACAAAAGTGGTTATCCAAGCTCATACCGTTTACGCCTTAGTTGAAGATGCTGCCGAGTAAGTCATAAGCACTTCACAGTAGACAATTGTAACCGTTCGTGTTATGATTAAGGTAATTGTGATATTTGTGAATATCGAGTAAATTAGTTCTAAAAGTTTTTATTCTCGCTGTTCAAACTCTCGCAGTTAGAGAATATAAATTGCATTTGTTTATTCCGAAGGCCATTGTGGCGTTCTTATGGAGTGAACACGTGCCCAAACGAAAGGTACATTTTGTACAAAAAATCTTATTCAACACAGCGACGCTCTGGTAATGGCGGCGGTTCTTTCGCATACAAGCACAAGCCTCAGCGTAGCGGTGGAAACCGACGTGGCGGTGCATACATCGACCCAGCTCGCTTTATTAACAAACCGAAGCCTCGTGCCGAAGAAGTAGCCTACGTGCCCGAGCACACCTTTGCCGATTTCCCCTTCCATCCTGGTCTGATGAAGAACATCATGGCTACCGGTTATACTCACCCTACAGCCATTCAGGACCAAGCTATCAAGCATGTTTTGTCTGGTAAGGATGTTATTGGCCTCGCTAACACTGGTACTGGTAAGACAGCTGCGTTTGTTTTGCCTACCATCCAACGTTTGCTCGACATGCCCAAGGGCACAACTGCGCTTATTGTAGCTCCAACCCGTGAGCTTGCGCAGCAGATTGACGACGAATTCAAGATCTTCTCTAAGGGCTCCGGCTTCTTAAGTGTGGTATGTGTTGGTGGAATGAACATCGTTCCGCAAATCCGAACCTTTAAGCAAAGTCCGGAAGTCGTTATTGGTACTCCTGGACGCCTAAAAGACCTGCTCGAACGCGGTGTGCTTAGTCTAAAGAAAACACAAATCGTAGTTCTAGACGAAGCCGACCAGATGCTCGACATGGGCTTCATCAATGACATCGAGTTTTTAATCGACCAACTTCCAGAAGAGCGACAAGGTCTGTGCTTTAGCGCAACCATGACACCAGCTATTAGTGGTCTTATCCATCGGTTGCTTAAAGATCCCGAGACTATATCTGTTGTATCTCCAGTAACAAGTGAGCACATTGCTCAAGATATTATCCGTGCCACCAAGGACGAGCGCATTAATATGCTTGCCGAGATGCTTAACAATCCAGCTTTCGAAAAGGTATTGGTGTTTGGCGAGACCAAATGGGGCGTGCAGAAGCTTTCTGACCACCTAAACACGATTGGACATAAGTCCGAGGCTATCCATGGCAACAAGAGCCAGCCACAGCGTCAGCGTGCCTTAGACGCATTTAAGCGCGACCGTGTTAAAGTCCTTGTAGCAACCGACGTTGCTGCTCGTGGACTAGACATTCCTAACGTGAGCCACGTCATTAACTTTGACCAGCCTAACAGCTACGCCGACTACGTGCACCGCATCGGTCGAACAGGCCGCGCCGGCAAAACTGGCCAAGCCTTTACGTTCATCTCGCACTACTAAGCCGCATACTCTGGTTCGCTTACATCTATTTCTCGAGACACTACGATGGTGGGTCTTAGTCCACCATCTGCGTTGGCAGATCCTCTCGAAACAGAAGTAAGCACACGCTAGCCTAGTGGTTTATACTGTAAGTATAACTTGGAGGTCTTTATGGATTTGTTTGCGCATCATTCGGTTGAACACAGTGTTAGTAGCAGCAGTTTGTATCTAATAGTCGGACTCGTTGTAGTCGCGACTATTTTTGCAGTAGCGGTAGCGAGGAATAAATAATGAACGTCACTTTACAAGCAGATAGTGCCAAGGTAACAGCTAAGGCGGAGGCTACCCTAAAGGGTGCCGCCACTGGTACTGCCGTGTTTACTGAATACGATGTAGATGGCTGGAAGTATGTACACCTAAAGCTTAGCGTTTCGGGAGATTTACCCGAGGGTACGCACGCTGTACACATTCACGAGAAAGCCGCATGCGATTGCGAAGGCTTTAAGTGTGCCGGTGGCCACTTTGATCCAGGTCCTAACGGCAACACCGATCCCGACGCTAACCACGGCTACCATGCCGGCGACCTGCCAAGCATTACCGTAGACAAAGATGGCAACGGCGAACTTCAGACCATCTCAACTCGCATTACCTTAAGCCCTGGGCCGGTATCTATCCTCGATGCTGCATCAGCGCCAGAAGGCACTTCGATTATGATCCACGGCAATCACGACCCATTTACACCGGGAGAGACCGGTTCCGGACACAGCGGTGGCCCACGCATGGCCTGCGGGACTATACAGGCTACCTAGTACGTACGACAGACTTTTAGATGTCCTGAATAGAAAGTCGTTATATCCAGTTCTTGATTATCTAGACTAAAAGCTAAAGATCGTCCCAAGCCTTCTAGCGAAACGTATCGCTGACTGTCATTGTCCCCGTAATAGAGCGTTTCATTATCTCCGTCTGGATCAGTCGCATGCAGAACATCGTTAATGACCAGAATTTCGCCCTCTTCAAGTGCAAAACTTGGACATGGCAAATGGCTGCCATCACTTCTTGCGTCAGGCGGACTAAAAAGTGCTACCGGCTCCCAGCCAACCCATAACTCCATTCGTAAGTCCCAAGAGGCCAAATCAACCAGTACTTTTGCAAGACCAAAAACCGCTAGTTCTTTTTCGCGCCGCCAGGTTACATGTTCGTACTGTGGACTCGATTGTGGCCTGTCTTGGTGAAATACTGAGTTCGCCAGATTAATCCCAGCTTGTTCCACTCTTTCACGGAGAGCTGTTTCCTGTTTGATAGTGGCACGAAGTGGCATACTATTTTCCTACTTCTAAACTATTTTCTGAGCGCCATTTGGCAATTTCGGCGTGGTTGCCACTAAGTAAGACTTCGGGAACCTTCATGCCCTTATATTCTTCGGGACGAGTATACTGCGGGAATTCTAGAGTCTTGCCGTCACTAAAACTTTCTATGGCCGCACTCTCTGCGCCACCAAGCACGCCAGGAATGAGGCGCACGATACTATCGGTAACAATCATGGCCGGTAGTTCGCCTCCAGTAAGTACGTAATCTCCAACAGAAACCTGCAAGTCCACTACACTGGTAATGCGTTCGTCGTAGCCCTCGTAGCGACCACAGATAATAATCAGTCCCTGGTCTTTGTCGGCTAACTCTTGCGCCCTGGCCTGAACCCAGCGCTCACCGCGTGCAGTCATAAGCATAACTAAAGCCTTGGGGTCATGTTGTTTTGCAACATCAACAGCTGCAAACAACGGCTCTGGCTTAAGCAGCATACCATCGCCACCACCATAAGGCGTGTCATCAACAGTTTTGCGTGGACCAAGTCCGTAATCTCGCAAGTTAATGTAACTAATTTCAAGATGTTTTTTGTCTTGCGCCTTCCAGAGCATGCTGGTATTCATGACACCCGGGAACATCTCTGGGAACAAGGTGATTACTTGTATTTTCATTATGTATATTTTAACACAATTCTGGTATTAATCCATTTGTTAAGAAAGTGAGCCTCTACGGGCTTCCGCCCGTAGCTTCATTAAAACTCAAGCTGCGCT
>CAZKKJ010000038.1:0-7379 GCA_964553355.1 uncultured Candidatus Saccharibacteria bacterium | reverse complement strand
TGGATAGAGCGTTGGCTTGCGGAGCCAAAGGTCGTAGGTTCGAATCCTGTCGGGTACACCAAGTAAAAAGCCTCAGCAAAGCTGGGGCCTTTTACTTGGTTGCATTCTGAAAGAATGCGAGAACCGTAATGTTTGGTCGTCAAAGTCACGCGCAGGTGCTTGCACCGAGCATGGCTGTAGGCGTGCTGCTATCCTGTCAGGTACACCAAAACTAGAACCGGTCTTTTGACCGGTTTTTGTTTTTGTTAACAAGGTTTGAACTAGAGGCCCAAGTATTACTAGGCAGTCTTCTGATCCTAGACCCTACTTTGTGACGAGTCGTGCTCGTTCAGTGATGGCCTCTAATGCAAAGCGCCCTTCGTCTGTGTCCGAGAAGTATTTATCAACAAGTTGCTGGGCTACGGATTGTTCTGTTCCGCCAGAAATACCTAACGTGCTAGACAAAATGGTCGCTCGGTCGTTTGCATCCTTACCTGGTAGAAATGGTAGTGAGCTATTAAGGTCGACCGCTAGGGCTGCGGCATTCCACCTTCGATTTTCATCGGGATCAAAACTTAGTGCTACGTCCACCGCCTCAACTAACTTGTATACACCAGGGGAGCTTATGTCGGCAATAGAAGGTTGGTCCGGACGATCTGAAACCATAGGCAGCTTTTGGGCGTGTTCGAGTTGTTCTGTGTAGCCAAGTGCTGTATCAAAGTCCATCGCCATACCGCTAGCTTGCGCGCTATCGGCAAGTTCTCTAGCTCGAGCTACTATATGGATAGGTATAGTGGGCGTCAGATCGAATTCGGTAGGTTCGTCCATGATGAGGTCCTTATTTGTAAGTGTTTTTGTTTTTAGTCTACTCATTTACATTAGCATAAAGAGAAGCTTATGTCAATTTACCCCAGAGCTAACTAGGTAGAACAGAGTGCCTATTATATAGTCTAAGCATATGCTATTTGGAATAGAACACGAGGTTGCTATAGTGCGCGACGATGGTGAGTTTGCTGACGCAAGTAATACCACCACAGAAGAGTTGCTAAAGGTCGTTGCCGCTCTACCCTACTTTCCAGAAGACAAGCAGCGGCTTCATGTTGATACGACAAAGTACAAAGACAAGCGGTGGATTCTAGAAGGAAAGCGCCGTTTTTCGGCAGACGGCCAGCCAAATGGTTTTATCCCTAAGGGTTTTGAGATAAGAACTCCGCCCCATGGTTCTATTATAGAAGCCGTGCGACAGGTCGGAGAGCTGTATGAAACATTCACTATAGAGGCCGCGAAGCACGGGTTTACTCCCGTACTCACAAGCTATAACCCCGTCCGGTCGGAAGTGAATGTCGACAATCCTTTTAATGAATATGAGAAGACCTGGCAGCTCTGGAGGCCTATCGAAAACGCAGTACGAGTCATTGGCTCTACCTATGGACCCGATTTTAATTTGTCTAGCCCAGATTTATCTGATGAGCAGTTAATTGAAATCGCTCAGAAGTTAACTTACTATAGTCCTTTTATTGTTCCTTTTAGTTTTTCCTCGCCGTTTTATGAGGGACAAAAGAGTAACTGTTATTCGGCTCGGACCTATCTTCGACCAGTAGGAAGGCCCTCGGCGGTAGTCTATATCGGCAGTCCTAATCTTATTCCTGTTGGGAGTGATCCATTCGCTTTTATAGAAAAGCCACATCTTCCCGAAGAAGCCGGACGGATTGAGTTTAAGGCTTTCGATACCCCCCTGAGTCTGCAGATGTATGCCGCCCTCTTTGCTCTACTAAAAGGCATTGTCCTTGATACAAGCTTACCTGGTCGAGCCAGGGCACCTGATGTTGGCATGCACCAAAAAGCAGCCAAAGAGGCATTTGATAGCATAGAGATATACGACCAGGCCAATCAAGTACTCGAGGCATGTCGAATTGCGTTGGGAGGTGACCCTGATACCGTATATCTGGAGCCATTGACGCAGTTGCTGGCCCAGAAGAGGACGCCTGCGCACTCCATTTTAGAAATGTATTCCCGACAAGACTTGTCGATTATGCCGACTTTGCTTCAATTTACCTCGTTAGGAACACTATGAAAACCATATTCGTTGAAGAAGAATATCAATCAGGGTATAGCTATACCCTCACCAAAGAATCGGGACGGGATTTTGACGCGGAGTTTAAGCCGCAGCTTACACCTAAAGAAATGCTGCAGTTGGGAGTATTTGCTGGTAATTACTTTTACGAAAAACCCAGTGAGTTCCCTGCTGATTGGTTTAAGGGCGTGGAATTATCTGACAAGCCCGATAAAAATCGTAATTACTTTAAGGTTATGGCCAGTCAGCCACTAGCCGAATGGCAAGAGAAAGGCTGGATCTACTTTGAGGACCCCAAGGGCTGGTTCTTGTGGTATTGCCGTTACTATCAAGGTCGACGTACTCCCGAAGAAGATAAGCGGCAGATAGGGCGATGGAAAAATATGCGCCGGCACTTATCTCAGATAGAAAAGTATTGCCAGCCAGGCGACCAAACATGCCGGCCTCGGCAACGTCAGGCTCTACTCCATTGGGCCTACGATACGCGGAAAGCGTAGTTTCTTCACTCGCCGGGTGTGAGATTTTCCACATACAGCCCCTATCTAAAACAACTACAGTAATATCAGGAAGGGGGCTTATGTTAACAACCATCCAACGCTATTACATCCGTGACAGCGAAACCAACGAGTTGTGGTGCCTCGACGCCGATTTGTACGGCGGCGCCGAAGCCTAAAAAACTTTGTGGTTGTATCTGTTAAAATAACAGGGTCAGTATTTTGACCCTGTTTTTGTGTGTAGGGTCTTTCCGTCATTAAGGAAGAGTGCAGGAGTGGTTGAACTGGACACTCTCGAAAAGTGTTGTGCCCTTTACCGGGTACCGTGGGTTCGAATCCCACCTCTTCCGCCAGAATTGAAACGCCACCCAAAGGGTGGTGTCTCAATTCTGCTGGGTTTGAACTCACGGTGTAGCTGCGAAGCAGATACGTACCGTGCGGTCGTGAGGTTATCCCACCAAAAACTATTGGATCAGAGTCTTCTTGAGCGGCCGAGGCTTTGGCTGTAACTCTGCGGCGGCCACTGTTGTTGGAGCTTCTGGTGGTTTTGTGTCTTCGGTTTTGCTAACTTCTTTCTGTGACCCCGGTTTTTCTTCTAGTTCTGGCTTCTCTGTGGGGGTTGGTACCTCTTTTTGAGCTTTTTTCTTGCCTGTTAGGGTTCGGCGGGCAACATCGCGGGTAAAGAATAGTATGATGCCACCAAATACCATAGATCCAATACTCAAGACTCCGCTTAGCTTGGCGACGTCGTTACGCGCTGCGGTAATGAGTGCAGCAATTACATCTTTGTAGGGCGTGATTCCCGATTTGGCTCCCTGGTTAAGGGCTAAGTTTCGAACTTCGGTAAGGGCTACCAGTCCAATAATAGTAGCGATAAGAGCCAGTAGTCCAGCTACTACAAAACGCCAGCCAAGTTTGCGAACGCCAAACTTTTTAACTTCGCAGAGAATAATTACTAAAACTCCAGATAGCAGAGCTAATCCAGCAAAGATAGCAGGAGCTAATCGAAAGACGCCGTAAGCCATTGGCACACTCTTTTCTTCAAATACATTGTTTGAATCACTGTCGGATCCCAAGGAGTCCGCCGATAGAGTAGTTTCGGGCAAGAAGTCTTTGTTTTCGAGCAGACTCAGCTTTTGATTGTCGATAACCTGTTCAATATCTAGCATCTCTTCATCCGGGCGACAGTCGATTGTGAGGGGGTCGGTGGTGTTAGGTACAACGCCTTCGGCGCAAGTTGGAAGGGCTTGATAGCGTTCGCGCAGGTGGGTGCCAAGATTATCTACAAAGTCCTGCTTAACAGAGAGTACATCTATGGTAAATGTTGGTTTTTCGGTCTTTTTGTCCAGCCAGCTAAAACTGCCATCGATAATCTGTTCGGCAGATTTTTGAATGAACACTGGGTTAACTGCTTGCTTGGCGGCATTCTGGACATTTTGATCCTTAAAGCTTAAGCCATCACCACTACCCTGCTCTTTTGATTGTTCTTTAGCCGCCTGATCAACCAGTGCCTCGGGAAGCTTTTGGTACGCTCCGCTGCCCTTGCCCCAACTTTTTAGATAGCCTGGGCGGGCTAAAACAGTTAAGCTGCCGATTGTAATAAGACAAAAAACACTAAAGGTGAACAGCTGAGTAGCTGACCACAAGGTAAACTTTTTAAACATAAACATAGTATACGACACCTGTTGCTCGGGGTGGTAATGGATTACAATACATTGTATGACCGACAATACCGACAGCATTTTTACGAAGATTATCAAAGGCGAGATCCCCTGCCATAAGGTTTATGAGGATGATTACGCCTATGCCTTTATGGACATTCACCCCGCACAACCAGGACATGTAGTAGTAGCATCTAAAACACAGGTCGCAACCTTTCTAGATCTTACCGACGAGCAAGCCGATGGCTTGTGGCGGGCTGTCCGTAATGTAGCCAAACAGATGAAAACCGTCTTCCCCAACAAAAAGATTGCAGTAGTGTTTGAGGGCTTGGATGTTGCGCACGTGCACGCCAATGTTTACCCGTTCACTAACCATGACGAGTTTATCGCAGCGCCAGTCGATGCAGAGCCCAACCACGCCGAGCTCGAACGACTTGCTCAGCAAATACGTTCAGATAAGTAGTGTATACTTGAGGACAATATGGGAGCATTTGGAATTTCTTTGATTTTTTCTATCGGCGCTGCCGCCTGGATATATAACCAGAGCCAGCGACGAACCGGTGGTCTGACCCAAAAATCACTAACGGCAGCAGCAGTTAGTGGCGTGGTCTTGTTTATCTTTATGTTCACTATCTTGCTCGCCATTCTGCCTAACTAGGTACAAACCACCTCTGGCCATTTAATACCTTTTTCTTGGTGTTTTGGTGTGTTAATTGGTATTATATGGCTAATGAGCAAAGTGGGTGGAATGGTCGACGAGAAGACCTTGGGTAAGCAATTGCAGCGAGCACGGCAAAAAGCCGGGCTAACTCAACAGGCCATGTGTCAGCAAGCTAGCTTGAGCTATTCAACACTGGCAAAGATTGAACGAGGAGCCATTAAAGCGCCTTCAATTTTTACCATTAAGCAGATTGCCGATGTGCTGGACGTGTCATTGGACGAACTTGTCGGTACGGCCTTGGGAGGCAAAACAGGCAAAAAGACTTCTAAGAGCGGTGTTAGTTTTGTGTACTTTGATATAAATGGCTGTTTGGTGCGCTTTTTTCACCGAGCGTTCGCTGCCATGGCTCGCGACACTGGCGTTTCGCCCGATGTTATCGAATCTGCTTTTTGGCAGTATAACGACCCGGTTTGCACCGGCGAAATGAGCATTCCCGAACTTAATAGAGCCCTTGCACTCGACTTGGGCGTAGACGCTGTAGACTGGCAGTCGTACTACCTGCAAGCGGTTGAGCCTATTGCCGAGATGCACGAATTGGTTAAGTGGGCCTCTCAGAACTACCGAATCGGCCTGATGAGTAACATTGGCAGTGGCTTTATCGAAGACATGACCAAGCATGGTTTAATCCCCGACCTGCAATTTGACGCCATTGTTGATTCGTCTAAGGTGGGCGTTATCAAACCCGATCCTAGGATTTACGAGATGGCCGAAGCCATGGCCGGCGTGTCCGCCGACCAGATTCTGCTGGTAGACGATACTCGTGGCAACTTGCCCCCTGCCCGTGCTGCTGGTTGGCATGTGATGTGGTTTAACGACTACGACTCAATAGAGTCAACCGAGCGCGTTCGCTCTGCTCTCGAAACCGCTTAGCTATAGCCGAGCTAGTTCAGCTTGGAGTTGAGTAACCTGGGCTTCTGCTTCGGCCAATTGGTCGCGTGTTTGTTGGACAATCTTTTCCGGTGCGCTAGCCACGTAGCCTTTGTTAGAGAGGCGTTGCTGTAGCCGCTTAGCTTGTTCCTGGGTGTTACTGAGTTGATCTTGCAGGTCGTCTTTGTATTGCTGGAGTGCGGCATTGTCGACGTCGAGCCAAGCTTTTTGGCGCGTTGTAGTAAGTTGGAAGCCCTTGCCTGCTTTAGTGCGTTCTACGGCTCCTAAACGGGCTAGACGAGCAATAGTATCGGCATTGTCGGCAAGCAGATCTGAATCGTGGGTGAGTGTAGGTTTGGTCAGGCTCATGGCACTCACTAATGCTCGTGTTTCGGTAACGACAGAAATAACTTCTTCAAATGCACTGGCCTGTGGCTTTTCAAAGTCACCGGGTTCGGGCCAGTTACTCTTCATGAGTAAGCGCTTGTGCCAACCCAGCTCTTGCCAGATGGCCTCGGTTACAAACGGGGCAAACGGATGGCACATGATCAGAATGCAATCCAGGCTGTATTGCAGTAGACCAGTGTTAGGCGTTGCTTTAGATGCTTCGATGTACCAGTCGGCAAAATCGTCCCATACAAAGTGGTATAGCTGCTCGTACGCTTCGGCAAATCGATAGTCGTCCAATAGTTTGGCTACGCCAGAGGTAACATGTTGTAATTTGCTCAACAACCAGTGATCGGCGGCGGTCTCGGGTAGTGCGGTTCCAACAGCCTTGCCGTCGTTTTGGTCTTGAATAAACCGCGCGATGTTCCATAGCTTATTACAGAAGTTTCGGGCTTCTTCTACTCGTCGCGGATCATACCCGCGGTTAACCGCCGGTACACGTCCAGCGATAAGTCCCATACGCAGGGCATCAGATCCGTATTGTTCCATAACGGGTGCTGGGTCGATAACATTTCCGACAGATTTACTCATCTTGCTGCCGTCTTCGGCCATAACGTAGCCATGAACGTACACCTGTTTAAACGGAATATCCCCGGTAACATATAAGCCAAGCATAATCATGCGGGCAACCCATTGGTTTAGGATTTCGCCACCGGTTTCTAGAAGATCGAGTGGGTAGAATTTGTCGAAGTCTTCGCTTCCGGGACCACCTAGGGTGGCATAGGGCCAGCTAGAGCTACTAAACCAGGTATCGAACACGTCTGGGTCGCGGCGATACGTCTTGCCGTCTTGCTGGAGCTCTTCTTGCTCAACCTGATCGCTAAAGATCCAGTCGTCTGGGTCATCAACATTTTGGAAGGCAGGAATAGGAATACCCCAGGCAATCTGACGACTAATGTTCCAGTCGCGTAAGCCCTGGAGGTAACGAATTTGCTGTGTTCGCTTGCTGTCAGGATAGTAGGTTATCTTTTTATCTTCCAAGGCTTTAATGGCTTCGGCCGCAAGTGGCTTCATATTAACAAACCACTGCTCTCGCAAGAGTGGTTGGATAACGGTGCCGCACTTGTAACAATGGCCAACCTGGTGGCTGTGCTCCTTGGTCTCGACCAAAAGCCCCTGCTCTTCTAGGTTTTTCA
>CAZKKJ010000037.1:0-7473 GCA_964553355.1 uncultured Candidatus Saccharibacteria bacterium | reverse complement strand
CTCCCTGTCACGGAGGAGATCGCCGGTTCGAATCCGGTCGGGCCCGCCAGAATTAAGGAATCACCCACAGGGTGGTTTTTTAATTCTGCTGACTGCGTTCCAAGCGATGCGATCGGTGAATGCAATGAGCGGATCGCAGGTGCTTGCACCGAGAACGAGCGTAGTTGTGCGATTATCCGGGGGGTCGGCGGTATCGACTGAAGCAAGCACAAAACAAGGTCTATACATAATGTCGTACAACTTTTGTACTCAGCTCTAACAGATTAGAGATTAATATACAGGCGTGTTTTGTGCTGATCTTTGTAGTCGTTTAAATAGGCGCTAATGTCCTGGAAATTGAAGACGATATGAGCGGCACGGATTTTATCGCCCTGCACTTCTAGGTTCTTAATTATTTCTAAACTATATCCAGAGTTAATGATGTCCGATGACTGCCCTGCCTGTAGCCTGAAGAGCGCGGCCGATGCCTGGGCGGTTATTTCGCGGTTTGAACGATCTATTGGTGTTGGGTATTCACCGCCATTGTCTTTAGAAGCGGGGTCCTCGGAATACTTCTTGGCAATGGCCGCAAAGTCACCACCAGCATCTACTTCTGCCTTGGCGGCTTTGGCCTTTTGCTCAACCGCGGGGTCGAGCTTTGGCAACAGCTTTTGCGCCAGAAGCTGCTGCTTGAGACTACGTTGGAAATCGGCAACAGACCAGCCCCAATACTCCTTCAGGACATCTTCGAAAACCTTGTCGCTCTCGCCAAGACGATTTTGGGCACGGACCACCTGAATTTCGTCGTCCACTTCTTTATTACTAACAGTCACTTTATATTTTTTTGCCAGCTGCTTAACGTAGGCATCGTTCACCACCTTCTCTAAGGCTCGTTTTTTGAACTCGGCAAGTTGCTGCTGGCCAGATTCGGAGTTAAAGTCGAGCTTTTGCTGGTTTTGGTAGTAGTGGATGTAGTGGCGGAGCTCGAACAGGTAGTTCTCGTAGGCTACAAAACTATCCCCTGCTTTGGCAACCGGGAATGGCATAACTTGAGTAACACCATACAAGAAAGAAGAATGTGACTTAAGCTTATACAAAGAAACAAGTGTGAAGCTAAAGAAAGTAATAAGAGCGACAACAAAGAGACTAATGGTTGTGAGCACAATCTTATGCTTAGAGTGCTGTAATGGGTAAATATACTTTCGCGCACTACTCAAGACTTCTTCGCGGTGCTCGGCAACGGTCTCGTTGGTGATACGAGGCGCCTGTGAGGCAGTCTCTTCGTAATCAACAGCCTTTTTTCGGTCTTTGAATTTCTTTAGTACTTTTTTCATGCTTCTTCGACTTCTTCCTTTTGTAGACCGACTTTATCTTCGGGCGTTAGTTCTTCGGCGATAATTCCCTGATCTCGTAAAATAGTAGATAACCTACGGATAACCTTGGCAGGATGATATACCTCGTGGATAACCATATCACCCATGTAAGTCTGCAACACTATTGTACCAAAACTTAGTAGAGTTGCCTGAATACCACGTACTTCGTAATTAGTAGACTGAATCTTGCCAAGTCCTAGATCTACCACACTTCGGTGAAAGAGTCCTTTTTGTGTAATCTGAATGAACCGCTGGTCGGTGATAATAAAAACACTGTAGTACCAGGCTATCCAGGACGGAAACATCAACAGCGCACCCAACACAAAACCGCCGGCTAAGCCCCCAAAAAACCATCCAAAACCAAGTGATGGTTTGATAGCAGCCGGTAAAATACCAAACAGTGGCCCCAGGCATGCCAACACTAAACCCTTTCGCATAACAATTGGGTGCTTACGAAAAACAAACAGAACTTCTTCGTCTTCGAACTGGTCTTCAAAGTATTTTTTGGGCGGCACTTTTTCTTTTGTAGCCATAAGCATAGTATACCGTAGTCACGACTGCCCGAACAGTAGGCTTATCAGGGGTGTCTGTGGTAGTCTAGAGGAGCTATAATTCGTCCCCATCTGCTATGGCAGATAAGTCCTCACTCGCGGTATAATTTGATGCAAGCATAAAATTACGAGTGCTCGTTCGTCCCCATAGTTCAATGGATAGAATACCTCCGTCCTAAGGAGTAGATAGCGGTTCGAATCCGTTTGGGGATACCAAACTAAGTGCCCTCCTATGGAGGGCTTTTAGTTTGGTTATTTCGCAGAGCGAAATCCGAACCGTAGGTTCGGTCGACAAGGTCACGCGCAGGTGTTAACACCGAGCATGACCGTAGTCGTGTATTTTCCGTTTGATAACCTATTTTGCACCAAACGATGCATGCGTATGGAGCTCGTGCACGGTAGTGTACTCGAACAATTCGTCTTTATTAAACCATAGGTCAATTTCGTGTTTGGCTTCATCAACCGTACCAGAAGCATGAATAAGGTTGGCGGCGCCCTTCTTGTAAATAGAAGCCTGTCCTAAACTCAGGTGAGCGTAGTCGCCCCTAATGGTACCTGGTGCGGAATCTTTAGGTCCTGTACTACCAACCATCTTTCGTACAATTTCGACAGCATGATCAGCTTCTAGTACCACGGCCAAGACAGGTCCACTTCTCATGAAATTGCGAGTTCCATCGACGATCATACGACCAATTTCGTCGGCGGTCTCGGTGTGCTCTATACCGTAAGCTTCCCAGTCGACCTTAGTTTTTTTGCCTACAATAGGCACAAGGTCATCAACATAGTGCTGCTTAACCAGCTCTTCGGACGGAACTACCATCTTCATTCCTACTGCCTTAAGCCCAGCTCGTTCAAAACGTGAGAGAATTTCTCCCATCAGACCACGCTGTACTGCATCCGGTTTTAGAATAATGAGGGTTCGCTCCATATTGCTCCTTGAATATAATCTTTGTTAAATGGCTATTGTCCCATTTTAACAGATCACAGACAGCCTGACTACGCCTTACAGCTAGCGACAACACCCAGGTCTCTGTACTATAGAGACATGCTAGTTAGTAAGATAAAAACTGATTTTTTAGAATACTTAGAGATTGAGCAAAACCGCTCACAAAAAACCATAGCCAATTATGATCATTACCTGACTCGTTTATTGGACTATGCTGGCGACGATCTACAGGTTTCACAGATCAATGCAGAGCTCATCCGTAAATGGCGCCTATGGCTTAACCGCCTGGGAACTAACACTAGTGACGAGCTGCAAAAGACTACCCAAAATTACCACCTCATTGCTCTGCGTAGCTTCTTAAAGTTCTGCGCTAAACGAGACATCCCTGCCTTAAGCGCAGACAAGATCGAGCTTGCCCGTACCGTACGCAAGCAAGTAACGTTTTTGACCCCAGACGAAGTTGAGCGCCTATTTAAAGCCTGCAATATATCAAATATTATTGGCCTGCGCGACCGAGCAATCTTAGAACTACTGTTTAGTAGTGGTTTGCGTGTATCAGAGCTGGTTGGGCTGGATCGTGACCACATTAATATAAAGCGCCGCGAATTTACGGTGCGCGGTAAAGGCCAAAAAGACCGGCCCATATTCATCAGCGATGAAGCTGCCAACTGGCTGCAACAATATCTCAACCGCCGTGAAGATAACGTACAACCTTTGTTTGTGCGATACAGTGGCCAGAAAAAGGTCGACACCAGCGGAAACTTCCATCGCCTTACAGCTCGCAGCGTGCAGCGCATGGTTGCTAAGACCGCCCTGCTGGCAGGTATAACCAAACACGTATCACCACACACCTTACGTCACAGTTTTGCCACCGACCTACTCATGAACGGTGCCGATATTCGCAGCGTGCAAAGTATGCTCGGCCATAGCAACATCGCTACCACCCAGATTTATACGCACATCACCGATCCACACCTCAAAGAGGTGCACCAAAAGTTCCATAACCGCAACGATTAATCTTTTTTAAGGATTGGTTGGTGTCGCTGCCGGACAGGCATCCGAGGCACCGTCTGGATACACATCGAGCTTCTTACATATGCCATCGCCCGTTTCTAACGCAAAAGGTGGGTAAATAAAGTTTGTTGGTGCAGCCGACTTATAGACGCGAAGACGCTTTACCACATTACTGGCTTTGCCAGTGGAATCAATAATGTATTGGGCATCGGTGAATGATACTTTTCTGCCGCTGTTTTCAGCGCTGATGACCGCTTTAGAACTACTATATACCGATGATAACCGCAAGTAATAGTGAGATATTCCGTTAGGTGGAAGATTAATTCTAACCCGGCAATCGGCGTTACAATTTACGTACGATATAGAGCCTTGGTTTTGGATATTTCCAGCCCCGATGGCGTATGTAATATTGGTCGGCACTGCATTACCAATACTTGGGTTAGTGCCTGATGCCTGTGGATACAAAAAGGTCGTAAAGGTGTCTTGCGTTAAGTTTATCCGGTTAAACCCACTGTCAGAAAGCTGAACAATATCTAGTCGCAGAATACCTGCCTTACTGTCAGTTCCCCACTGGTTGATGGTTGGTAGGTCTGTGCCGTTATAATAACCAGTTCCTTTGCCGTCTGATCGTGTCCACGAGATATCGAGGCTATCAATTGTTAATGGTGCTTGGCTAACAGGATCTATAGGGTTGAGCGGGACAACTGTTGGTTGATCGACACGAATATTGTCGTACTTGAGTTCCTCTGGCGTTTGGTCGACAAGTAAGCAAGTATACGAGACTCTGTTGGTTGCATTCAGAACATTAGAGAATTTGGGGTCGTTATCACAATTAGATTTATCATCAGTAAAGCTACCTGTTTTAATTAATCGATCGGCGTCATTAATGCCTGATTCGGCAGCGTAAAAAGCTTGTGCGCTGAGTTGCTTGTCTAACGCTTCTCGTTGTTCGCGACGGGCCAATTGGGCAAAGCCGAGTACTATCAGCGTTAGAATGGACATAACGATTAGGGTTACGATAATCGATACCATCCCCTCTTGTGATGAACGTAAATTCTTTTTCAAATCGTCCCTGCTAACTCTCTTTTGATCAATTTGCTTACGCTTCATTATAACCGCCTGCCGACTTTTGTGTACAGGCTAGATACCGCACAGAATTGACTGCCGGCACCAGACGAACAACGAACCGTATCTTTATTAAAGTTGGGACTGCCAAACACATCACCTTGTGCATCTTGTGTAAGAGATGTTTTGCCGCTAACAACTTGAATGCGAACAATAAATAGCGAGCTGTTATTGGGATCGGGTTGGACACTAAATTCATTAAGCCACATACGGTTCCCAAGTAATTCTCGAGCAGGCCCGGTAGCTACGCCATTATCGTCTATGGACTGCACTTGCAATGCTTGATTAGCCTCACCAGCTCCTGCCGTACCATCGACAAGCAGCTGTCCGAGTTTGTAGGTGTATTTGCGGTTACCAACCGAAAAACTATACTGCGTACCGTAAACTGGATTTGCTGGAGAGCTCTCTACGTTCCGAGCTCCGTATTGTACTGCCTGGGTCAGATCATCAGACACTGCGCGAGCCACTGCCTGCGTGCGTGTTGCGGTGACGCCTTTGTAGTATATGGATCCTATCCTAATAATTCCGAAAGAGCATAACAGCAGGATTACCGAAAAAATACTGCTGGCAATCATCAGCTCGGTTATGGTAAAGCCCTTATTATTAAGTGGATGCTTCATCTGACTGTCCCAATCCGGTAGCTAAGGGTTATATCCTGGCGCTCACCTCCACCTGTTTTATCCCACCTTGTATGAATCTCGAAGGTAATGTTGTCTGACTTCCGGGTAACTGATGTGTAGTACCTTGCCCCACCAAGAGTTGTTAAGCAGGCGTTATTGTAGTCGGAACTTAGATCTGAGGTTAACGGGTTTATCGGCTTATTGGGACCTATGGCATTAATTTTACTACCTATATCGTCGCAGTAAGCTACTTCGGGTGTTAACTCGTAAGCAGCAGTTGGCTTAGAACGGATGATTTCTATGGCTTGCCCAGCCACCTTAAGTGCTTCACCACGTTGTTGTGCGGCTCGTATCTGGGTAGAGCTTTTATTGGCAATAGTGAATGATGATACCAGTACCGCACCCACCAACACCGAAGCAATAAGCACTTCTACGATTGTGTCGCCTGCTTGGCGGCGAGAATTAATTTGGCGCACTACAGTATCCATTCGAAATTACCAACTTAGTAGTGGTTCGGTTATTTTGCCCACCAACAGTTATAACACCGTGTTGTTCGGTAGTTCCGCTGTTAATACACAGAACAAGACCGCTCTCTGGATTAGCAACACCATCAAACTTGGTGGCAAAACTACTGTTAAAACGCTCGGTAAATGTTTCTTGGTTGTTTTGTGCGTCAGAAAGAATAAGTGGATTATTAAAGACCGCTGGGGCTAGATCGGTTGTTTGCGCGCCAGATTGTAGATCTGCACCGGCTCCAGTGCTAATACCTAAGCTACCTAAGAAACCGAACCCAGCCACATTTTGTACAACGTCTGCTGCATTACGGTAATAAGCGTAGGCTACCCGTAAGCCACCAGGCATCTTGCGAACATCAGTTGCGTTGGGGTAATTACTGTTTGTTCCAGATGTGGTCGGCTGCAAAATCTGTGGACTCGCATCTGTCATGGTGGTTACTTCTTTGGGTGTTGGCCCAGCTAATCGTCGCCCAATAATAGTATGTACATAAAACTCTGGTCCCTCTGTAAACTGGAGCATCTTTCCAATATACACACAGGTACTACCAGAGGTGCCTTGTCTAAAAACAGGCTTGTCGCCCGGGTTGGTACCGGCATCACATTCGTCTGTTCCCCGGTCTACAGCGTACTCGCCATTGGTCACCTTACTGGCGACGCCACTAACCTGCGTGTTTAAATCGTTAATTGCTTGGTAGAACGTATTATTTCGCTGAGACCTACTAACCATAGGGATTGCGACAATCATAATAGCGCTGGTAACTGCCAGAAAAATTAACACTTCGACTATAGTAAAACCACTGTGGTGATGCCCACGCTTCATGTGGCTAGTATAGCATAAGCAGGTTGCCTTTACCCCAGTTTCTACAGCCCTGCCAGGCGCTTGTAAGCTGCAATAAGCCCACTACCAAACAAGAACACCATAACCGTCGCTACAATCAAGAATGGGCCAAATGGCAACTGCGAACTACCTTTAAGTCGCTTATTAGCCAATAATGGTAATACAGTTACCGTCCCTAGAATGGATGCCAGGAAGATAACCAGAAATGCCTCCACTGGACCACCAACTATCAGACCTAGTACTGCGCCTAACTTAACGTCACCGCCACCGATCCACTTACCCCTCGAGATCTGGAAGAGCATCCAAAATAACCCCCCACCAACGGCTGCCGCAAGAGCTAGATCCAGCAATTCTCTAGCCCCTACCCCATACAGTACTGTCTGGCCTGCCAACTGCGTTCCAAACACTGCCGCCAGAACAATAATCATACGGTTAGGCAGAATATACCACCGAAGGTCATATACGGCCAAAGCCACCAAACAAACCAGCTGAATCAGCCAAAACCCAAATAT
>CAZKKJ010000036.1:0-7546 GCA_964553355.1 uncultured Candidatus Saccharibacteria bacterium | reverse complement strand
CCGTGTTTACGTAAAAACCATTGGCGACAAGCTCTTCGACATTTAGCACTGCTCGTCCGTCGAATATATTCTTACCCTTCATCGTCTTGGATAGCCTTGCTACATCGGGGTTACGGAACTGGTCCCACTCGGTAACAAGTACTAGTGCGTCCGCGTCTTGAGCTGCAAAATACTTATCACTAGAAAAAGTAAGGCGGCTCGAAGTATCACGACCCTCGTAGTGTTGCTTAACATTTGGCATCGCTTGTGGGTCAAACGCTCTCACTTTGGCACCGGCCGCAATAAGCTCGTCTATGACGGTCAGTGCTGGTGACTGGCGGATATCATCCGTTCCAGGCTTAAACGACAAGCCCCACATGCCAATTGTCTTACCGGCAATGTCACCACCAAAGAAGTCGATAACTTTGGCAGCCAAGCGCCTCTTTTGGTGTTCATTAGAGGTGATGATCGAATCGATTAAGCTCGCATCGATTCCATATTGTTTAGCTACTGTAGCTAAGTTCTTAACGTCTTTGTCGAAGCAACTGCCGCCAAAACCTGGACCCGGGTGTAAAAATCTACCTAATCGTGGGTCCCAGGTAACCGCTGCCTGGACCGATCGATAGTTGGCACCCGCCCGCTCGGCAACTTCGGCGATAATGTTAACCATGGCAATTTGAGCGGCCAACATAGCATTAGCGGCCAACTTAGAAAGCTCGGATGAGCGAGGATCGATGGCGACAAAATTATTCCGACCATCCAGCATGAATGGGCGATAAAGGTCTCGCATGATTTCTATTGCCGCTTCTTCATCGGCACCCACTACGATTCGACTGGGGTGCATGGTGTCCTTTACGGCAACGCCCTCTGCCAGGAACTCTGGGTTGGATACCGCATAAAACGGAGTATCCGTATTGGCAGAGATTATCCGGCGAACCTCGTCAGTTGTTCCAACGGGAACCGTACTTCGTGTTGCCACTACCGCACCTGGCTTTATGAGTGGTCCGAGTTCTTTAGCCATATCAAATACAAAATGCATATCTGCAGAACCATCACCATTAGCTGGTGTAGGCAAGGCCATGAGAACCACGTCGGCAGACGAAACAGCTCGACCAAGGTCCAGGGTAGCCCGTAAGTTTCCACTCTCAAGAGCAGAACCAATAACCTCTTTTAGCCCGGGTTCGACAATCGGCGACTGTCCGGCGTTAATGGTATTCACTTTATCTGGATTGTTGTCTACTAGGGTCACATCGTGCCCTTGCTCCGCTAAACAAGCTCCTGTTACCGCACCAACATAGCCTGTACCAATGACAGCTACTTCTTTCATATTATCCTTCTGTTACGTTTGAGTCTTTATGCCCCACATCATCGTGGTGCTTCCAAATTACATATTTGGACCAAAAGAAGTTCCACCCCAACGCTACCACCGAGCTTATAACCAAAGATACGACGTAATTAAGATTAAAGGCATGCACACCGGTGCTTACCAGAGCAGCACTACCAACAATGGCGATCCAAGAAGTAGCGTGGAACTGAACAACCAAACGACGAAGGCTCTTAACGCTGTTGTTTTTCTTGTATGTCCAGTGGTGATGCAGCAAGAAGTTGTTAAACAAAGAGACTTCTGCGGCGACCAGCTGAGACAAAAAGAGTGGTGCATTCATAATGCGGTACAAGACCGTCAACAAAGCAAAGTTAATGACAAAGCCAAGCCCGCCAACCACGCAAAAGCGAACAAAATCTTTATCGAGTAACTCGTTAATCATACCTCTCCTATACAATAGTGCTGCGAATATGGTAGCATGAATCCGAACTAAATATTGAGGTAAAAAATGCCAAAAGTTAAAAAGCTTTCTATAGTTATTCCCTGTTACAACGAGAAAGCGACCATCGAAAAAATCTTAGCCGAAGTAATGGCTGTTGATCTAGGTACAACAAAAAAGGAAATCATTATTGTCGACGACGGCTCTAAAGACGGAACCCGCGAGATTCTTAAGAAACTAGCCGCCAAGAACAAGTCAATTAAGCTGCACTTCCAAAAAGTTAACCAAGGCAAGGGAGCCGCATTAAAGCAAGGTATTTTGTTAAGTACCGGTGATGTCATGGTCGTCCAAGATGCCGACCTAGAATACGACCCTCAAGAGTACACTCGCTTGCTTTACCCATTCGAGCGAGAACAAGCCGACGTCGTTTATGGCTCTCGCTTTATAGGTGGCGAACCACACCGGATTATTTACTACCGCAACCAGGTAGCCAACAAGTTCTTAACTTGGCTATCCAACGTGTTTACCGGACTTAATCTGACCGACATGGAAACTTGTTACAAGATGATCGACGGCGACATGGCCCGTGGCTTTGCTAAAGACCTTAAAGCGCAACGTTTTGGTTTTGAACCAGAAATCACTGCCCGTATTGCCAAGAGCGGTGCCCGGGTCTACGAGATTGGGATTAGCTACTACGGCCGAAGCAAAGAAGAAGGTAAAAAGATTGGTCTAAGTGACGGCATTAAAGCTATCTACGAAATTGTCTACTTCAATCTAGTGGTTCGTAAGAAGAAATAGCCGTAGCGAGCAAGGGTAACTGGCAAGCCCGGCACGCCGTTGAGCAAGCTTGCTGGTCTTTTTAGTCGTCATATTTAAAGATGGCCAGCTTAAATAGAACAAAATTCCAACAGGAAGTAGCTACCATAGCGACAAGCTTGCTGATACCCGGGGCAATGCCGATCGCTATGAATACCTGAACTAGAAGAATTGTAAGCAGCAAGTTGACTGCAGCCAGTAAGACATACATTTGCAGCTGCCGTGACTTGGTATGTTGGTGCTGCTTTGCGTTGAACGTCCAAATACGGTTGAGCGAAAAGCTGGTTAGTAACCCAGTCAGAAAGCTTAACCCGTTTGAGACGATGACTGGCATCAGTACGGCTTTGTATAAAACCAGGAACGTCAGGTACTCCACCACAAACGCGCTAACTCCAACCACCAGGTACTTTACAAGACTTTTAGTTACGAGTTGCTTGGCTTTTCGAATCATTGCCCACCTCCGTCTTCTGGTATCGGTTGTTGGCATCAATAATGGTTAGCTTGCGCGCAAGCCGCGTAAACTCCAGTTTTTCTTCTTTTGTCTTAGAATAATTACTGATCTGTGATGCAATAAACGCCAAGGTTAGTAGGTATAGAAGCAGGTCGGCACCACGGCCGACACCGAGCTTATGGGCAACGACATTAAGTGACTCCGGGAATAGTACGGCAAACACAGCTACTACTGTAAAGAGCACACCTAGAATCTTTTTCCAGGCTTTGATCTGGGCGCTGTTGGGGTTGCTCAAAAATCGTAGCAGGACCATCACAAAACCTGCAACCAGCACTACTTGAATCAAGATCATTTTTTAGTCACCTTTTGGAGCAAGGTATCGAATGCGATATTCACGGCATTTAGGCTGGGGTTGTGGCTCTTGGCAACCGAATACTCGCTGTAGGTTACCGTGGTAGGCATCTCGTGAAAACGAAACTTCTTTTCGGCTATTCGCTGGATGATCTCAGAGGCGTGCGCCATGTCAGACATCGTTATGTTTAGTTGTTTGGCAAAGTCTCTGTTAAACACACGAAGGCCATTATGCGCATCAGTTAGCTTAATACCCGAAGTTGTATTGGAAAAGGCTATTGCAAGTCGTAATATGCCCCGCTTCATGCGGCTCATGTTCTGTGCATCGCCCAAAAAGCGAGAACCTAGAACAATATCGACCGGATGCTTACGAATATAGGCCAGCATTGCAACAACATCGTCCAGGCTGTGCTGGCCGTCGGCGTCGAAGGTTACAAAGTACTGTGCATTAGGATCTTGCAGTGCGTATTCAATGCCGGTTTGTATGGCAGCGCCTTGCCCCATATTAAGAGGGTGATTTAGCAAATAGGCCTTGGTCTTGGCAACCTCTTGAGCCGAGTTGTCTTTGCTGCCGTCGTTAACACATACAACATTTTTAAATTTCTTCTGGACCGACTCTACTACAGAACCTACCACTGGTCCCTCGTTATACAGCGGTATAATCACGTATACGTCGTCCATTTTCACCTCTTATTATGTACTAGCGTAATAGCTACGACAATGGTTTAGCGCGGCTTTCGAGCGACACTAATAAGGTTCTTGCCAATGGGCGGAGTTACCGCTCCTTCAAGTGTACTGATTACTGGTACCGCCAGGTTGTCGTATAGCCGAACAACCGATTGGTTAAGCTTCTTGCGCTTGAGTACTCTAAAGCTAAGCCACCATGGGGTAATGCCGAGCATATCTACGTAGTGGGCTTTTTCAATTACAAAGCCCGCATCGTCGTGCTTGGCTATCAAATCTTTTTTATGATAGCGGCGATGGTGCCCAACTTGCTTATCAAAGCTACCCAGTAGTCTCTGAAGCGCCGGTACAAAGATCAGCAACGTACCGCCAGGCTTGAGTAATTTATAGGCAAGCTTAATCTCGTCAGCGTCGTCTTCGATATGCTCCATAACATTAACGTAAATTATAGTGTCGGGCTTGGTCTTAAGAGTTTTCTGAATGTCCTTTAACGAGCCATTGTGCGTTTGGATTGTAGTTTCTGGAGCTAATTTGGCTAGACTTTTAACGCGCTTTTGCAAGTGTGGATACATGTCTACCGAAGGCTCTACTAAAGTAAGACTTTGGGGCTTTCGTTCCAATAAATGCTTGGTAAAAGAACCAGTACCAGCACCTACTTCTACGATGTTCTTGCCGATGTGGTCACCGAACATGCGCGCCACCCACGAATAGTACTTTTGGGCGTTCAACATCGACTCGAGATCGTGGCCACCATAAACAAAATCATCCTTCTTCTGCACTAAAACCCTCCTAGTTACTCCAGAATTTGTTAGAATCATTGTATCAAACAATTAACATTAGCAGACTCGATCAAAGTAAAAATTACTTCTCATAAGTGGGCATTCCTACTTATCGGGCTTTTCGCACTCGTTGCGAGCATCAACTTACGCTACCCTGGCTTACACTACGACGAGGCCTTGTTTGTAAATGGCGCCATTCGGATAGACCAGACCACTTTCATCACTGCCCATTTTTGGAAAATTCCATTTCTGCTCATGCCATACATCGGTGGCCTAAAGTCCTACCTCCTCTTCCCTGTTCTGGAAGTCTTTGGCTCAGGAGTAATTGTCCAGCGAGTCTTTAATATAGGCATGATGTCTGCAGCACTGGGCCTTACATACGCCAGTGTTCTGTACTTTTCTACTAAGCGCACCGCCTTGATTGTTCTGGCGCTGCTGGCTAGCAACGCCAGCATTATTGCCTTTGGCCGGACAGATTTTGGGCCCGTCATACTAGAACTAATCTTTAAAGTTCTAAGCCTACTGGCCCTCGTTATATTTATGCGCAAGCGTCAGCTACGCTACTTGTTTGCTATGGGTTTAATGCTACTACTGGGAGAGTTTAATAAGATCAACTTCTTGTGGTTTACCCACGCCCTTTACGCCTGCCTGTTCTTCGATTTTCTAGCCTACTGGAGAGCCAAGAAAAAGTTGTTACTAAATAACCAAGCCATAGCTACGCTGATCGGCATCTACATGCTGGCCTTTGTCTACTATGTGATTATCGTAAAGTATTACCACATTGGTGGGGGCTTTAAGCTTGCCGACCCAGGCTTTGTACTACGCTCACTCACCAGCACTCTGGGTGGCCAATGGTACTATAACGCCTTGCTCGAAGCACGAGCGAGCTACTACGCGTCTTATGCACTCTTTGCCGTACAAGTTGTCCCTATTGTCTACGGCGTCCGCTACGGCCTTCTGAGGACCAAGGGCCTGCCCCTGTTTAAATGGTGCCTGATCATCATGGCCGTTTTGTTGGCTCAGATTGCCGTAACCCCCAACGCCACGGCTGCCTGGCATTATCTAGCCGTCCAGCCTTTTTGGGCACTGGCCGTCGCCCTATCGACAGATTTTTGGTACAAGCGCGTCAAAGGCACTCGCCGAACCGCCATTAACGTCCTGTTAGTAGCACTATGCGTGGCCCAGCTGAGTATTTATGTTCTGCAAATACCGTTACTGCGAAGCACGCATGCTATTGCGTGGTCTAAGGGAATCTACCAATTAGCTGACACTACCAAGAAACTCGATGGCAAAGTGCTGGCCGCCGACTGGGGTCTGCAGACGCAGTTAATTGCCCTGGACCCGACCTACGATAAATATCAGGAAGTCTTTGGACCGTTCGACATCAAAAAGGCATCCGAAATAGAGCGCATGACTCAGATGTACTTTTCTAGTACTACAACCACCTACATCGTTACGCACCCGCGCGAACGGGCTACCTTTCCGGAGACCCAGGATTCAGTCCTATACGTTGCACGCACATTGGGTAGCGTCAAGCAGGTTGCAGTTATCCAAGACGAGGGCAGACCGGTATACGTGATCTACCGGTTAACCCGTTAACTATAGATACTTAAACTCTACAGTGTGCTTACCGGCTGGTACTTGTACCGACCTAAACAGCTTGATGTTAGTTGGACCATACGGCTGTACTTCTACGGCCTTGCCGTTTACCTTGGCCTTCCAGCCGTCGTACATAACTTCAGAGAGCACCAAAGTGCCTGCTTTGTTTGTCTCGGGAGTCTGAAGAACAATCTTGTTGTCAGCATAGCTGGCTACAGTAATTGGCGTACAACCAGCGGTTTGAGGCATGCAGTCGGCCAGCTCTTCGGCCATGTAAGCTTGTGGCACAAAGTTAGGTCGCTCGTACACATAGACATTACGGTCTTTGTCGTAATGACGGAGCGTAAGTTCGGGGTGCAGCTTCTTGGCTACCAAGAACTGCACGTTTAGGAGGTCCATGTGTAGTCCAGCAGTTTCTTTAGACTCGGGCTCCATAAGGAAGTCATAGAAGTTCTTGTGTAGTGTCGCGCCGTAACCATTGGTTGTTCGAATGTTAAACACGTCGCCAGTATTAATCGGAATTGCATTGTCTTCGATCAAAACGCGCGACTTAGTGGCGTATTTTTCTAGGTAGGTCAAGCTGCTAGTTCGGCGATAGTAGTTTGGAGGATACGTATCGGGGAAACCTGCAATCTTTGGCAAGAACCACACCGGCTGAGCGATGCTGGCGATCACCACCACACTCACTAGGCCAAGGGCTAATCGCTTGCGGAATACCAGCAAAACTCCGCCTAATAGGGCTAGCGTAAAGCTTTGGTACACCAAGTGCTTATGGAAAGCCCCTTGGTTAGCTGCCAGATACATATATACCGCGTTCAGCGATAAGAACCCAGTAGCTCCTAGCAGTATCAGCTTGAGCTTTTTGGAAGCAAAGCGTTGGCTGGCATGACGCGCCAATACCTCTACGGCAATTCCTAATAGAATCGCCAAACAGAACTGTATGATAATACTGTAACGCGCCAGCTGCCGCACCTGCGAGAACAACGGCAACAGTCGCAGTAGTGCCGGTACAAAGGTCCAGTAGCCAAACATGATTATTCCGGTAACTGCCGTGGCAACAACCAAGAACTTCTTATTTTGTCGCCACACAACGTGCTCGCCCAATTCTTTCCTAAACCTTATAA
>CAZKKJ010000035.1:0-7560 GCA_964553355.1 uncultured Candidatus Saccharibacteria bacterium | reverse complement strand
TATTCTGGGTGTAAGCGAAAGCACTATAAATCGAGGAGAAAAAATGCCCCCAAGCCTGGAACAAAGTAAGCGAAACTGCAAGGCTGCACGCGCAGCCATGGAGCGTGCTCGCCACGGTCACTACGCTTTGGGTGCTTTTAACCTCGATAATCAAGAAACACTCATCGCGGTTGTTAAAGCGGCTGTGGCCAAAAATGCACCCGTACTAGTAGAGATCAGTCATGGCGAAGTCGAGATGCTTGGCCTCAACAACGTCCGCGACATGGTCGACAACTACAAGGCCGAGTTCGGTGTAGAAATGTACATCAACCTGGATCACTCACCAACTGTCGAGGCAGCCAAAGCCGGTATTGATGCAGGATTTGAGTTTATCCATATTGATGTTTCTCAGGAAGAGCACGACGCAACCGAAGAACACATCATCAAGTCCACGCGCGAGGTTGTGGAGTACGCCAAGCGCACTGGTGCACTCGTGGAGAGCGAGCCTCACTATTTCGGCGGTGGCTCCAATAAGTTCACTAAAGCTTTCGACTATGAGGAAATTAAGAAGACTTTTAGTACACCCGAAGGAACCAAAGCATTTGTAGATGCAACCGGCATTGATACGTATGCTGCCGCAGTCGGAAACCTCCACGGCTCCTACCCAGTCCCCAAACGACTCGACCTAGAACTACTCCAGCAACTGCGTGACGCCGTAGACTGCAACATCAGCCTGCACGGTGGCAGCGGCACACCCTTGCATTACTTTGAAGATGCTGTCCAGATTGGCGTGACTAAGATCAACATAAACTCTGACATGCGCGTGGCGTATCGCACCACCTTGGAAAGAGTCCTCAAAGAAAACAAGACAGAATTTGCCGTCATCAAACTAATGGACGAGGTCATTGCAGCAGTACAGGAAGTTGTCGAAAACAAGTTAGATTCATTCAACGCAGTCGGCAAAGCCCAACCGGCTTAGCCCCGCTCGTATTCAGTCTCGGAAACGCTTCGCTCGCGGCTATCGGCCGTTGGGCTGCGCTCTGCAAGATGTTCCCGGACCGAAAACAAACCGGTGTCGAACGGTTGGTTTAGCTGCCAGCGGTGATGTATACTAAGCGTAAGCTTTTAATAACTACAAGGGGTGGCATGAGTTTGGATGTTTTATCAGTCGGTGGAACAGTAACTGATATATTTATTCGCTTACTCGACGATCAAGCGGTTGTAACCGAAGATAAGGAAGGCAATAAAACAATCTCTATGCCTTTTGGGCTCAAGATTCCGTTTGATCATGCCGAGATACTTCGTGCCGTGGGAAACGCCGGGAATACAAGCGTTAGCTTTGCGCGACTTGGCCTTAAGAGCGCCTTGCATGCCAACGTAGGCAATGACACTGCTGGCCGAGAGATCCTAGACACCCTCGAGAAAGAAGGTGTCGACACTCGACTCATGAAGATCAACCCTGGCAAGCTGAGTAATCAGCACTATGTGCTTTGGTACAAGGAAGAACGTACCATCTTGGTTCATGACGAAGCATACACTTACCACTGGCCACACCTGCGACCCGACGAAATGCCAAAGTGGATTTACTTTACTTCTATGGGAGAGGATTCCGAAAAGTTTCATGATGAACTTGCCGAGTGGCTCGAACGACACGAAGACGTCAAGCTAGCCTTTCAGCCGGGCACTTTCCAGATCAAAATGGGCCCCAAGCGCCTTGCAGGCATCTACAAACAAGCAGACGTACTAGCAGTTAATCGCGAGGAAGCCGCACTTATTACTGGTGGTGACCACGGCAACCTAAACGACCTGTTTGATAAGCTCCACGCATTGGGTGCAAAGACAGTAGTTATTAGTGATGGACCAGATGGTGCTTATGCCTCAGACGGCAGCAAGCGACTAATGATGCCTATTTATCCTGATCCATCTCCACCATACGAACGAACCGGCGCTGGTGATGCCTTTACATCTGCTTTTGTTGCGGCATTGGTCTACGGCGCGGACATCGAAGGTGCCTTGCAGTGGGGGCCAATTAACTCTATGAGTGTTGTGCAACATGTTGGCGCACAAAAAGGCCTACTTACTCACGCGCAGCTCGAAAAGCTTCTACATGCTTCACCAAAAAACTATCGAGCCCAACCACTAAAATAAGTTGTTAAGTATTGTTTTACCACTGTTCTACCGTCCCATTTCATGCTAACCTTAAGAGGAATAGAGTAAGGGAAATATGTCGCGAGTTTTGTCACAGCTTTTAGATGCTACCGAGCCAAAGTTTACGATGGCCATCCGCCAACTCGAAGAGCAAACCAGCCATCCTTCCGTTGATGTCGCCTTAACGGCAACTATCGTCAGCACCGTGCATCGCAAGATTCGGGAGCTTGGCTTAGACCCAGTCGACACGACTGGTAAAGAGCTATACCACGCCCTCCAGGGTCTGATTGCTCGTCACGACGAATATCTCTCTCGTATTATTGGTACCAGCCCACAGGACGAACTCCACCTGCAAATAGCTGCCATCCAAAAAGCTATCGATAAGCTACCAATACCTAAGAAGACTTGGGCGCTTAAGCACAGCGTCGCTAAAAAGATCCTCAAGAGTACGCCGCCGAAAAAGGTCATGAAACAGTTAGGTTACAAATCTATAGACTCCCTACTTAAGCGCGAAAAAGTGGACGAGATCATTGCGGCTACTCGCTTTCTAGAATCTAAGGCATATGGTCAGCGTCTTATTAAAGCCTATAAAAAACTCGGCCCTAGCGACTTCGAAACCAGAGAAGTACGCATTGTAGCTCTTGATAAAAAACGCTGGGGAGATAGTGCCGACAGCTACATCTTTGACAAAAAGCAGAACATAACTCACCTAAAAGAATTAGGCATTATCCTTATACTGCCTCTTCCTATTAAGCATTTGCGTGGTGCAGTCATCACCATATTGCCACTGGTATTGCACTACATAAACGAGATCCGCTCCTATAGCGCCTTCTTTAAGATGCAACAAGTCCGACCAGACTTTGGCACCGTCATAACCGAAACTTTGCTAGAAGACCAAGTCAGCACCGCTAAGTTTGCTGGTCAAAAAGTTCACTGGCGTATCATTCAGCGGCACTTTGGGGGCATTGACCCAGCTAAGCACCCCGAACTATTCGAACCTCATGTCCAGCCCGATGATTTACACTGGCGTAAGGCAGAATCTGTTATTTACTGGTTAGAGCCAGCCCTGAAGTTCTGGGAAGATCTAGACTATGTGGCAGCATTATATCCGCAGTCTGTGGTACCGCTCGGCCTTATGGACAACGCCGTCAGTTACTGCAATGGTCTGGAGTACGGCCAGCAGTCACTCGGCCATTTTCGTGCTAGCCTGTGGAACGAAATCTACCGTCAGTACATTGGGCAAGAAAACTTTGAAAATTCAGTACTGAGCCAGCTCAACCAGCAAGTCATGAGCCCTGAGCTAGAGTTTGCTGATTTGGTGGAACTGTAATGTATCAAATTTGTGTATCTGCGGCATCTAGGGGTAAAAGTGTTTCCGAGGGGCATCATCTGGCCGAAGCTGCTGGCAAAGCCATTGCCAAAGCTGGGCATGCCTTGTTAACCGGAGCAACAATTGGCTTGCCTAATGTTGCCGCAGAAGGCTACAAGAAGAATGGTGGCCATATGAGCCTGGGCGTTAGTCCTGCCTCTAGCAAAATAGAGCATGTTATGAAGTATCGCCTACCAACCGAGGCCTATGACTCCATTTTATACACTGGCCTACATTATATTGGACGCGATACACTCCTCATCAACTCTTGCGACGCGGTTTTGAGCATTGGCGGCCGCATCGGCACCTTGCACGAATTTACCATTGCTCTCGAGACCGACACTCCTATAGGGTTTGTCCAGGGGGCAGGGGGCGTAAGCACCGAGATTGTCGACATCATGCATGCCGCCGGCAAGCGCTCCGACGAAAACGTCGTCTTTGGCGATACCGCCGAAGAGGTCCTCGATAAACTTATCGCCATCCTCAACAAACGCAACAAAAAGTACGCCCACCTCTACCGTTAAACTATGTTGTAAATATAACTTTGAATTGATGTTTGCAGATAGGACAATAGCATTATGAAAGTAACCAATATATTGTTCTGGGTCCAAGAGAACAAGCTATCTGCTAAGTTTTATAAAAAGCTTGGGTTTGATGTAGTTCGCGACGAGGATGACCACTCTATCGTTAAGTTGCAAAATTTTCAGATAACTTTAGTGAACATGCGAGACGAGCCTATGTTCTCTGGAGATTCCATGGCACACGAAAAAGGCAAGGGTATGTATATTTACATCCTTGTTGATGATGTAGACGCAAAATATCAAGAACTGGTCAATAATGGTTTCGAGCCAGCAACAGAGCCAAAAGACTGGAAGTGGGGTAACCGTGAGTTTATTCTTAAGGATCCAGATGGCTACAAACTTTGCTTCTGGCAACCAATTGCCAAGACTATGCCATAATAACTAGATGGCTAAATTCGAGTTAACCAGCAAGTTCCAACCCAAAGGTGATCAGCCGACAGCGATCAAGCAGCTTGTTGATGGCCTAAAATCGGGCGAGAAAGAGCAAACCCTGCTTGGTGTAACCGGTTCTGGAAAAAGTGTTGTTGCAAATAGTAAGATTTTTATAAAGTATCTCGGAAAAAGTTTGTATATTCCCATTAAAACTTTTGACCAGCTGTTTGCCACTCTACCTCAAACATATACCTCTACTCAAATCCAACCCATTCCCGGGCAAGAACTACAAACTGAATCCTTAAATACCGCCAGCGGGTCAAATAGTCTTTCAACGGTAAATGAGATCTCTCGACATCTTTATAGCGGTACGTTGTTTAAAGTAACAACAACGTGCGGACGCTCCAACACCTTCACCGACAGTCACAATGTTTACGTACTCCGCGACGGTAAACTTACCCTGCTTCCGAGTAAAGAAGTTAAGGCCGGCGACTGGCTACCGATACCAGAAAATTTAAGCAAGCCACAAGCTGGACTTGACTGGATTGATCTAAGAGAGTGGCTGCCCGAAGACAACTACTATGTAGCAGTCAGCCAAGAGAATCTCGATACTCGGGATATGGCTATGACCGGAGCATTAAAAAGACGACATTGGGCGTTTGCCAATGGCGGCGAGCGACTTGACTATACATCTTATCTAAATCTTGACACAACCGTAGCAGAAGCACGCAGAGACCGCATATCGCTTAAATCAAAGGCCGCCTCACTGCCTGTTGTTTTGTCCACTTCTGATGAACTCATGAGGTTTATAGGACTGTTTATTGCCGAGGGACATGCGGCCGAAAAATACATTACGTTATCTACAGGGGATAAAGAAATAGTAAGGGATTTTGAGAGGGGCGCAAAGTGTTTCGGTCTGACCCTCACCAAACGACAACGAGCCCAGTATGACTATGTAGTCTCGGGCACCACCATTAGTAATCTTATGTCCTCCTGGTGCGGCCATAAGGCACCATACAAAAAACTCCCAATGTTTTGGCCTCAGCTGTCAAACCGGCAGCTAGCAAGTCTGCTGAGTGGTATTTTTGCGGGAGATGGAGGCGTAGAACGAGCTAGTGTGTCATTGTGTTCGGTCAGCCAAGAATTAATCAGTGATGTCCAGACTGCCTTGCTGCGCTTTGGTATCCATGCTCGGACTAGAGCCAAGAAGTTAACCTACGACAATAAGCCTCGAACAGCGTATATCTTAAATATCTACGGACAAGACCTGATTCGCTTCCAGCAAGACATTGGCTTCGCGCTACAGCGCAAAGACACGGCTCTTGCCAGACAGCTAAGCAACCATAAAGCCACCAACACTAATGTCGATGTACTGCCTCTAGATTATGAATACTTAAATAATCTACGACATACGTATGGACTACGGCAGAAGGATATTGCCCAGGCGATTGGTAGCTCACGAACTTTGATAAGCCTCTGCCTTTCCGGCCAGCGCAATCCATCGCGCACCAAAGCCCAGAAGCTACTGACTTACTTTATTCAACATGCCCAAGAATTAGGCGACACCTTTGCCGTGCAGGAGTTAAGTAAATACCTCTCTTATACCAACCAGTATTGGTCACCAGTCAGTGTCATCGACACAAAAGAGGTCAAGAATGAGCTAGTATATGACCTAAGTGTTCCCGAAACCCAAACGTTTTATGCCGGGCTTAGTGGTGGTTACTTTGTACACAATACCTTCACCATGGCCAACATTATCCAAGAGGTGCAACGTCCAACCTTAATTCTAAGTCACAACAAAACACTTGCGGCTCAGCTTTACGAAGAGTTCCGTCGCTTTTTCCCCAATAACGCCGTGCATTACTTTGTTAGCTACTTCGATTACTACCAGCCAGAGGCTTACATTGCCCGAAGTGACACTTACATAGAAAAAGACAGTCAGATTAACGAAGAGATCGACCGGCTGCGACACGCCGCAACCGATGCTCTACTAAGTCGCAAAGACGTTATTATCGTGGCCAGTGTGAGCTGTATTTACGGCATTGGCTCGGTAGATGACTACGACGGCATGGCTGTAAGCATTTCAACTGGGGAGCGCCGGGTTCGAGACAAGCTCCTTCGCCAACTCACCGATATCCAGTATCAGCGTAACGATATCGACTTTCACCGTGGTACCTTCCGCGTGCGTGGGGATGTGGTAGATATCTTCCCAGCAGGTGAAGAAGTTGCTTACCGTATCGAGTTTTACGGTGACGAGATCGAACGCATTACTCAAGTAGATCCACTCACGGGCGAGATTATCAAAGAAAAAGAAGGGCTCAAGATCTTCCCAAGCTCGCACTACGTTACCCCTCACGACAAACTTAAGCATGCTTTAGGCTATATTAAATCTGAGCTCGACGAGCGCACCCAATTCTTTAAAAAGAACAATCTATTGCTCGAGGCCCAGCGTATTCAACAGCGAACCAACTTTGACATAGAGATGTTAGAAGAAACTGGCTTTGTAAAAGGTATCGAGAACTACAGCCGCTACCTAACCCACCGCGAACCCGGCGAACAGCCAGCTACCTTACTTGATTACTACCCAGATGATTACTTACTTATGGTGGACGAATCGCACATGACTATCCCGCAGATTCGTGGCATGTACAATGGCGACCGAGCCCGCAAAGAAGTTTTGGTAGAACATGGATTCCGTTTGCCCAGCGCGTTAGACAACCGTCCGCTAACGTTTACCGAGTTCGAAAAGCATGTTAACCAAGTTATTTACGTCAGCGCCACGCCGGCAGAATACGAACTTACGCGCTCACCAGAGCCTGCTCAGCAGATTATCCGCCCAACCGGGCTACTGGACCCACCAATCGAAATCCGGCCGACCAAAGGGCAAGTAGACGACCTTATTGCAGAGATTCGAACTACAGTCGGCAAACATCAACGTGTACTCGTAACCACTCTTACCAAGCGCATGAGCGAGGACTTGACAGAGTACCTCAAAGAGCTTGATATGAAGGTGGCCTATCTGCACAGCGATGTGGACACCCTAGATCGCACCGACATCCTGCGCGACCTCCGCCTGGGCGTGTACGACGTCCTAGTAGGCATCAACCTCCT
>CAZKKJ010000034.1:0-7705 GCA_964553355.1 uncultured Candidatus Saccharibacteria bacterium | reverse complement strand
CGCTGGGCTACAGTAAATGTCTGCCTTTTGTAGTAACGTAAGTCGTTCGGTATCAGACACAAAACCCTTAAATATAACGTCAGGAATCTGCTGCTTTAATACATATGCTTCCAGGCTACTGCGTAGGTCACCATCACCAGCTAGAATAAGTTGCACATTATCATGTTCTTGCCGCAGTCGCGCATAAGCCTTAAGTAAGTAACGCACACCCTTACGTTTTTCTAACCTGCCAATGTAGACAATGGTCTTAACGCGACGAGCCTTCCGAGCAGGCTTTGGCACAAAATCTTGCAGCCTAATACCGTTAGGCACAATTGTAATGTTGGCGCTCGGTAGGTAGGTATGAGCAGTATCTTCTGCAACCGAAGATACTGCCGTAATTACATGAGTACGGGTCTGAATAGTACGACCCATGGGCGACATTATCTTTTGGTATGATCGAGTCATAACGCCGTCCGGCATACTAAAGTGCATTGTGGCCACATTGGCCGCCTTAGAGCGAGCTAGCAGCTGCATTCCAAAGACTGGCACCCCTGGCTCGTGAAAATGCAGAAGATCAAAGTTTTGTTCTGCCAAGACAGCATCTACTTTTTCGGATGAGCCGCTTAGTCCAATGTCGGACTTAGTTGCAAAGGGCGTATTAAGCTCTTTGGAACCACCGAGCAAAATGTATATCTCGTCATACTCTGGTGGTACCACCTTGGGTCGAGGAGCAATAATACGCACATAGTGGCCCCTTGCTTGTAAGTCTTTAGCGAGCTCAATAATACAGTTCTGGACACCACCCGGCCTAAAAATATTATAGGGACATACCAAGCCAATTCTCATGTTGTCCTCAGTATAACATTGCTTGTTATGCTTAGCCCGGATTGCGAGCGAGGAGGCGTTTGAGCTGGGGCGGAATAAAGTTTGCCGCCTCTTTGACATCTGCGATCACCGTTGGACCGTGATCTTTGTGGACGGTCTTAATCATTGTAACTTTGTTGAATATTATATTTAGGTGCTGCTCTACGACGTGATTATCAAAATAACGGTCTTCTTCTACGCCAATATGATGTACCGGCAGATCCACTCGCTCGTTTACAAGGTTCATAGTAAACATAGTTACTGCAACATCCATGTAAGTTCGAATGTCGTTGATTCGCCACAGGTTAATCTCGAAATCTATACGCCGCTTATACTCTGCTGCATCAACACCCTGAAATTTAACGTTACTGTCGCCCGTAAGTTTATAGGTTAGGCGTATCAGACTAGGGCGTAAGGCGAATGTTTGACCCAAATATGCCGGAATACGATTAGAGAAAAAGCTGGCACCATAGCGCAGAAGGAAAAAGTTCTTCCGAGAAAAAATAAACTCATCATGATGCGTAAAGCCCACAACGCTTACCAAAAGATCCACTTTTTTAGTGAGCTCCGGAAACCGCTGCAGCATTCGAGTTACTACCGTAAACCCAAACGACATAGCCATAATAGTGACTTTTTTTCGCTTGTAACGCATCTTCACAAACGCGGCTAAATAATCAGCTAAGTTATCCAGGCTCGGCTTAAGACCAATCTTATAAAATGGCTCCATGCCACCAAAACCAGGAAGATCGGGCAAGGTTACCGCGCCGTAACGATTAAGTACTTGCATTACCCCAAACTGCCTCTCTATGCTGGCATGCATGCCATAGACAAACAGAATGTTACGCGTTTTGCCTTTGGGGGCGGGCATATGCAGCATCCGCCCTTCGAGGCCGTTCATAAGTAGAGGCTGAATGTAATCAGCCGCAGTTTTTGGGGTCTTTTTTGCCATTACTACAAAATGTACGTGAAATAATGATTATTGCCAAGACCAAAAGCTATATACTGGTATTCATATGTTTAAACGATTTGGCTTTCTTGCCGTAGCTACCTTGGTCTTAGTGCTAGGCTGGTTGATCTTTTTCCGACAATCTGGCTCTACACCCGCACCTTCGAGCTCTGCTGGAGGCCAACAGAAAAGCTTCGATACCAAGAAGTTCTCGCTTTCCGATCCAAGCAGCACATGGGTAGTAGCAAACAAAAAACGCCCATTGAGTCCTAAAAACTATATACCGAGCGACCTACGAGTGCCCAATGTTGCACTTCGCTCATCCAGCACCAGCGAAGAGATGTTGCTACGTAACCAAGCCGCAACGGCGCTTGAGAATATGTTTAAAGCTGCTAAAGATCTGGGGATTAATCTACTACTGGCCAGCGGGTATCGATCGTACAGCCTGCAGAATGGGGTGTATAACCGCTATGTTACCACTCAAGGACAAGCCGTGGCCGATAGTCAAAGTGCACGACCTGGCTACAGCGAACACCAAACAGGCCTGGCTGTTGATGTAGGCGGCACTAACCGTGTGTGCGAGATCGAAGCCTGTTTTGCCGATTCTCTCGAGGGCAAATGGGTAGCTGACAATGCGTACAAATTTGGCTTTATCGTTCGGTACCAAAATGGAACCGAAAACACCGTAGGTTACATTTACGAACCCTGGCACCTACGGTATGTAGGTAAAGATTTAGCAACCGAACTTAATAGGCTTGGTAATCCTACCCTGGAAGACTTTTTCCAACTTGGTCCTGCCGCTATCTACTAAATATCCTACGAAGTCGCCAATTTGTGGATGGTGAAGCCAATTGATCACTCAAAACCATACCTGTTGTACCCGTCTGCTGGCCAGCCGTTATAGTTGCCGTGCCCACTTGGTCACCTTTGCTGAATCGACTAAGCGCAGGGATAGCTGTCAGCTTATTACTTTCATTACCCCAGCCAAATATAACAATGTCTTCTTTAGCCACAACCGCCGATCGAGCCCCCCATGCCATTGCAATAACTCCTAGTTGCTGCCCGGCTCTTACTGCGGTGTAACTTCGAAAACCTGCAGCAACCTGAGACGCCAGCGGCTGTGAATCCGTCATAGCCCGGCCCAGGCTTGGCGCAGCCAATACAGCCACAATCACCGTCTTTATTTGGCCGTTCGTTAAAGTTTTCTGGGCAGCCAGCAAAAAACAGCCGCCGGCTTCATCGGTATTCCCGGTCTTAATTCCGACAGTACCGTTAACACCCAACAGACGATTGACATTTGTAATTGGGCCCGACACTTCGGCTGTAGCTTCTTTTTGAGCAGCGATCTGAGCCAGGACGGGATTGTTCATTGCCAACACACCCAATCGCACTACGTCGCTGGCCGTACTGACCGTTTGCGGCGAAAAACCGCTCGAATCCGCAACGACGGTATTGCTAAGCCCTTGCTTTTTTAGGTATTTGTTGGCAGCTTCTATGTACTTTTGTTGGGAACCAAATGCCCAGTTAGTTACGGATTCGGAGATATTGTTAGAAGAAGGGAGCATGACTGCTTGTAAAGCCTGGTACTCGGTCAGAGTCTTTCCGGCAGTTACGCCCGACACCGATCCACCCTTGGCGATATACCTATGATAAATTGCTTCATCTGCAGCCGTCAGGGTAATAACTGGCCCAGGCTGATTAAGGTGCAGGGGCTTTGCATCGAGCACCACCAGTGCAGTTACGACCTTAGCAACACTAGCTATTGGTACGGGTTTGTCGGCATTGTTATCTGCCAGTACACCATCCTCGATGGTACCGATAGCAGCTTGCCCATAATTTGGCCAAGTAATTTTTGGCACGCTACTAGCGTGTACCAGCTTGGTCGGAGTAAAAGTAGGATCTGGCAACGGTCTTTGATATCGATAATACCCAGCCGTGCCAATTAGCACCAATCCAACGCCAAGCAGCAACAAACCACGCCATCGTCGATGACTGTGCGTTCGTCGCCGGCGACGCTCCCAACGACTTAATTCAACTGGCTCGATAATCCTCATAACGCTAAAGGTAGTATATCAGTCTGTCTGGGTATTGCTTTGTTGACCATGTGGACTAAATACCGGTAGGGAAACCGTAAACGTACTGCCATGGTTCTCTACAGTATCTACATTAATTGTTCCTCCAGCATCTTCAACTATAATTTTGCAAACATATAATCCTATACCGGTGCCTGTAAAGTTGTACTCACTGGTTGAAGTGGCCCTGTGAAATTTAGTAAACAACTTGGGGACCTCTTCTTTTGCAATACCTATACCCGTATCCTGAATGGCAATATGAACATTTCCAGATCTGGTGAATGCTCTGATATGAATTTTGCCGCCTTCGGGTGTAAATTTAATGGCGTTGTCTAATAAGTTAAATACTGCATTTCGTAAATAGGTGGCATCTATATACACACTGTCGTTTGTTGACAGTTCTGCCGTTACCTCAATCCTATGACTGGCTGCCTTTTGGGTTGCTTCGGCAACCAATTTCTTCATAAATTCACTAACGACTACTGACTCTTTTGCCTTGTTGTTATTACCAAGTTCAAATTGCGAAATAGTTAGAATCTCTTCGGCAAATCCATGCAACTCGGCTGCACTTTCGGCAATTCTGGCTAACGCCTCCTTAAATTGTTCTGGTGTCTTGAGCACATCGGCGTTCTGCGTATTGCCCTCGATTACCGCCAGTGGAGTTCTTAGATTATGCGATGTAATTGACAAAAACTCACTCTTCACACGATCCACTTCGCGTAGTTTTACGATGCTATGTTTCAATGAATCTGCCATAACATTAACGGCTCGCCCCAGACTAGAAATCTCGTTATCTCCAGCAATATTTATCTGTTGGTCAAGATTACCTTTGCTAATCACTTCCGCTTGACGGCTTACATCCTGTAGCGGTTTGAGTACTATGGTATTTAATGCAAAATAGGTAATCCCACTCGTCACCACAAGCGAGAGCACGCTGAACAGCAATAACGACAAAGTTTCGTGTTGAACCGCTTGGTTAATCTTTTGGTTAGAGATTGTGTACACAACGCCATATCTATGTGCACCAGCAGCATTAAAATACGGCTCGACAATGGTTTGTAACTGTCCATCACGACTTATTAACACCTGTTCAAAGCTGCTCGCCGCTCTGGCAGTAACACCGGATAATGGTTTATCGTCATACGAGAACAGCGAGGTACCATCGAGCGAAATAACATGTACATTTACAACACTATCACTCTGGGCCAAATAGTTTTTTACGACATCCTTAATTTTTGCGGTGCCTGAATCTTTGTAAGTACTGTAGGCATCGCCGATCGGGGAGGTTGCCAACACACTAAACGAGGTTGCCTCTGACTTTAATCGAGCACGTAGTGTGCGCGTATTACTGTGCACCAAGTAAACCGACATAACACTAAAGACTACAACCAATGCAAGAGTGTTTGCCAAGAGCTGTTGTGTACGTATATGTCGGCGCATGCAATTACTTTGTTACAGAATAGTTTTGCAGCTTACCGATTTTCCAATAGTTGAGGGCGGAAGCACCAACCTTTGAGTCTAATGTTAGGTTAAGATCTTTCTGGTAATAGTATGACGACACACCCTGTGACAGTGGAATCCATAGGTAATTCTCGGCAGCATAACGATTGATTTCTTGGACTTTAGAAATGTGATCATTAGCTTGGAATGCTTCTTCTGCTTGGGTGATCATATTCTCAAACACAGCGTCATCAACCGAAGGGAACTGGCCACTACTCGACGACAATTGACTCGAGAAGAAGTCGATGCCATCACCAATATCGCTGGCAAAAGACAAACCAAGAATATCGTACCTACCATCATTGGCGGCTGCGACAAACTCATCAGGAGACTCGAATGCTACTGCATCTACACCAAAACCTGCGTCATTTAGCTGCTTGATGATAAATGGCGCTGCAGTCTGAATACCTTCGATGTAAATATAGCTTAGCTTTTGGTCTTTGGTATAGCCTGCTTCTGCCAACAGCTTTTTAACTTTTGCAATATCCTTGCTAGGCAATTTTGCAGACTCATCAAAACCAACGACCGATTTAGGGAGTATGTAGTTGCTTGGTACTCGAGAACTCTGATCTTCTTGTAAGAATGCCTGCCGATCGATAGCGTAGGCCAACGCCTCACGAACTTGCTTCTTAGCAAGGGGCGAGTTGGACTTGGTAAGATTTAGGGTTAAACCATACGTTCCGGCGTCTTCTGAGTTTTGAGTCTTGAAGTTCTTGGCCGCCAGTGCACTTGCAAGTTTTTGATCCTGCAAATCTTTTCCAATATCGATCTTATTCTGTTTAAGTGCCGTGTTAAGAGCTTCGGTGTCTTCAAAAACAGTAAATCGCAACTTCTTGGCTAGTGGCGTACCCTGGTGGTAGTTACTATATGCCGTCAGGGAAGCTTCTGTCTCGGTGGGAGTAGCGGGCGTATCAAAAGAGTACGGACCCGTTCCGCTTAGTGTCTGGTCATCATTTTCTGAAAATACGAATCCATAGACAAGTCTGTTAAGTAGTAACGGATCAGGAGACTTTGTTGTAATGGTAATCGTTTGTTTGTCTGTTGCTGCAACCGTATCAATAGTAGTGAAGAAATAATTCCAGTCTTCGTTGGCTATAATACTATCCAGGCTTTTCTTTACATCGTCGGCAGTCATCGGCTTGCCATTCTGAAATGTCACACCGGGCTTAAGTGTAAATACCCATGTTTGATCGTCTGGATTCTTCCAACTTTTTGCAAGCAGGGGAGAGATCTTTTGATTAGAGTATCCAACCAATCCTTCGAAGATCTGAAGATCAATAGATAACGACAACCCGGCGCCAATTGGCTTGGGATACACATAGTCGGTACCGATTGGACCATCCAAACTTCCCACGCGGAGTTCACTTAGACCAACCACCTTCTGAGCGGTTGTTGTTGTTTTTGAATCTTTGAATACTAGAAGGTAAGAAATGGCAGCCAAAATCAATAAAGCTATAATCGCACTTACGATCCACATTTTCTTTTTGCCTGTTCGTGGCTGGGGTGGTGTTGGGGTAGGTTCGGTAAGAGTAGCCGGCTCATTATTAGTGGGGCTAATGACGAATTCTTGGTTGATATTTTCTTTTTTTGTGAACATAGTTATATGTACCTTGCTTAACTTTTATCATAAGCAGTACGGCTGACTTTGTAAAGCGTTGCTACCGAAGAGGGCACAATGGCCTAACAAGGTTATGCTTGTATAATACTTGTTAACGTGATATAATATCACTATTATGGATTTGGTCCAAAACAAAGATGGTGCCTTTTGCCTCCGTGTAATCCCCGAGGAGCACGAACTACTTCGAAGTGCTGCAAGTGGTGCGTTAGAGCGTGAAAGCACAGCTACCAGCCACCTTACATTGGATGAATTAACATTGATGGGGGCGTTCCCTGCATCGCCTACAGAATCAACTCAAAATATGCTTGTCCACTTAGAGGCAGTTGACTTTCTTGCAAACCTGCTGGACCTACAATTTGTAGTAGGCACTGACGAAAAAGCAGAAAAAGGCATGGCGCTAGCCGAGGATTTACATCTATTATACACCAAAGCCAATTACCAAATACGCAAAGCTGCCGAACAGCTTACTCCAGAACAGTTTGTCTCAGAGCCACCGATGCCGCCTACAGTAAATCGGACACGCTGGGATTACAGCTACCACGGATCACGCTGGCGATAGTAAGAATAAAAAAACTAACTTACCATTTGCTTGCAGGATACTAGCCATAACTGTCGTACTAGGGTATAATCACCCCTGTCTTTAAGCTCCAACGAGCGAGTCAACAATAGGGCGTCGCCAAGTGGTAAGGCACTGGTTTTTGGTACCAGCATTCGGGGGTTCGA
>CAZKKJ010000033.1:0-7732 GCA_964553355.1 uncultured Candidatus Saccharibacteria bacterium | reverse complement strand
AGCCAGTTTGCGGTGGCGCATATCACTAAAGAAGTATACCTTTACACCATTATCTCTGAGAATTCGTATTGATCGCCACGCCTGGATTTCAAGCAGTTTGTCATGGTGACGAGGATTGCGTGTATTAACACGTACTTTAACTCCTTTACGGCTCAGTTTTCGTAAGATCTTTGCGAACTGCAATGCGCGCCGTTCAGTTAGATAGGGGCTTTCGATAATCACCGACGAAGAAGCATGCTTTATGTCCTTCGTGAACGCAGTGTAAAACGATACCTCATTGTATAAGGCAGTGTTTGTTAACGTGGTTGCCCGGGTATGGTTAAATATCCTGAACATCTGATACCTCCTGAGCTAGCAACTTATCAGATAAGTTTCCTAGCTCGAGGTACAGGGTTTCGAGACTACTCCCTCTTAGGTTCACCAAGAAAAGCGCCCATCCTTTGGATGGGCCTTTTTCTTGGTCACAAGAACCAAGTTCGATGGCGAATAAGCGAAGCGAATGGGGCAATCGGGGTTCGTTTGTGATGTACAGGTGTAGGAACTTTTTTTGAGCACAAAGTGAAATGCTGTCTTCTCAACGTAATCTTGGCTGAGCAAACCTAACATTGTGTTTGACCAAAAAAGCAGAAGATGTTAGAATACTAGTAATCCAGAGCAATTGCAGCTTTGAAACTTAGACTATATATGGTCGCCCGGTCTAAGTGGAGCTAATGGCGAAACCGAGAATTGCAAACTAATCATTGCTCTGAGAAGAGGAATGAACATGTCTTATAATCTAGACCGCGCACCTAGGCAAACGGTCAGAAAAGTTATTGCACCTCTTGCCAGCTTGCTACTTTTAGCTTGCTCTGCTGGGCTCGAGCAACAGGAGCGAGTTACTCCGGCTCAGCGTAGCTTTGTTGAAGTTTCGGCACCTGAAAATCTAAGGGTCAATCTAAAACCCGTGCTTGCTCCAATTGCTCCAGAACAGCAAGCAGCTTACGATGCATTGGGCCTGCAGTACAATACCCAGAAATTCAATATCGCCCTAGAATCAAACAAAAGAAACGAAGCCCTTGCGTATATAAATAGTGCCGAGCGAAATGATCTTTTAATTACTGTTACCAACTCGATCGGTTTAGAAGTTGCTACATTTGCACAAAACAATAAGCTGGGAAACTTTAACTTTTATAACAGTCAGACTGGTGTGTGGAGTCGTTCTGCATATAACCAAGGTCTTGGTAATATCTCGCATACTCCAGGTACCGGCGGGTATCCAGGCTTTGTAGGTATTACCGGCATTTACCAAAATCTCGATGGGACACTCGATGCCAGCAAGGATATCCACGATGTATTTTTGAGCGTTCAGGGTCAGCCTCAGGTGAGTATTCAACAGATTGAGTATGCTGTGCCAAATGGCACCGTGGAGTCAGGTTGGCAAGTTAGTGTTATTGAAAACCCTTGGACCGATCACCCCAGCACAATTTTAACTGATCGTTATCAGGCTCAAACGTTGTCTGTTGAAGAGCTTCGGGCTATCGACCAACGCGCTATGGACGTATTGACGACTAGTATGGCCAGTATGGAGTAGTTCTTGTAACCTATCGAACGGCGCGAAACAATGCAGTCAAAAGATGGTTTCGTTAGGTTTTCCGCCATTTTAAACTGGTAATACAAGCAACAAAAAATAGGCGAACGTGTAAAAAAGTGGTATAATTGCAAAATGAGTAATCTTACTGAACATGAACGAACCATCAGTGCGGAACAGCAACTAATGAGCGTGAATCCGGGTGATTTTAATCGACGGTATTTTATGAAAGCTGCGGTAGCGGGAGGCTTGTTAGGTTCCAGCGTAGGGTGTGTGCCAGAAATCTCGCAAGATCCAGGTGTAACCATACCTGGGTCATTGCCTTATGCCCAAGAGGCCGATTTTAAGGGAATGATAGAAACTTGGACACCGTGGGGAGCAGATGGTAAGCGACCAGTTATGGCTGGGCTCTCTAGTAGTGCAGGGCTGATTTTCGATCCGCAGACATATGTGCCGTATGACGCATTTTATCCGGGTCAATTTAACCGTGACACCATGGCACGACGGCCTGGAACTTCATTCGCTTTTCAGGATGACGGTTACTGGGGTTCGGTTAATCTACTTACCGGGAAAACTCCATTTGAGTTGGCTACCGAGGAGTTTGCTGCTTATCCGTACGACCAAGTCTTGCTGCCAATTAGTTCTGCCTATGCTGCAGTAGCAAATCCCGACCAGGCAGGAGTCGAAGGAAGTCAAGAAGCAGGGCAGTCCATAGACAGGGCCGTTTTTGACAAATTGATATTAGATCTAGCTAAGCGTTCTCAGCGTTTGGGTCGGACAGTTGCCATGGCTTTAGTGACGCCAACCTTTATAACACAGGGTGCTTTAGCCAGACCCGATCAAGATTTGGCCACAATCTTAACTAATACGGCCGATCTTATCGAACAAAGAGCCGCCCAAAAGGTTGAAGCTGCCTATGCAAATATCGCTCTCAACGGATATTTCTATAGTGGCCAGGAAGAGACTGTACCCCCAAGCCTCAGAAAATTCCATGTCAATGTGTTCCGAGGTTTCACTGATCAAGTGGTCGCCGACCTGATTAACGGTGGTTTTGAGCTTGCTAAACAATATTTTGCAGATGACAACCCTAATGTCCTTCAGCACATTACCGCAGGAGTTGGCGTAGGTTCATTCCAGCCGGTAGCCAACAGTGCAGTCGACTGGCTAGAGAACCAATTTCCTCCCTATAGTTAGCTTCTCCGTTTTACATTAGTTATATCATCCATATCATAAGCATAGCGCTCATGGTATTATCTAACTAATGAGTGAGAACCTACAGCGGTGTTAGTATTTGCAAAAAAGCTGGGTACGTTTGTTGGCTGCCTCTTTACAGCGACGCTGCTGGTAATGGGTCTGATGCGCTGGGGAATGGTTGAAGCGGCTGCGCCGGAGTCGGTGATAATCTCCGAGCTTATGTATAACCCAGGAACAGGTAATCAGAACGATGAATTTCTAGAACTGTACAACACCACTGCTTCTAATATTGACCTTTCGGGATGGGCGTTTACTGCCGGAATCAATATGGTGTTTGATCCAGGCACTACTATTGCGGCCCACGACTACCTCATTGTGTCGCCGGATATTTCACGTACATCCCTGACGTACGGCGTGGTGTCTAGTAAAGCCTATGCACCCTCTAACCTCTCTAATGGGGGCGAAACCGTTACCCTAAAAGATGGTGATGGTGTAACAATAGATGAGCTTACTTACGACGACAGCACTCCCTGGCCTACCAGCCCCGACGGTTTAGGATACTCCCTGGAGCTAAAGGATGCCGAAAGCGACAACTCAGTCGCAAGCAATTGGGGTGGAAGTTTGGCAACTGGTGGCACGCCGTTATCGCAAAATAGCCTTCAAGGACTCAGCTTGGCTGAAATTACCAATGTTAGTAGTCCTAATAACATAGCTGCAAGCACGGCAACATCTATTGTGGCCACCGTGACCGGCTTGGGCATTAGTGATGTGTCGTTGCGCTACCGTGTTAACTTTGATGCCGAGCAAACACTTACTATGCTCGACGATGGAAATCATAACGATGGCGCTGCTGCAGACGGTACATACGGGATAACCATTCCTGGGCAAACGGGGGGTTCGTTGGTTCGATTCCGGGTTGAGGTAGAGAATCCTAGCGGTACAGCGTCGTTGCCTTCCAACGACGACAGCCAGTACTACCGTGGGTACGTGGTAGACGACGGAACTAATTCGGATTTACCGATTCTAAGATGGTATACCTCTGACAGCGATTTTAGCGACCTGGTTACAAATCATCTGAGTGATGACGTTTTCGTGCCCGCCGTGGTGGCGCTGGGTGACCAGGTTTTTGATAACGCCAAGGTTAGAGTTAAGGGTGGCTCGAGCGTTAACTTCCCTAAGCGTAAGTATAAGTTTGAGTTACCGGCAGGCTACGTTATCGACCAGCCAGGCTTTGGTGAGCACATAGATGAATTTTCTATTCAAGTGTATTTCCTCAATCTGAGTGAGTTTCCCGAACGGTTAACTACTATGGCCCTAGAACGTTATGGCTTCCCCAGTTTAGTGCAGCGTTTTGTCAGGGTACACAAAAACGACGTTGGACCAAGTGATTTTTATGGCCACTACTTGTTTAGCGAAACGTACGATTCAACCTGGAGGCAGGCCAATGGATATGATTCGGGAGCCTTGTACAAAGAGGTCTTTGATAAAAAAACCCGTACCAACGAGAATACAGATGATATCGATGAGCTGCTTGATGCTGTACAAACGTTAACCGGCGATGACCTAAAGAGCTATCTGTACGACAATTTGGATGTCGCTAGTATTATCAACTACAACGCAGTTATGGCGGTCATCCGAAACGACGATTGGTTTACACAGCACAACCAATATCAGTACAGAAACACCGAAACAACGGGCCGGTGGGAATATTTGCCGTGGGACAACGACAATTCCTTTATGCCAATTTACTTTGATGGACCGTTTACCTATACCAGAAATCCAATAATTGATCCGTTGCCCTCCAATCAGGGTGGGCCGTTCTACCAGTATCGCTTAATCGAGCGTGCTTTGTTTGAGTTCGATGAATTCCGGCAGATGTACTACCGACGGGTTGCCACTATATACGACGATCTTTACGGCAGTGGCCTAACCAAGCAGTGGTACGACGAGCTGTTTGCTAGTTCTGAGTCGACGCTGGCAGATGATATAGCCAAATGGGGTCAACAAAAACAGGATCTATTTGATTTTATCTTTACGCCCGGCTCGATTATCTATCCCGAGGAGCTCGTCCAGGAACTGAGTATCCCTGATACAGACAATTTTTTTGCCGAAGCAACTCCGGACGATATTCACTTGGTGTTTGATTATGGTGAGGATAAGTTTGTTGAGGCTATGGAGGATCTACGCCAGCAGCAAGTTCTTCCCCAGCAACAAACGGCTGTTCCAGATGTGGACATAGTGGCCTTGGGTGGTATTAGTGCCAGTGCTTATCTAATATTACAGAATAATCAAGATACAGCCGTGGATATTTCGGGATGGACAATCCCCGAGCTAGATTTTAGTTTCCCACAGGGGACAGTATTACCTGCTAATAGTCAGGCAAGACTACCTAGTGATGACGTAGCGTATCGCCAAGCTTATGGATCGGGAGCATTCGTCTTAGGACAGACTACCCAATATATTATGCCGGACGATACGTATCGTTTGATAACTCAGAATGACCAAGAAGTGTTCGTATACGATCCGTCGATAGCCCCGCAGCAATCTGGTAACGCGGCTGCATCGCCGGCAAAGCAAAACTCTGGAGCGCGTCAGAAAAAAACAAACAGCGGTGACGGGCTACAAGATTCTGACAGCCAAGTTGTCCCCGTAATAGATGAGGTCCTTGAGCCTACTGATTCAGTCGCATGCGTGCTAAATGCTTGTACTGATAGCGGCTCACTTGTAGAACGAAATGATGAAAGGACCTCTAGCAAACAGGCAGACGAGCGTATATCAAAGCCAGTTAAGTTTGCGGGTATATTGGCAATAATATTCTTGCTGTCTTATGCTGGATTTCGATATACTAGATTTAAACATAAGTAATTTGCTATACTAATGACAAGGTATGAAGATTGTAGGTAGCTGAGGGCTGCCACTGAAAGGAAAAAGTCTTGAAAACAAAGAAGAAAAAGTTACTCCTATCTCCAGTTTATCTGGTTCTTATTTTGGCTTTCATTGTAGGTTTTGGGAGTTATATCAAAATAGCTAACGCCGCAGCCACCATTACTGTTAACAGTACTGCCGATGACGCGAGCAACGATGGCGAATGTACGTTACGCGAAGCAATAACAGCTGCTAACTCAGATACTGCCTCGGGGCTTGCAGTAGGTGAGTGTATTGCGGGTTCGGGTACCGACACTATCCAGTTTGCAATCTCGGGTAGCGGTGTCAAGACAATTGCACTTTTGTCTGCCCTACCAAATATTACATCGCCTCTAACCATAGACGGGTATACACAAACGGGGGCATCGGTCAACACTAACCCGGCACCTCAGGGCGTCAATACTGTTTTAACTGTTGCGCTTGATGGTAGCTCGTGTGTTGGTAATTGTGATCTTGTGATCACCGGTACGAATAATGTGGTTATCAAGGGTCTATCTGTCCATTCTTTTGACCAATCGTTTGATGGTGCTATCAGCATCCGAGACAGCGATAACGTACAGATAGAAGGCAACTTTGTTGGTGTTACTCCGGCTGGTGCCGATGCCGGAAACGGCTTAGTTGGCTTAGAGGTTGGATCAGGGTCCACGAACGTGACGTTAGGTGGATCAAGTGCCAGCCAGCGAAATGTTGTTTCTGGTAATGCGGTCGACAACCCCGCATCAGACAATATCCTTATCAATGACGAATCCGACGATTCGGTTAGCAATATTATTGTTCGCGGTAACATTGTGGGCCTCAACCCAGCGGCCGATACGTTATCTCCAGAGGTTTCTATTGGCATCAGAGTCAAAAATGGCGTTAACGGGGTAACTATCGGTGGACCTGTTGCAACCGATGGCAACTTGATTGCCGGCTACGACAGTATGGGTGTTGGTATTATTCACGAAAGTGATACTGCGGGTGGTGTGGCAAACCGTTCTGTAACGGTGCGTAATAACGTTATTGGCTATGAAGGCGATGCAACAACCAACATTATGTCTGCCGGAACCAACAGTGGTATCGGTGTGCTAGTACTCGATCCGACTATACCAAGCGGCTCCGACATTAGCGGGGTAGATATACTAGACAACAAGATTTCGGGGACTGGTTTATTCGGTGGCATCGGTGTGTTCAATGCTGCAGCGGCCGTAAATTTCTCTGATATCGTTATCCAACGCAATCAACTTAATGGTCAGGGATTCATTGGGCAATCTGGAATATTAGTTGGCGGTAAGGTTAGTGATGTGTTTGCCGCAGCACAAACACCGGCAAACTCTAATACTATCACCGGCTACACAAGTGGCATCCATGTCTTTAGTTTAGGGGCTGATCCTCAGAATATATCCGTGTTTGGTAATAATGTTACAAACAGTTTTAACCACGGTATTGAGCTGTGCGAAGATAGTGACTTTAACTTTATGTGTGATGTAGAAGATGGGCCAACCGCGAATGATTCTGGCGACAGTGACAGTGGCCCAAACAACTACATGAACACACCTGTCATCAACAGTGTTAGCCAGGTTGGTGACCAACTGACCGTCAATTTTGATCTAGACGCAGCCGACTCGCCAACCGATACATATCGAGTGGACTTCTACCTGAATGATACGGCCGACGGCAGTGGTTTTGGGGAAGGTCAAATCTATCTTGGTGGGGCAAACTCGACCAATGGTAATGGCCAAGAAGTTACCATAACTATGGACGATTCGTTGCAGGTAACCAATGGCGTTGTGACTGCAACTACTACCGCAATCGACCCATCTACCACATCTGACTTTGGCGCAACCAGTGAATTCTCGGCAGTATTGTCAGACAATATTACTTACGAACCCGCCCCAGAAACAACACCTACAAATCAAAACAATTCAAATAATCAGGCGGCAAATCATACTTCAGGTGGTAACTTGGAAACTACCGGAGATAACGCCCAACAAATGCTTCTTATTGCGAGCTTCTTGGTAGCGGTAAGCGGAATCTACTTTTTACGTAAAAAGTATTTCTAATAAT
>CAZKKJ010000032.1:0-7804 GCA_964553355.1 uncultured Candidatus Saccharibacteria bacterium | reverse complement strand
CGAAAATGTTATGTTTGTCGGCCAATATCTGGACTTTTGCCGCCATTACGTTGGCGATAAAACGGTCTTTGACCTGCTGACGATATTTAAAATCGTCCAAAGTCATTACGGTATAGCGTAGTTCTTTGCCCTCTTTTTGTTCTAGTTCGGTCATGTACTTATTAAGCTGCGTCTGGTTTATGTCACCAACCAATAGAAAGTCGATGCCGCTGCTTTCGTCTCGAGTAAATTGACCGGTATATAGTGCTAGTTCTACATTTCCCAGTGCCTTAAGTGATTCCGCCGCTGGGTTGGCCGGTGCGCTTTTGGCAGCCGCAACTTTTTTGCCCTTTTTAGCTTCGGGGCGTACACCCCCAAAGATCTCTCCTAAGGGGGCGTAGTATTCATACTCTTGGTTTACTTCGTAATACAGTTTAGTCTTGGTGTTGGTATTGTCGGAGGTAATAATTCCGATGCTGAGCAGGTTAGCTAGCTCTCGGCGGACAGAGTTAATCTGCTCATCTATTTTGCGCGTGATTTCGCGGACAAAGAATGAGCGATTAGGGTTACTGTAAAAAAGCTGCAGTAGCTTTACCCGTGTTTTTGACCCAAACAATTGTTCAACCATGCCCCTATTGTAACAGTCTTTCGGATATTTATTCAGAGTGCTTTGTTCAGGAACGTTGTGACTAAATCTACAGCATCACGGGGGTCGGTTAGCCAATGAATACTATTATTCCGTTTAAACCAGGTCCGCTGCTTACGGGCAAGCTGCGAGTCGTAAACAATATTGTCCCGACTTGCCTCTTCTATGGATTTTGAGCCATCTAAGCAACCGCGAAAAGCTTTGTAGGCTGGTGCTTGCATGGCCGGGAGGTCCCAGGAGTACTGCTTATCAAGTGTTTTTATCTCTGTAAGAAGCCCCTGGTCGACCATTGCCTGCACTCGCTGCTCAATCCGTGCACGGAGTACTTCTGGATCAACCTGCATTCCCAAAACTAACGTATTTTCTCGAAGTTCGAGCACTTGCTTTGGGGCGTCTGCATGTAGATGTCGAGGGTTTTGTGCATCGCGTTCGCCACTGGCGTTAGCAAAGTCGTAGTCATATATAACTGCGTCTATATACAATCCACTCCCACCAACCAAGATAGGCAGCTTGCCGCGAGCTAGAATATCGGCGATAGCTTTGTCGGCTAAACACTTAAAATCAGTGACGTTAAATGACTGATTTGGACTAACAAGATCTAATAAGTGGTGCGGAATTCCTTCCTGTTCTGGCACTGTCGGCTTGGCAGTGCCAATATCCATACCTTTATAGACGGTTCGGGAGTCGGCACAGACTATCTCGCCATCAAACTTCTTGGCTAGTTCAATGGCTAGAGCTGTTTTACCACTTGCTGTAGGGCCAACAATAACTAGAAGTGGCCCTACAGACTGGTTTGGTTTGGCTGCCATAAATACTTTCCAACATCTACTAAGTAATCTTCGCTCACCTCGAAGCCTTCGGCTTCAAGCACTTGCTTGTGGCCACCTTTGCCACCTGGATACCCGCTGGCCAGTCCGCCCTGTTTGTTGACGACCCTTTGCCACGGAAGATCACTTGGCCCAGTATGCGCAATCTGCCCCACTTCCCAGGCTGCCCAAGCCGCTCCGCACGCAGCAGCAATCTGGCCATACGTCATAACCTTGCCGGCTGGAATCTGCGCCACAAGCGCATACACCTTGTCATTAAAGTCCACATCAACCCGTGTCATCTACAGATCCTCTAGAAAAGCCTTGAGTTCACTGAGTTTAACTTTCTTTTCTTCGTCCTTCAGGCGCACGCTCACCTCTTGGGCTTCCGCGTCCCTTGGACCCACAATAAGAACTATCGGGATCTTCATGCCCGCAGCATCGCGAATCTTCTTACCGAGTGACTCGTTGCGTCCATCTACCGTATAGCGAACTTCGTTGTACTTTACCGGCTGCATCAGGACGACGCCATCCAGAACGTCTTTAATCTTTGCCACATAGTCACCCATGGAGTCATTGATAGTCAAAATACGTACCTGCTCTGGTGCCAGCCAGAATGGGAACCAACCGCCTACATGCTCTATATAGATACTTAGAAATCGCTCCGTTGAGCCTAATAGCGCACAGTGGACCATGACCGGACGCTTCTTGCTGCCATCCTCGGCTGTATACTCGAGCTCAAAGCGCTCCGGTTGTGCGTAATCAAGCTGTACAGTAGCAAGCTGAGTTCTGCGACCCAACGCATCGGTAGCCATAAAGTCCATCTTTGGACCATAAATAGCTGCCTCGCCAATACCTACTTCGTACTCCAGCTCAAATGCAACTGCCAACTGCTGAATTGCATTCTGTGCACGTTCCCAGGTTTCTGGGTCACCCAAGTAGTTATCGCTGTCGTCCCTGAACGAAAGCCGGAGTGACAGCTTAAGATCGAGGAGTCCGTAAAGTTCCTTGGCACTTTCCAGAAGCTCCTTAAAGATTGTCTCCACCTGCTCGTCTGTACAAAAGACATGTGAGTCATCCTGAGTGATGGCCCTTACTCTGGTTAGGCCACCGAGCTCACCGCTCTTCTCGTCTCTATATACAGAGGTTGTTTCCATGTACTTCAGCGGAAGGTCTTTGTAACTTCTAGGTTGCGAAGCAAAAATCTGAGTGTGATGCGGGCAGTTAACGGGCTTGAGTGCTAGCTCGTCACCTGACTCCGTAGAAGTAAATCGCAACAACTCAGGAAACTTCTCAAAGTGACCAGATGTCTTATAGGCATCAATCATAGCAATATGGGGAATCCACACCTTCTGGTAGCCCCGATCCAGCCGATATTTCTGAGCCAGCTGCTCCACCTTGTCCCTTAGTATGGTCCCGCGCGGACTAAACAGTGGCAGCCCGGCACCAATAAGTTGGGAGCTCGAGAACAGGTCTAGCTCTTTGCCCAGTTTGCGGTGGTCGCGGGCTTTGGCCTCTTCGAGCATTGCCAAGTGGTGGTCGAGTTCTTCTTGGGTGGCGAAGGCCACACCGTAGAGGCGTTGCATCTGAGGGTTGGTTTCTTTGCCGCGCCAGTAGGCACCTGCTACGCGCATGAGCTTGAAGGCACCAACTTCGCCCGTGCTACTTACATGGGGACCACGACAGAGGTCGGTAAAGTCGCCATTTTTGTAGAAAGAAACGTTTTCTACCTCTGCATCGCCTTCGGCAATGGTACCGAGTTCGTCAGCGTTGAGGTCTTTGGCAACAGTGGTACCTGCCCGCTTAAGGTCGTTTAGGAGCTCCAGCTTATAAGGCTGCTGGGCTTCTTTGGCCCAGGCAATAGCTTTGTCTATGGGTAGCTCGAAGCGTTCGAACTGCTGGTTTTGGACGATAACGCCACGCATCTTCTTCTCTATGCGATCAAAGTCTTCTTCGGAAATCTTCTGCTCGCCCAAGTCGATGTCGTAGTAAAAGCCGTTCTCTACTACAGGGCCAACGCCTAGTTTGGCCTCTGGCCACAAGGTTGTTACGGCAGTCGCCATAATATGAGCCAATGAGTGGCGCATAGCGTGTAATTGATCCTTTTGATCTTGGTTGTCTGCCATAACTTCTCCTTATATTTGCGTTAGCAATTAAATAGACGCGGTCTCCGAAGGGTTTAGTATTCTCGCATTACACTAAACGTATCTGGTCGGATTCCGCGTCTTGGTCCTATCTATTGAAAGGAGGTTCCACCTCGACTTTTACTCTTGTAAGCGCTAGTTATAGCCACGCTCTTACCTTGACTGGCTTGCTCCACGGTTGGTGAGTCCGTTTCAACGCAGTTACAGTATACCACACCCCTATAAAACAGAGTTCTGGACATAAAAAAACGATTGAATGGTTTCGCATTGCATTCAATCGTAATTTTTCGGACTTTTGGCTTCTCGGGCCAAGACTAGGCTTTAAAAAAACTAATCTCAAAACTTCACTCCAACCATCATAACAAGGTTAGTACTATAAGGCTAGTATATTAATGTCGACTTTTTTACATTATTCGCTGGGGATAAGACTATCCAAAAATATATCACAGATGGTATTAGTTATTATTTCTTGCCCACAAGTCTGAACAGTGTCTAGAACAACTTGCTAGTATTGTTTGAATTTGTGGCGCAACCGAACTACTGTCCTATATAATGTATACTATGAAATCCCGTTGGTCTCATTTAAAAGAAGAAGTCATTATCATGCGTCAAGCCGGCATGTCTATGACTGTTATCGAACGCAAGACGGGTATTGCTCGCTCCACCCTGTCTAATTGGTTTAAAGACATTGAGCTTACACCAGAGCAACAAATCCAGCTAAGGCAGAATAGTGTTGATGGCTGGGCGAAAGCGAGGGTTAGAGCTGTTGAGTCCCATCGCGCCTTAAAAGCCCTACGCTTGCGTGAAGCACAAAAGCAAGCCGAGCAATCGCTCTCAGAGATTGAGCTAACCAGTCCAATACTAGACCTAGCCTTCGCTATGCTTTACCTCGGCGAAGGCGCTAAAAAGAATATTAGCTCTATCGCAAACTCTGATCCTAAGATTCTAAAGTTCGTTTTGGATGTTCTGGAACTCAACTACGACAAGCCTCGTAGCGAAGTAAAATGTGAGCTTCACTTGCGAGCCGATCAGTCCGCCAATGAGATGAAGAAATATTGGTCATGTGAGCTGGGCATCCCCATCAAGAACTTCACGTATGTGGCATTTGACCAACGGACGGCCGGTAGGCCTACCTATGAGCATTACAAAGGAGTATGCGTAGTAAAGTGCGGAAGTATCGCTATTCAACGAAAACTAGGATACCTTTATACGATATTTTGTGATAAAGTAAACAGGTTGAATTTGGGCGCGTAGCTCAGTTGGCTAGAGCGTTTCTTTGACGTAGAAGAGGTCGGGGATTCGAATTCCTCCGCGCCCACCATTTGCAACTTAGAGGCCCGCGTAGGCCTCATTTTGATTGCGCTAATCTGTTGTAGTATAGGCCAACGCATTGACTTTTTTGCCCTTTCGTGTTAACATAAGCGTGTTAATTGAGGTGTTTTGGTTTTGAGTACCAAACAACAAACTTCGTTGAAGAGCTTTGAGCTCTTTTACGAAGAATTAGCTTCTTCGAAGCTTATGAGTCGAATCCGTCGTTTACGTTCTTCTGAGGAGTAATCCTTGGAAGTTCTAGAAGAGCATATCTAGAAATAGATGTGCTCTTTTCGGTGTTTAAGATAGTTTTACCCACTTTTCCACCGAGTTTTCCACTAGCGTTTTCATAAGCGTTATGACAATATATAGACATGGTATGTATATATTGTGGCGGAAAAACGAGCGTCGGTAACTCAAGAATGCAGAAGCGTGCTAATAGTACTTGGCGACGACGCGTCTGCAGTGATTGTGGAGCTACCGTTACAACTATAGAGAAGATCGACCTTGAAACAGCTGTGACCGTACTCGACAAGAAGGCTTCTCGGCCCTTCTCGCGGGATAAGTTAATGATAAGCATATTCGAGTCATGTAAGCATAGGAAGGATGCTCAAAAGGCCGCATCTGGCCTGACAGACACCATTTTAGGCCAGCTGTACCCCTTAATTACTGCTGGATCGCTCGGCAAAGACGATATACGCGACGTAACGAGCCAGGTACTGGCGCGTTTTGACCGCGCAGCGGGAGTCCACTACCAGGCGTATCACAGCAGCTAGACCGAGGTCCTGCTAGATGACCGTGCGGTTATCTTCGGTCTTAGTCGCTTTGTCGGTGACGTCAAACTTGTCCAGGTAGCGGCCAAAGATTAGGCGAGTCTGGGCGTTAATGGCTGCCATGGCATTGAATAATATTGTTGTAACCGGAAGAAGCACCCACTGTAAGATCATGAATATTGTACGGTGCCGCTTATAGCGTGCCGGCTTAGGTGGCAGCATCTTGAGACTTAGGTATAACGTAGCCAAGATTCCGAACATAGCGACTGTTTGGATATTGCCCGCAATAACCGGTAACTGGTTAGACGAGAAATCTTTAGGATGAACAATTGCCGGGATAAAACCTGCTCCCGCAAGGATAAGCGGCGCCGTAGCCCAGCTAACATGTCCCTCGAACAATCGAGCCAATTTCATAATTAGGTCGGTACGTGGCACCTTGTTCTTGGTAAAGAACCCTTTTTCGAGTACATAGGCCACATCGGATGCACCCCATGCCCAGCGCCGTAGCTGAATAAACTGCGCCTTAATGGTCTTTAGGTAGGAAGATGAAAATACAGCGTCTTGGTGGATAGGTAGGTACAGCGGGTAGACCTCGTGCTTGCCATCAAAGCGGAAATAGGTGCGCCAAAACTGGTGACCATCTTCTACAACCGTACGAACACTCCAATAATCTGTCTCTATAAGTGCGGCCATGCCTTGGGCGTGTGATGAAAAGTTGCGTAGTACATGCGGTCGCATAGAGATAACCGTGTTCCAGAACGTGTTACCAGTGGCAATAACGCGCATCGGCGCTGGGGCGTCCCATATATTGTTAGTAAAGACTACTATAGGCTGGAACGAGGCATACAGCGGATCGGGACATATTGAATACATATAAGTTAAACACGCCAGGTAGCTGGGGTCGGGGCGATTATCGGCATCAAGAGTTGTAACGACTACTCGAGCCGGATCGATCTTTTCCTTCTGGAGATATTTGTGGAACTGACGGGCAGCATAGGTAATGTTACCGCCCTTGCCGCGTACCTCTTTGGGGTTAAAGGGGTGTTTGTAGGCCAAAGTGTCGGCAAACTGACTGCCATATTCTTTGACCAGTTCCAATACTGGCTTCTCGGCCTGTGCGCCGTCTCTTCCTTCGTAAGCCACAACCAAAATAACCTTTTTCATGTCGTAATGAGAATCAATAACAGATTGGATGGTTGGCTCTAGCACCTCGCGAGTCTCGTTGTAGGTAGCAATAAAAATAGCGTGAATAACATCGTCGGGCTTAATTGCCCCTACCCGACTAAGGTTGCCAGAGTGCCAATCTGGTGCGACTCGCTCATCAGGAACTGCTCCATGCTGCAAATCGGCAACCATGCCTTGCCAGTCCATCTTCTTAAAGCGCTCCATGTTCCGTAGTCCTTGTACATTACGCAGTAACATACCCATTGATTTAACAAACCACAGCAAAATATAGAAGATCGTTATAAACACGAAGATATGGGGTGCAAAGAAGCTAATTACAAATGGCAGGATAAAGATACTCCAGGTAACTAGCCCTGGCAGCATTTCGAAAAAGCGGTAACGTCGACCACGATCTTTTTCGTACGGTATTTCTATGTCCTGGACACGCATAGATTAACTGAGCGCTAACAATGAGTTACTAATAATTACGGTGAGTGCGCTTAACAGCGTTGTAAGCCCCAAGATAATAAGTGCGTAATTGCGATGTCGGCTGTATACCCGAGCGCTAAGTGCCACACTAATGCCTAATGTTACGAGTGCAAACAAGATAAAGGTTAGAAAATCGGACTGTTTACCAGCAGTATAGGCTCCTACGCCCAAGTTTGGCCGATATGCGACGATGTAGTTACCGCCCTGTCCGCTACTTAGCCTAAGTGTAATAAGCACGGCCGTGAGAAGTGTTAAAAACCCATTAACACTAAGTAAAAGTAAAACTATTCTATCGTGGAGATATTTCTGAGATATTTGCATATATATAGCTTAGCACTTTGGTGCGGGTAGAGAGAGTCGAACTCTCGTCTTATCCTTGGGAAGGATACATAATAGCCGTTATACGATACCCGCGGGGCGTAAAAAACTTAATTAAGTGGAGCCACCTAGCAGGATCGAACTGCTGACCTACACGTTACGAATGTGTCGCTC
>CAZKKJ010000031.1:0-7944 GCA_964553355.1 uncultured Candidatus Saccharibacteria bacterium | reverse complement strand
TTTCAGGACGATCTTGCGTGCTTCCATGACTTCGAGCCCCCGGTAAGCCTCTGGAACATCGTGGCCCATCTTCCCTTCGAAGTCGATAACCGTCATCTTTGGCAGGTCGTGCCGTTCCGAAACTTCGTAGTCATTGGGATCATGGGCGGGTGTGATTTTTACAGCGCCAGTTCCAAAAGAGATATCGACCATTTCGTCGGTAATAACCGGGATGTCTCGGTTTGTCAGGGGTAGACGAATGGTTTTGCCTACAAACTTCTTGTAGCGCTTGTCTTCAGGGTGAACAGCAACCGCAGTATCTCCTAGCATCGTCTCGGGTCGGGTCGTGGCAATTATCAAGGAGTCGCTGCCGTCACTCAAGGTGTAGCGAATGCTGTATATTTTACCCATCTCCTCCTTGTGCTCTACTTCGATGTCGGCAAAGCCAGTGCCATGAAAGGTACAGTAGTTAACCAGGCGTTCGCCTCTGTAGATAAGCCCATCATCCCACATCTTCTTAAAGGTGGCATAGGCCTGGTCAACGATCTTTTTATCGAGCGTGTAGGTATAGCGAGTCCAGTCGGTGCTAACTCCAAGCTTGCGGAACTGTGTGCCGAAGTTTGTTTTGTTCTTGTCGACAAAATCGTAAACCTGTTTGTAGAGCTCTTCGCGGGTAAAGTCAAAGCGGCTCTTGCCTTCTTTGGCCAGGTGTTTTTCGTATACCGATTGGGTCTCGAAGCCAGCGTGATCTGCTCCTGGTAGGAATAGCGTGGTCTTCCCTTGTAATCGCTGGTACCGCACGGCGATATCCTCAAGGTCTAGAGTAATGGCAGTGCCGAGGTGCATGTTGGCATTGGCGTTTGGCGGCGGCATAACGATGCTAAAGCGCCCCTTACCCTTGTCTTCGGGGGTAAAAGCACCCTGCTCTTCCCATAGTTTGTATATCTTATCTTCGTATTTGTGTGGCTCGTAAGCCTTAGCTAGTTTCATCTCGGTTCTCTCTGTTAATTAGGTTGGATAGAAGGTACATCTAGCCTGCCACAGATCGGATACCACCACTAGGTACGTGCACGCTGCGTCGTTGGTAACTCCGGATCATCATGGACGTATTTTACCACCTCTGTTAGGAATTAAAAAGCGCCTCTCTGGCGCGTCACGTGAAAACAGATATAAACGCAAACAAGGTCTGCTGAGCAGATGATTCCTCCAAACGAGTCCTATGTCGTTCCACAACTGAAAGTGCGTAATCCCACTACCGGGAGACACCATGCTCGCAGCAGCAGGATTACACTTTAGCCTGTTTGTTTTCCCTATTACGATACCCCCAACAAGCATAAGCGTCAATATTGACAGACAGAGATGAATATGCTAATATTAATGAGTAATAGTTGAAACAAAAAATGACAGAAGCTAAGCCTCAGCTCGCACCTCGACAAGTTATGGATCCAGAAGGGACCTTGCCTAATGTTGTTCTGACTCCTGACCCTGATAAGAGGCAAGCCAAGGGAACCCTTGTACCCGAGGAGCTACTCATCGTTGCTGACGGCCACACTGTTGGTAATGCAACGTTGACGCACGATACTCCCAGGAAAGAGGCATGGTTCAACGGCATTACGCTGTATGAAAAAGATGCAGCCGGCGAGAAACTGAAAGGGAGGGGCTACGGAATGGCCGCCTATTTATCTGCGATCGAGAGTGCTCATGAACGAGGCGAAACATTTCGTACACACGATTGGTCGCAAACCGATGCAGCTGTCAAAGTTTGGACAAAGTTCATAGACGCTGGAATAGCTATAGTTGAGGTGCCGTTCACGGCTTATCAAAAAGACGCTGGGGACGCATCAGAGCAATTACACACTGGCCACGTCCGGATCCCGCCAATTACATAGACAAGTTGGGTTGAATATCTAATGCGAACGGATCGGCCGTTGGGTGGCTAAGCTTCATCTTAAAACAGCCTAGTGTAGCGATCATGGCACCGTTGTCGGTGCATAGCTTTAAGTCGGTGTATTCGATAGGGATAGCTAAACGCTCACTTAGCTGGCGGCGGAGCTCGGGACTGGCAGCCACGCCACCGCCAATAACTACTGAAGCAGGGGAGAACTCTTCAAAAGCCAGGACAGCCTTATCCACCACCGTTTCTACGGCTACGCGCTGGAAGCTAGCGGCAACATCTGCCTTCTGAGCCTCTGTAAGTAGCTCTGCGAGCTTAAAGCTTGGAAAGGTGTGATCTTTACCGCACAGCTTCTGCACGGTCCTTAGAACGGCTGTCTTTGGTCCAGAGAAAGAGTAATCATACTTTTTGTCGAGCTTGGCTTTAGGGAACTGGAAGGCGTGCGGGTCGCCATCAATCGCTGCCTTGCCGATGCTGGGGCCGCCAGGGTAGGGGAGCCCTAGGATTTTTGCTACTTTGTCGAACGCTTCGCCGATGGCATCATCGCCGGTTTGGCCAAGGAGTGTGTAGTCAAAATGGTCTTTCCAGAGGACTAATTGGCTGTGGCCGCCGCTGACGATCAGGCCCAGAAGAGGGAACTGGGGTTGTTTGCTGGGCAAAACATAGTCGGGCAGGGAAGTTTCGGTTAGGAAATTGGCGTAGATATGGCCCTCTACATGGTTAATGGCATACAGTGGTTTGTTTTTGGTGATGGCCAAGGTTCGAGCCGTCATAACACCTACCAACAAACAGCCACCCAGGCCGGCGCCATATGTAACAGCAATGGCGTCGATGTCGTCCCAGGTACAATTGGCCTGGTCGAGCGTCTGTTGCACTACTGGCATGATAGATTCTATGTGGCTGCGGGCAGCAATCTCGGGCACAACACCCCCATATTGCACATGCATATCCATACTGCTGGCCACTGCATTAGAAAGCAGTCGCTTGCCGTCTTCTACCACGGCAGCAGCGGTTTCGTCGCAACTAGTTTCGATCCCAAGAACTTTCACTAAACCAAGTATACTAGAGGTTATGAATATTCGAAGCGTCGTTAAGAAGGTTGTTCCTCAGAACTTGTTTAAAGATATTGAGCCGTATGGTCACATGGGCGAGGCTATGCTGTACCAAGTTATGGCTGGCTTTCCGGCTAAAAACCTCAAGATTATTGGCGTCACTGGTACGGATGGTAAGACTACGACCTGTACGTTGATCACCCAGATGCTACGTAACAGTGGTAAGAAAGTTGCGATGATTACAACAATATCGGTGGACTACGGAGATGGCAAAGGTGAGCAGCCCAATCCGACGCGTATGACCACCATGGGTGCGGCTCCGCTGATCAAGCTATTAAAAAAGATTGCCGACAATGGGGTAGAGTGGCTAGTGCTCGAAACTACCAGTCATGCTTTAGCTCAGCACCGTGTCTGGGGCATCCCGTATTCGGTTGGTGTAATGACCAACGTCGGACACGAACACTTAGATTACCATCGCACCTTCGAACGCTACCGCGACGCCAAAAAGATGCTGTTTGTGCAAACTAATCGTAATCGTAAGGGTTTGCAGGTAGGTATTGCTAATGCCGATGACCCCAGCGGCAAGCTCTTTGCTGCAGCCATCAAGAACCCTATTTTGTACGGAGTAAAAGACGGCGGGCTTCGGGCCACCAATATTAAGAGCACTCCTTCGGGCAGCACCTTTACCGCCACCATAGACGGAGACAGTTACGACGTCGTGTGCCATTTGCCGGGCAGCTTTAACATCTATAACTCCTTGGCTACTGTTGGTGTGGGTCGGGCCATTGGCCTAACGCGTGCGCAGATAGAGCAGGGGATTGCCAGCTTGCCAAGTGTAGAGGGCCGCATGACTCGTGTAGACGAAGGCCAAGACTTTGAGGTAATTGTGGACTACGCTCACACTCCCGAAAGCTTCGAAAAGCTCTTTAAAGAAATAAAACCACTCACCCGTGGCCGACTAATTAGTGTATTTGGTAGCGCCGGACGACGTGACGAAGCCAAACGGGCAGAGCAGGGAAGAATAGCTGGTAAGTACTGCGACATTGTCATCGCCACCGAAGAAGATGATCGCGACATAGATGGCCTAGAGATCCTAACGCAAATTGCCAGTGGCGCCGTAAAATCCGGCAAAACGCGCGATAAAAATCTGTTTCTAATTCATAACCGTGAAGAAGCGGTAGCACAAGCGATAAGCATGGCCAAAAAAGACGACGTTATCCTTTTGCTGGGCAAGGGTCACGAGAAGTCCATTTTGGCCAACGGACCAAAAGCCGCCGAACTCCGCCACGAACTACAAGATGACGACGACACCAGGCGAGTTATAAAGCGCGAATACGACGAAGTAAAAGTCGCCCGCGCCGCACTCAAAAAGCGCTAAATCTTAGCGGCTTCGGCCAGATCTTGTTTGAGCTGTTGATTCCACGCAGCAAGCTCTTCCGGTTCGAGTACTTTTTCGGCCAGTAAGTGGATCATTTTTTCGGCGTGGAAGAATGAGCCTTCTACTTCGCCACGATCGACTTCCGGTGGATCCATATCAACCAAGATAAACTCCCCTTCGGGTGCTTCGGCGGTAGGCGGCGTGTATACATACTGATCGATGCTAAAGACGTCGTCCAAAAAGTCTTGGTCACCTCTGGAATTGTCAACAAAGTAGGGTGTTAGTTTATCGAGGAGTGTTTTTGCAGCGGGCTTGTGCTCGGGGGCGATGACAATAGACTTTAGTCGTTCATCAACATCTACATCGTTTCCAACCTCGGGTGCTCTGTAGCCTTGACCTTCGATAATTCTAGAGCGGACAAGCCCCACTAACTGGCCATCAAGTGGGCTGTTGCCGATGGCAGGCGTAAAGCCAACACTTTTTATGCCGTATGTATCCTGTAGGTCGTCAAACAATCCTTTGCTAATCAGAAGTGCTTCTCGGATTTTGTCGACTGCTTCACCTCGATTGTCTACGCCATCAACATAACGGCGTGTATAGTCACGTACCTCCCGCGTAAGCATGCCAGGATGAGCCTGCTCTTCGTAGAGGTATGTACTCCACATAGTGAGTTCAGGTTCGGTAGATTCAAAAGTGGGGGAGAATGTCTCCGTCATAAGATATACATTAGCATTAAAACGGTAAAAAAGCAATATCTTGCCTTGCTTAGTCTAAAGGGTTAGGGTGGTGCAGCGGATGTAGCCGCCGCCTTTGGCGAGCTCGGATATGGCGGGGGTGATTGTCTTGAAGCCACGGCTTTCTAGCTGGGCCTTAAGTTTGGGGGCATTAGCGCTCATTATCACCGTTTCGCCGGTGCTGACCAGGTTGCAGGCAAAGCCGTTGGTTGCTTCCGCCCGGTTAACCTCTATCTTTTCTACGCCATCGTATTCGCGAAGTAGTTTGCGGCTAGCGCGAGTAAAAGCAGCGGGACACCAGGCGATGAGTCCTTTTTGATTACCATCCGGCGCTCGCAGAACAGATAGTGCCAAGTCGATGTCGTAATAAAAGCTGTCAGGCCAGCCGCTAGCCGGGTTGACGACACGTTTACCTAGTCCATGCCATCGACGTTTCGGAATGGTTTGTAGGCTAATAACGTTAAATCCTAAGGTGTCGGCCAAGAATTTATGGACTTGCCAGTCGGTGCGGTAATTACTGCCCATAAACAAGTCATTACCGCAGGGCAAGGCATCGCCCTGGCCGCTAAAACGGAGGTTATCGGGCACGATGATAACCTCTTTACCCAAGTCCCTAAGAGTCTTTTCGGCATATGGCTCTTCTGCTTTGCGAGGTCCGGGCAAGCGAGCTAAAACTGCTTTGTTGTCTTTGCAAAGTGCCCAGTTAGCAGTGTAGACTCCGTCTTGGCAGTTTTTGGGAGGAGCAACGGTAATAACTTTTACGCCAGCGCTCTCGAGTGCCTGGCGAATAGCAGCGTGTTCGGCCTTGGCCTTGGCTCTGTCTACAGGGACTTTGTCGTCCATGTAAGGGTTAATGGCAAAACCGTCGTCAAAGAAGTCGGCACCACTCATGAGCACGGTTTGATTGATCAAAGGCATAAGCAAAATTGTAGCACGATGAAGTGATTTACATTTTGCACAAAAAGTTGTATAATAAAATCATGTTACAGGTTGAGTTTACTCCAGTACAAGAGACACGAGCAAGACGTGTGATCGAAGATACGACCAATGTGGGCTATGGGCTGTCGCCTGGTTGGATCGATCCCAATCAGCTTAGAATATTTGATGAAGAGCTCACCGGCTGGCCAGAGGTCAATACTCAAATACGGTATGACGATATTCTTGACTTACCACCTCATACGGCTGCACTTATTGCAGGGCTAGGAACTATGGGATTGCAGAATGGATTAACGCCTAAACAGGTAATTGTTGTTGACCAGGTATGTGGTGAGTCGGGTAGGGGTCATTTTGATAAAGGGGCAACAGTATCTTTGTCAGTTGCTCTACAGCCGAGCCGCATACAAATACTCCGACCCGGTAATCCATCTGAGGGGATCCCCGAGATGGATGAAAACGGAGTTTTCTCGCTGAGCCGTGCCCATGTAATTAAAACGCCACCTGGCACGCTGACCGGTTATGCTGGCACAAAGCTGAGTCCCAAGACGGCTTATCATCAAGTAGACAATCCATCGCCAACCATGGGACGGAAGTCGATTGCTATTGCATTCCAATAGACATTCCGCTCATGTCTAACCGACAGGTCTTGTGTATAATTCGGCTATGCCACAATTTGAGAAATACTTGCAATTGAACCTTGGACCTACTGTAGCACCGGGTGCATTCGTTCAGGATATACCGCAAACCGAACTGGATCTTTCTGTCGAAGAAAGCATACGCCAGGATGTGATAAGCGAGCGGCTTGGTGTAGAACAAAACCAAGGATTGGTCATAGCTCAACTAGTAGGTCGGCTGCACGGCTTGCTTGAGGGTAATAGGGCAATGGCCGAAGGCCGTGTATGGGTGCCAGATAGTATTTCATTGCTCCCAAGAGACCCAGTAACAATCCTAGACAGAAAAGGATTCATCTTTGTTGTACCTGGGCGAACAGAAGTTACGTTGTCAAAAAAAGGTGCTGGCACTAATCGAAACGTACTTCGTGCCCATCATGTTGGTCTAGTTAAGAATACCGTTGAATCCCCACGAGCAACATTACGACTTCCAGACAGCCAACTAGCGAGAACTCAACGAATATTGATAATCTCTGGCGGTACTCAGCCCCGTTCAGCTTGACGCACACGTTAGCACTCGGCTATTATGAGTGCTGAAAGTTAGTGTTTTCGTATCTGTTAGCACTAACGTTTTTATGCAAGTTTTGATGAAGAAGGGGAACTAATGAACATTCAACCAATGGCTGATTACATCGTAGTCCAGTCCGAAGAACCACAAACTAAAACTGCTAGTGGGCTATATTTGCCAGGCAATGCACAAGAAAAGCCCAAGACTGCTAAAGTCTTGGCTGTTGGGGCAGCGGTTAAGGCGGTAAAAGCAGGTGACCGCGTAATTTATCGCAACGAATATGAGGCAACCACGGTAAAGGTTGGCAAAGAAGAATACATCTTGGTATTCGCCGGCAACATAATCGCAACGGTTAAATAGGAGGAATCATGGCTAAAAAAGTATTTTATGACGAAGACGCACGCCGCCGAATCCTTGGCGGAGCGCAAATTCTATACGATGCAGTAAAGACCACCATGGGTCCCAAAGGCCGAAATGTAGTCATTAGTAAAAGCTACGGTGGCGTAACTGTTACACACGACGGTGTTACGGTGGCCAAAGGTGTGGATATTGCCGACGTAGACGACGAAACCCTGGGCTACAAAGTTGGTGCCGAGCTTATCAAACAAGCAGCAAGCAAAATGAACGATGTTGCTGGCGATGGTACTACCACCGTGACGGTGCTGACCTACCATATTTTGTCCGAAGCTCACAAGCTGATCGCTGCGGGCCACAATCCTATGCTACTTCGCAAAGGACTAGAAGCCGCCGCCGCAGATGTTATTAAGGAACTTGCCGGATCGGGCGAAGATA
>CAZKKJ010000030.1:0-8777 GCA_964553355.1 uncultured Candidatus Saccharibacteria bacterium | reverse complement strand
GTGGTGGTAAAATCTGGATCCGCATCTTCCCACACACTCCCGTGACTCGTAAGCCACAGGACGTAAAAATGGGTAGCGGTAAAGGTAACCCCGAATTCTTCGTAGCCAAGGTTAAACCTGGCACCATCCTGTTCGAAATGCAGGGTGTAAGCGAAGAAATCGCCCGCGAAGCAATGCGCCTTGCTAGCCATAAGCTACCAATCAAGACTAAGTTCTTGGTCAAGGACGAGGCATAAGATTATGAAAATGACAGATATCCGTAAATTTAAGACTACCGAGCTAACAATCGAAGCTACTAAGCTCCGCGAAGAAATCGCTGAACTTAAGCGACGAGTACACATGGGCGAGCTAACCAACGTTCGCGTGATCCGCGCCAAGCGCAAAGATCTAGCTCGTATCCTAACCGTACTCAGCGAACAACTTTTGAAGGAGAGCGCATAATGGCAAAAACACTTACCGGCGTTGTTGTTTCTGACAAGACCGACAAGACTATTGTCGTTAGCGTTGTCACCCACAAGAACCACCCCCTATATCGAAAAGCGTATGTAACGAGCAAGAAGTTCATGGCTCACGACGAAAAGAACGAAGCCCACCAGGGCGACACCGTTGTTATCGCCGAGACCCGACCACTGAGTGCTCGCAAGCGACATATTTTAGAGTCTATCGTAGAACGTGCAGCAATTACTGCCGACCAATCAGTCGAAGCGATCACTGCAATGTCCGAGGCCGAGCAGAAAGCCGCTAAGCCTTCAACCAAGAAGAAGACTGTAGAAGAAGTTGCAGAAGAGGAGAAGGCATAATGATCCAACAAGAATCACGCCTCACCGTTTGCGACAACAGTGGTGCTAAAGAAATTCTTTGCATCCGTGTTCTCGGTGGCACCCGCCGCCGTTACGCCCACGTTGGCGACGTCATCGTGGCTACTGTAAAACAAGCTAACCCTCAGGGTAACGTCAAGAAGAAGTCAGTTGTCCGTGCTGTAGTTGTTCGTACCAAGAACGCAATTAAGCGCAAAGACGGCTCGACTATCCGATTCGACGACAACGCTGCCGTCATCATTGGTGACGACAAGCTGCCAAAAGCAACCCGTATTTTTGGCCCGGTTCCCCGCGAACTGCGTGACCAAGGGTACGCTAAAATTATTTCCCTCGCACCGGAGGTCCTATAATGAAGAATCCTAAAATCACCACCAAGACTGTGTTCAAGATCCGCCTCAAGAAGGATGATGTTGTAATGGTCCGTGCAGGTAAGTATAAGGGTAAGACTGGCAAAGTTGTTGCTACTCACCCTAATCTAAACAAAGTTACTGTCGAAGGCATCAACATTGTTAAGAAGCACATGAAACCTAACAAACAATACCCTCAAGGTGGCATCATCGATATCACCAAACCGATTGACGTTTCTAAGGTTGGTGTTGTTGATCCGTCTACCAAGAAAGCCGCTCGTGTTGCGTATAAGCTCGACAAAGACGGCAAGAAAACCCGCGTATTTGCAGGTACGGAAAGGAGACTCCCGTAATGGCTACTAAAACTACTACCGATACTGCATATGTAGCTCGACTTAAATCCGAGTACAACGCTACGTATGCCAAAGAACTTCAATCTGAACTAGAGCTTAAGAACCCACACCAGGTTCCACGCCTCGAAAAGATTGTTGTTAATGTTGGTCTTGGACGTGCTAAGGATGATAAGAAGATCATCGAGACCGCTAAGAACACCCTTCGCAAAATCACTGCACAAGAGCCTATCGAAACCGTGGCCAAAAACTCCATCGCTGGCTTTAAGCTCCGCGAAGGCAACAAGATTGGCCTTAAAGTAACGCTTCGTGGTAACCAAATGTACGAATTTGCCGATCGCCTGATCAACATCGTTCTGCCTCGATTGCGTGACTTCCACGGTGTAAAGGCTGGCGCATTCGACAAATCTGGCAACTACAGCCTTGGTTTTATCGACCAATCGGTCTTCCCAGAACTAACCTTCGAAGAAACCACCACTCCTCACGGCCTGCAAGTTGTATTCGTCATTCATGCCGAAGAGCGTGATCATTCACGTGCACTGCTTACAAAGCTAGGAATGCCATTCGAGAAAACTAAAGGAAAGGAGACCAACTAAATGGCCCGCAAATCCAACATTGCTCGCGACCTAAAGCGAAAGAAAATGATTGCTAAGTACGCCGACAAGCGTGCTGAGCTAAAGAAAATGGGCGACCTCGAAGGTCTCCACCTACTACCTCGTAACTCTTCTCCCACCCGTTGGAAGAACCGCTGCATCGAGACTGGCCGTCCACACGCCTACATGCGTACCTTTGGTCTATCCCGTATTTCATTCCGAGAACATGCAAGCAAGGGCGAAATCCCTGGTGTAACGAAAGCGAGTTGGTAATGAGCACTACTTCTACCGATCCGATTGCAGATATGCTGAGTCGTATCCGAAACGCTATTGCCGTGCGCAAGCACGAAGTAGTGTTGCCGCACAGCAAAGTTAAAGAGTCTGTTGCAAGCCTGCTTGCAGCCAACAACTTCATCGACCGCGTCAGCGTCACCGATGCCAGTATTGGTAAGACCTTGCACATCAACATCAACGACGAGGCTAGCAACGCCCGCATTACCGAGATCAAGCGTCTCAGTACACCTGGTCGCCGCTACTACGTTAACGCCAAAGAGATCCCAACTGTTAAAAGCGGTCGTGGTATCGTTATTGTCAGCACCTCTCGAGGTATGATGACGGGCGCCGAAGCGAAAGCAGCTGGTGTTGGTGGTGAATTAATTTGTCGAGTTTACTAAGAGTTTTTAGAAAGAATATAAGAGAAAAGGTAAGAATATGAGTCGCGTAGGTAAATCACCGATCACAGTCCCTAGCGGAGTCAGCGTTACAATCGCCGACGACGAAATCACTGTTTCCGGCTCCAAGGGTACACTAACCCAGTTCACCATGCCTGACATTACTGTCACGCAAACCGGTGAAGAGATCATCGTCACTCGAGCCAACGACGAACCAAAAATCCGTGCCAAGCATGGTCTAATGCGAGCCCTCATCAACAACATGGTTGTTGGTGTATCTGAAGGCTTTAGCAAAAAGCTCGAAATCAACGGTGTTGGTTTTCGTGTAGCGCAACAAGGCACCGACCTTAAACTCAATCTTGGTTTTAGCCATGATGTTATCTACAAGGTTCCTGCCGGCGTTACTACAACCATCGAAGGTACTAACATTACTGTTAGCGGTATTAGCCGTCAGCAAGTTGGCCAGGTAGCAGCCGAGATCCGAGCCCTCAAGAAGCCAGAACCATATAAGGGCAAGGGTATTAAGTACGAAGACGAGCGCATTATCCGTAAGTCTGGTAAGAGTGGTAAGGATAAATAATGAATCGTCTCACTAAAAAGATCCAGAATATCAAGCAGCGCAAAAACCGCGTTCGATCTACTGTTATTGGCAGTGCCGAACGGCCTCGCCTAAGCGTACACATTAGCAATCGTCACATCGTAGCTCAGCTCATCGACGACAGCGCTGATAGAACTATCGCCCACGCTACAACTGTTGGTAGTAAAATTACCGGCAACATGACTGTTAAAGCTACTGCTATCGGTGAAGAAATTGCCAAGAAAGCGAACAAAGCAAAAGTAACCAAGGTCGTTTTTGACCGTGGAAGCCGTTTGTACCATGGTCGCGTGCAAGCTCTTGCCGACAGCGCCCGTAAGAATGGATTGGAATTCTAATGCAACCTACAAATACTCCTCAGACCCAAACTCCCGCAGCCGGTGCAGCAGCTCCTGGCACTCCAGCCCAAGGTCGCGATAACCGTGGTCGTGGCCCTGGTGGCCGCGACAACCGCGATAGGCGTGGTGGACGCGAACAAACTCCCGAAGAAAAACTCTTCGATGAGCGCGTACTTAACATCGACCGTGTGGCTCGCGTAGTAAAAGGCGGACGTCGCTTCCGTTTCCGCGCTCTCGCCGTAGTTGGTGACCGCAAAAACAAAGTTGGTATTGGTTCCGCTAAAGGTGCCGATGTTACCAGTGCTGTAGCCAAGGCCATGGAAGTTGCCAAAAAGAATATGGTTACTATTCACTTGTACAAGGGTACTCTGCCGCACGAATCAACCGCCAAGGTTGCTGGTGCCAACATCCTTATCAAGCCTGCAAGTGCAGGTACCGGCCTTATTGCTGGTGGTGTAGTGCGAACCGTCCTAGAAGTAGCTGGTGTCAAAAACGCCCTCAGCAAATCACTTGGCTCTACTAACAAGACCAACACTGCGTACGCAACCCTAGAAGCTCTACAGATTATGGTCCCAGCAAAAGACTGGATCACTACTAGTGCAGTAGCAAAGTCTAGCGCTAAGAAAGCTGCCAAGAAAGCTGTTGAAGATGTAAAAGAAGCTCCTGTAAAAGCAGAGAAGCCAGTTGCTAAGCCCAAAGCTGCAGCCAAAAAGCCTGCCGCTAAAAAAGCTGACAAGGAGGCTAAGTAATGAGTTACAACAACCTACAGGTACAGGCTAAAAAATCTAGCAAGCGCGTTGGTCGCGGTATATCTGCCGGACAAGGTAAGACCGCTGGTCGTGGTACCAAGGGTCAAAAAGCCCGAGCCGGCTTTAGCCAACGCCCCGGTTTTGAAGGTGGTCAAAACCCCCTCATGCAACGTTTTCCTAAACTTCGTGGCTTTACCAGCCACCGTGTTGCACCCGAAGTCGTCTACACTGGCGACCTTGATCAACTAGGTAGCACGGTAGATAATGCCGCTCTTGCAGAAGCTGGCCTCGTGTCAAACGCTTACTGCCGAGTAAAGCTCGTTGTTAAGGGCGAGGTCGCCAAGAAGCACACCGTTTCTTTGCAAGGCGCCAGCAAGACCGCTGTAGCCGCTATCGAAAAAGCTGGTGGTTCTTTCAAAAAGATCGATCAGATCAAACGACCTACAACCAAGATCAAAGCAGACAAGCCAGAAAAGGCTCCCAAAAAAGCCAAGTAGGTAAAGTTGTGGGTACCTTACCCGTTGCCAACAATCCTGAAGTATCCCGATCACTCATTGAGAGAGATCGGGATACTATTTTAAATGCCCTCCGTACTTTGCCAGATGTCACATCAGGGACTGTCCGAATGCAAGCATACTTCCCAGAAACAGTAGGCACTATACCTGAAACCGAGAGGGATATTTTTGACTCATGTGAAGCAACTCATCCGGGCACAATGTACAATTGGGACAAGTTTCCTGACGAGCTTGTGGCTACAAAAGCCTTAGTCCTGGATGACCTCGGGAGACTTGGCATGCCAATAACTAAGTTCAGGCAGTCAATGTTTCAAATCTTACATGGAGACCTAGGCACAACTAAACATGTTGATGTAACTGCGTCCGAAGCTAGGCATGCTGGTGGCGTACTCTATATTGTGGCGAATAGAAATTCAGCGTTAGTATATGAAGGACAGGGCTGGCTAGGATGGAAACGTGGTGTACGGTCGAGCGAACTGTGCCTAAAAGGCAACTTCGAAAGCACAGCAGTAGCTGCTGCAGATGACTATCAAATTACACGCCTAACCCTTGCTTCGGTTCACGAGTCAGATCCCCCAAAAGCTGACCAGCCACACAAAGATCGTGTATCAGCACGAGTAGCTTTCCTATACTAGTATGTGTATTGAAACGAGCTCGTGCATATAGATTTATGAGCGCGTATAATCATAGCAATGAGCAAGCAAGACAACTACACCAACGTATTGCTCGAAGAAATTCGTGACCAGAATAAAGTTGTTGTTGAAGCCGTCGGCCAAATCCAAGACAAAATTAAAACACTTGCTACACAAGAAAGCCTGGATAGGCTAGAGGCAAAGGTCAACACTATTCAGATTGTAGTTACCGAGACCAGTCGCGAACTTCGCGGCGTCGGGCAGCGGGTGACCGTACTCGAGCAAGCAGCTTAGTTGTGATCATTACAGTGTACGCTCGCAGGCAATACTGGTATACTATCCCGAGAAAAGAGACATCTAAAGTATGAGTTGGAAAACAATTTGGGGTTCGCTAAAAAGTTCTGATATGCGCAAACGCGTTCTTGCCGTGCTCGGCATGATGCTGGTGTTTCGTATCTTTGCTCACATCCCACTTCCTCTCAGTGACCCCCAGACCCTAAAGCAAATTCTTGATAACGTCTTTTCTTCTCAGAGCTCTTCTGGAACTCTTGGTTTTATTAACGTACTCTCTGGTGGAGCGCTCGCAAATCTATCAATTATGCTCGTTGGTATGGGACCATACATTAATGCCTCTATCATCTTGCAACTACTTACTAAAGCCATTCCTAGCCTCGAAAATCTTAATAAAGAGGGTGAGTACGGGCGCAAGAAGATCAACCAGTACACTCGTATGCTTGCACTGCCATTGGCTATTGTCCAATCTATTGGTGCCATCTATTTAGTCCGACAAACCGCCTCTAGCATTGGTGGGCTGGGGGACATTACCGCGAATACATCAATGGGGCAGTGGGTACTAATGGTTGCAGCATTAACTGGTGGATCCATGATTCTTATGTGGTTAGGTGAACTAATTACCGAACAAAGCATTGGTAACGGTATCTCGCTGATTATTACTGTGGGTATTGTCAGCAGCCTGCCACAAACTATAGGAAGCCTGATCAACAGTGTCGTTAGCGAAAATCAAAAATGGAATGTCTTTGGGAAACAGTTGCCCATTGATACCCGCGGTCTTATCTATTCACTTGCGATTATAGCAATAGTGCTGGTAGCGACCATCCTGATCGTTAAACTCAATGAAGCGTCCAGAAAGCTAACCGTTAATTACGCCAAGCGCGTACAGGGTAACCGTGCCTACGGCGGTGTTACTACTGTACTGCCAATCAAGCTTATTACTGCCGGCGTCGTACCGATTATCTTCGCCATGGCGTTCCTAAGTGTCCCGGCTTTTGCCGGACAACTGATGACTGGCTCTAGTAGCGCTCGTCTGCAAGATATAGGCACCCAACTGACCCAGCTATTCCAAAACCCTACCGCGCAGACCTTCCAGCAGGGTGGCTTTACGCCTTATGTTTACCCGCTTGTCTACTTCCTACTGGTCTTTATGTTTACGTTCTTCTATACCAACATCACCTTCAATAGCAAAGAAATTGCCGAGAACCTGCAAAAGCAGGGCGGTTTTATCGATGGTGTCCGAGCCGGTAACCAAACCGAAAAGTACCTCAGCCAAGTGGTTAACCGCTTAACATTGTTCGGCGCCTTTGCCCTTGGTATATTAGCGCTCATGCCAATCCTAGGTCAGAAATTCCTAAGTAGCAATATATCCTTGGGCGGTACCAGCATCCTTATCCTCGTATCCGTAGCACTAGAAACTCTGCGCCAGATCGAATCCCGCGCCCTCATGGCCACCTACGACCAGTACGAAGCACCAGAGTTCTTCTACGACGAGGATACCCCTCCAGGCACAGCTGCCCGCCGTTTGCGGTTCTTGCCGCGTGCGCCAAAATTGCTCAGCAAAAAGTCTAGCAAAAAATAAAAGCCGCGCCCCGGGGAAGGAAGTACCCCCAAAACGCGGCCGGTCAAATTATGCTAAATTTACTCTGATTGTTCTTTGGTCTGTTCTGTAGATGGAGTTGTGTTTCTTGCAATACGGTTTGCTCGAATACCGGCCCAAAATACTAAAGCACCAACCCCAATCAACCCAAAGCCAATACCACCTAGCTCAGATGACTCACCGCCGGTAAGTGCAAGTTCGGTATATGGTACGGGCTGGCCAACAATTGGCACAGACTCGCGAACGATGCTGATAGGTGGAATCAGACCAAATTCTGGCATGATAGTTGTGGTCGTGATTACAGGTGCTTCAGTCGTGGTGGTCTGAGGAATAGTGGTCTGTGGGACAAACAAAGTGGTTGTCGTAGTCTCTGGCACCGTAGTAGTGCTAGTCGTAGTTGTGGTTTCCGGCACAGTAGTAGAAGTTGTGGTAGTTGGAGCCACGGTAGTTGTGGTCTGACCAGATACTTTTACACCCTGGCCCAGTGAGGTTCCGCCGCCCTGGACACCCTTAACTTGAGTGCGGATCTCCAAGCTCTTTAGATCGTCAGTGTTAATCGCAATGCCTTGCTTTGCAAACTCAGCAATTACGTCGTATTCCTGCATAGTTACTTTGCCGCTCCAGTTTTCGACACCGTCTAGTTCGGCGCCAAAGACAATCCAACCTCCATTCGGAGCCTTTGCAGCAACGTACATGTCATTGCCTAGGTCTGCCTTTGAAAGATCCTCTGTTGTAGATCCAGCAGGTAACCAACCTTTATCGATTGCAAACTGCAATGCTTGCTCTTCGCTGACGCCTTCGCCAACAAACTCGCCACCAATCCAAACAGACGCTGGTTGGTCAGGGTTAGTGTAGGTACCGTCCTCGTTCTTGCCAAAGTTAGTGGCGGTCACCAAAATGGTGCCGTTTTCACTGGCATCCACGGTATGAAATACCTGAATACCAATAGGCTCTTTTGTCTCGGCATTAGCCATGGCTATAACTTCTGTGCCGGTTAGAGCTTCTGCTTCAGCAACCTGCTGTGAAACATATTCCTGATCTTCTAGACTTTGCTCGGTACTGGGTACCAGTTGATCTAGCTCAGTGGGGTTTGATACTACTTCCATTCTTAACTCCTGAAAAATTCGGGTGCAAAAAACACCTTATCTTAATGATTAGGAGGCGGATCTTTATAAGAGATTCGTCCCGGTTTCGCTACTTGCTCCGTATGTATCCAAGCGACCAAATACAGATATATACATCAACGCATGACGATAAACGTCCATAACATCATACTAC
>CAZKKJ010000029.1:3489-8838 GCA_964553355.1 uncultured Candidatus Saccharibacteria bacterium | reverse complement strand
ACTCAAGAATACATACGAGTAAGTTCATACGTATGATTATGGTCGATGCCGTAACGTGATAGTGCAGCTCTTTTATACAATCGATCAACCTTCTCTACCGCAATAACAGAGAGCGGAAGCGAGTCACCCTCTACAAATAGGCCCAGTGTGTATCCATTTGTCCGCGGTGTATGGATATAGTGAAAAGAGCCGTGGATACGAGTGGCAAGTTCCACCGGAACCTGTCGAATCTCCAGCTTGGTGGCCCGTCCATTCAACACCAGATGTGGCTTGCCGTTTAATAGCTTTAACTTGCCCTTGTTCAGTAGTCGTCCGCTTAGCTGATTAAAGAGCTCTCTTTCTTTATCGTAGTACTCATTGCGCAATACTTGATACTGTTCGTAAACTATCGATTGCAGGACATCTTTTATAAACTTTGCTCCTGGGGCCAGCTCGTCGTAGAGCACCCCACCGTAATCCCTGACAACTGTTGGCCGATCCAAATACTCCATGGGGGCCATGCTCACTAGTTGAAATAAGCATTGGTACAGTAAGTCTTTAGGATCCACCACAGTCTTGTTTATATGTTCTTCTATAAGAGATTCGAACTGTACCTTTGCAGCTTCAATTAGGTTATGTCTGAGCGTGAAGTCAAAGTTCTTGTCACGTGGAGTGAACATTTTACTACTCACCTGCGATAGATCCAGGTCAGCTATCGAGCCTACTTTATGGGTTCCTGGTACTTTTTGATCGCCAGGCATAATGAATACGCACTGTTGGTGCAACTTAGAGTACTGCGTTAGGTAAGGGAATGCTCTGCCGAAGATAGAGTAATCTAGTTTAATGTTCGATGTCTGCGACCTAACAAGACTCTTCTCTAGCCCCATACCACCGAACACCGGCATACCACTTGCATTGAGGTAAATCCCGAATTGACTTTTGTGTCGATCCCAACCCCCTGGAAACATTTTGTTAGCTATATACAAGACCTGATAGATGCTTTGCGAATCAATAATCGTAAGATTCTTTAACTCTTTGCTCTGCGCTACTACCTCATGTGGTACCGAAACATTACTAACGCGCATGATTCCCCCAATGCTTATACGTATGTTATGTGTATGTACATACACCATACTCTTTGAGACATGGGTTGTAAATCAAAATCTCAAACAAATACTATCTGTCAACAATTATGTTTCTTTTTTGTCGATCTCTTTTAGTATGAGTTCACGAAGAATTTCTGATTTGTTTTTGCCCGTTTTATAAGCTGCCCATCTAAGATAGTTATAGATTTGCCTATCTATAAAAAAGTTGAAACGTAAGTCCTTACTATCGATGTTATTCTCATTTATAAAGTCTGCGATAATATCTCTAACATTTTCTAGGTTGTAGTTTGCGCTTCGCACAAAATCAGAGACAATACCCGAACCAAAAGTACCGGCTAGCTCGTTATTACGCGTAAGCACAAGTACTGGCTTTTTTTGATGGATGGTATTTGCAACCAAGAATCCAGTAGAGAAACCCCTGTCGCTTGCCTCGGCTATAACTAAGTCGGCACGAGATAGGGCCGCCATATTCTCGTCGTTAACCTTTTGCCAATCAATTGTAGAGTGGCTTGCACCAGACTCAGAAAAATCTAATTCAGCTTTTAGCCAATCATGGGCAATCGTATGACCAAGAGCTGTTATAGCACTATGGATTGCCTCGTAGTACTTATAATTTGCTTTTAGGTTGCGCTTGGAAGCAATAAAGTGCACTATCATATAGCTCGTCCTTTATTACTAATAAGCCTCTGTTTGTCTATCATAAATGGGTAAAAAGGAAGCGAGAGGATGGTCTTGAGTTGCGACGCCTTATAGAGTTCCATCATACATTCTTGAGCGTTTTTATTTTCTTGGTTGAATAGCTCCGTCAACTTACTAATACCCGACTCTTGTCCATACTGCATGTCAGCAATGACAATATTTGCGTTATGTAGTGTGTTATCTACATGCAAATCCCTCATATCATCTGTGATCTGTTCCATTGAACCCAAGTACATCATGCCTTTTTCGAGCTTCTTAAATACTTCATCACTTAAGCCCAGGTAGTGTCTCAGCAGGTCGGCAAGAATCCCTAGTGTTTTTCCGCTGACTTTGCGTGCTTTAATTTCGAGTACATTATCTGCACTTAGATTAGCTTGCTTTTCGAGTGCAAAGTATCTGGTTTGTGATGCCAAGCGATCATATATAGCACTGAGAATCGCTGCCTTTTTTTCTAATAGCACTTCTTGTGAATCTAGGATTTCGCCAATAATAGCCAGAGATATCAAAGAAAACGAAAAAGGTGCCGCACCACGTTGTGCGTCAAGATCACCCTCTTTATCAAAATCAAACTTAGAGAAAAACTTGTCAGGATGCTCTACATGGTCATCAAAGTAGTGAAGCAGTAAATAGAAGACAGTAAATATTTCAGCAATAGCAAACAGATCTTTACGTTCTGCAATAAGTGGCCCTGCAATTATTAAGGCATCTAGAGCATAGAGCTTAGGATCTTCGGCCAATGCAAAAGGTATTTCGAATACCGACTCTTTGTAGGCAAATCGATGTGCAACACTACGCCAAACGTGAAGCGCTACATCACACCCCTGCAGAATAGACTCGTCAAAGTACTTTGCGGTGGTTAGATACTTTTTAACGACAGCTCTATTGTCGCTGGCTTGGACTAGGCATGCCATGTCCTCTTCTTGTAACATTGCCATATTATACAACGATATTAGTCCCGCATCAAAGTATGGCGTCATGATAATTAAGCTGTATACTTACCGCCATGGCTATAGAAGTAGAGAAAAAAGCAATTGTTACCGAAGACGAGCTAGAGCAGGTTCGAGCAAAACTGGCTCAGATAGGCGCAGAGGACTTAGGTCCGAACGACACTGAGTCGTTTTTTTACTTGCATGATGATTACCAGCTAAAGGTTCAAGTGCGCCTATCTAAAGGAGATGCCAAGATTGCCTGGAAGTCTGGCGGTTTCAACGGCGCCGAAGCAAGAGAAGAAATAGAGCTGCCCTTCCCGGTGGAGCAGGGCGAGAACGCTCATAAGCTTATGGACCGCTTACTACCAAAACTCAAGAAGGTCCGCACCGAGCAAAAACGGCACGACTACAAACTAGGCGACATTGAACTGGCGCTAAAGTGGAGCGAGCAATGGAAGTTTCATATCGAGCTAGACACAGAAGTCCAGACCGACGGTCAAGTTGCAGCGGCACTTACTAAGCTCAATGGTCTTGCCGAAGAGCTGGGCATTCACCTGATGACTGAGGCCGAAGAAAAAGCTCTGACCGACAAAATACTGGAGAATCTCTAGATAAGCCTGTGCCAGATATGTAGCACCACCCCGGATAGTACTAACGATTAAAGTGGCAACGCGTTAAGAACTTTTGCATACAATGCGTCGACAGCCTGCTCTTGCTCTGCACCGGATGCAGCATAGTGGTCAAGCCCCGGTGTCGAGTTAACCTCTAGTACCGAATATTCTGCGTCTGGATCTGTAATATCAGAACAGGCCAGATCCAATCCTATCAATCTTAGGTTAAGATTTTTTGCTACATATGCAGTAAGCTCGGTCCATCTATTATGCAAAGCAGAGGTAACGTCGATGGAGCTGCCTCCGGCGGATAAGTTAGAAATGTCTGCCAGGACAACAACCTCACCCTCAGTTGGCACCGATGAATGGGTGTATCCAAGTCTCTTAAGCAGGGTGGCGTGACGTGGATCATCCATGTGTAGCGTGGTGTCCCGGCCATCACTCTCATAACGCTTCTGTAGACCTTGGAGCAGTTCAGCAATACTTGCGACGCCATCACCGACCACCTGCAAAGGAACTCGCTGGTAGGCACTTATCAATTCACCATCTAAGGCCACGATTCTATAGTCCGGAAGGTTTACAGCCTCCTCGATAACAGCTACTCGTGAACGTGCTTCTTCTAGTTCATCCAAAGCAGTATATAGTTCATGCTCATCTTCAACTCTCTTTACTCCAATGCCCTTAGACCCTGCCACCGGCTTAACATAGACCGGGAACCCAGTGGTGGTCTGCACATACTCGAGCGCTTTATCTACGGTAAGCATAGTTTTATTACCACGCCTGCGCTGACTCTCGCCAATAGTGTTTACCCACCATGGCAGTAGAAATTCCTCTCCATCAGGACAATTTACCCCAAGTGTCCGAAGCATAAACTTGGTGTGTCCTTTATCCTTAGCAAGGTCTTCCGAAGCACCTGGGTTTAGACCAAGATCGTTCCCAAAAGTTATCCGGTGACTCCCATCAATGTAGTTAATCATAGTCGTATAACCATATTTTGGCTCGACATCAATAGATAGAACGTTTGGCAGCTCACCTACACTTAGAAGATGCATTGCCCTCCGGGTAACATATGCGTAGTGATCTGGAGGTACGACAGAGAGTTCGCGGCTTACTTTCATAGTATGAAAATATCACTTTATTGACCTAACTTCAATATTGTTCCCACTTGATCAATACCAAGATAAGCAGGTACGTTAACACTATACGTAGCGTGGTGTAAAACTCACAGCAAAAGCGGTTTGAAATGAGAACGCAGATTTCGTAGACTGTAATTTCGTGCGTAAAAAAATAACCATTATTGAAGATGACGAAGCGATCGCAAACATGTACAAGTTTAAGCTTGAGAGCGAGGGTTACGACGTAAATATGGCCCACACCGGGCCGGCTGGTTTGCATTTATTAAAACTCCGTAAACCACACCTGGTGCTTCTCGACTTACGGCTCCCTCACATAGACGGCATAGAGATACTGGAGCACATTCATGACAACGATTGGTACAAAGATATGGGCGTCATTATCGCAGCCAACATTAACCGTTCGTTGGCGCCGGAAAAACTACAACGCTTTAGCTTTGACCGCTACATCGTAAAAGCACACCACACTCCAGCCGAAATACTCGAGATAATTAGAGAAGTTTTGAACCGTAAAACAGCACAATCCGAAGTGGCTTAAACCACTTACGGTTTAATTGGTTGTCTTTAAGCAGAACTTCATCTACTATTGCTGTATGGCAGCAGTTAAAGTTGCAATCGTCGAAGACGACCAAGCTATTAGTCAGATGTACCGCATCAAGTTCCTTGCGGAAAGCTTTGACGTCGAAACTGCAGAGAACGGAAAGTTAGGCTTAGAGCTTTGCGAAAAGATGAAGCCCGACATTATCCTCCTTGATCTTATGATGCCAGAAATGACTGGCGACCAAATGCTCACCGAACTTCGTAAAACCACCTGGGGCGCTAAGACCAAGGTGATTATTTTAACTAACATGGGCGAGCAAGAAATCCCCGACTCCGTCAAAAAACAAGGCGT
>CAZKKJ010000029.1:0-3389 GCA_964553355.1 uncultured Candidatus Saccharibacteria bacterium | reverse complement strand
ATGAGAATTGCAGTATTGGGTTACGGCAAAGAGGGCCGGGCCGCCGTGGAGTATTGGCGCCAAGGAAACGAGGTGACCGTTTGTGATATTAATCCCGATTTAGAATTACCTGACGAGTTTCATGGCAGGACTGGTCCGGACTATCTTAAAGGTCTTGAAGACTTTAACCTGATTGTCCGATCACCTCACATCCATCCCCGCGATATTGTAGCCGCAAACAACGAGCGTATCTTGCGCAAAGTTACCACCTGCACCGAGGAATTTATTCGTAACTGCCCTGCTCCAATTATTGCTGTAACAGGAACAAAGGGCAAAGGCACCACGTCGAGCTTGATCACCAAAATAGTTACGGCAGCTGGGCACCGCGTACACCTGGGCGGTAACATAGGTATACCCGCCATCGAGATGCTGCGCTGGAACATCCAGCCCGAAGATTGGGTAGTATTAGAGGTGTCGAGCTTCCAGCTGATCGACCTGCGAGTTTCACCCAAAGTTGCCGTGTGCGTTATGGTGGTACCCGAACACCTAGATTGGCACGTAAGTTTAGCCGAGTACTTCCACTCTAAGCAAAACTTGTTCCGTCACCAAAGCGACCGCGACTTGGCCATTTATAACCGACTGAGCGACTTTTCTGCAGAAGTAGCAAGTGTATCGCCTGCCTTAAAAATGTCTTACGAAGTACCGCCATTTGGTCGCCAGCCAAGCGAGGAAAATGGTGCCTACGTACTGGGCAACGACATCTATATGGATGACGAAAAAGTCTGCAGCGTAGACGACGTAGCATTGTTGGGCCGCCACAACCTCGAAAATGTTTGCGCCGCCGTAACTGCTACTTGGGATTTGATCGGCGGACGAGCCGACATCATCACCAAAGCCGTACGCGAGTTCCATGGAATGCCACATCGCCTAGAACTTGTTCGCGAAGTCCACGGCGTAAAGTACTACGATGACTCGTTTGGCACCACCCCCGAAACGGCTATGGTAGCCATCGAGGCCATCAAAGAACCAAAGGTTCTTATTTTAGGAGGATCAGACAAAGGGTCATCCTATAAGAAATTGGCAGAGGCAGTAGCCAGCAGCAATGTACGTGCCGTGGTGCAGATTGGCGATATGGGGCCGGCCATCGGCAAAGCCCTACACGAAGCAGGCTTTACAAGCATAATACATGGCGGTGACACCATGGTCGACATGATTCACGCGGCAACCAACGCTGCCCAGCCTGGCGACGCCGTACTGCTTTCTACCGGCTGCGCCAGCTTTGGCTTATTCAAAGACTACATCGACCGCGGGGATCAGTTCCACCGCGTAGTTAATGCCTTAAACTAGTTCATCTAGTACAGTTTTGAGTCGCGCTACAATTGCCTGCTCGGGCTGGATAATTGTTGCCCGCCCGCGGGTTAAGCGAATCAAATCCACCTGGATCCAATGATAATGCGTACAACCCAACACAATAACATCAGCACCAGCCGTGCATACATCATTTACAAGATCCTGTAGGGCGGTTTGATCAATTTGGTTGGCTTCTATCATTTGCGACCAGGTACTACAGTCTGGCTCGAGCACTGTTATGCCGGCAGCGAACTTAGATTTGAGCGCTTGGTAGCCGGGACTGGCCAAAGTATTTGGCGTAGCGCAGACAGCAATAACACCTGACTTTGTAAGTTCGGCAGCGGGCTTGACCATAGGCTCGATACCAATAAGCGGGATTGGCAATTCCTGGCGCAGCCGCTCGATAAAGTTAGTGGTGACTGTGTTGCAAGCGATAACGATCACATCGCAACCATCTTGAACCAGCTGTTTTAGAATTGTTTCTGTATAGCCGTAAATTTCTTCCAGCGGCTTATCCCCATACGGTACATGTTCTTTGTCATTAACAAACTGGACAATATGTTCTGGCATGGCCTGCTCTATAGCTCTCGCGACCGACAGCCCACCGACACCAGAATCAAACACACCGATTTTGTATTTCATATCACCAGTATACGGGAGGGCTATACTTTACGAGAACGCATGACAGCAAGCGTACCGCCAGCGATCAGCCAAAGTATAAAGTACATTCCTAGACCCATTGGTAGTAAGCGCACCCCTCCTGAATAACCACCGCCAGCGAGCGGTAATCGTGTAAGCTCGAACAGGTACAGAGGGCCCACACCACCCTGGACCTGGCCTGTAGTATTGCTCAACTGCGTGGCACTGCTAATAAGTTGTACTGCGAAAAGCAGTACACCCAGCAACAAGCTACCAAGTAAGCTCGTGGTTAGTTGTTTATATGATGTTGATCGATCAAGTACGGCCATAGTTTTTCCTCCTTATTATTTCTATTCCATATACCAAGACCCCAAAACCAAGCGCCACCGTTAGCCAGTAGGGAATTTGGGCTACATAACTAACATCCGCTAAGCCCGCGGCCTTAGGAAAACCAAGCAACAAACCAGTCGCAAACATGGCCGAGAAAAACTGGGCGCCCGTTTCGCCGGCCGCAGGAACCAACAAGGTGCTGGCCAATAGCCCGGCAAGCGAAGCAAAGACCTGCATGCACATAGAAAAAACCAAGAAATGGAACGAGTTACTTGTCTGCCCATGAAGTGCAAAGAGCAACGGTAACCCAATTAACACGCCCGCTAGAAGCACTGCACCAACCTGTGCCATAACTAAACCTGGTAACCCCTTTAACAGGGGTACTTCGGGTGGAATATAGCGACGCATCACGCCACGGACTTCACAGGCAAAAGTACCAGCCAAAATTGCACCAAATAATAACACCTGGTATGGGTCTGTAAATACTTTATGTCGTAGTACGATACTAGTAGCAGTTAGGCAGCTTAGAGTGACTACGAGCAAAAAAGAGGATCGAGTACGACTATTGCGCCAGAGCTTGAGGACAAACCAGGCCCCATAGGGTACAAATTGTGGGATAAGCGCTCGATAGTGCGACTGCTCATACTGCTGGTCCAAAGCATACCCGTAGGCGTACTTTTGCCAGAGCCCAAATAACGGCAAACAAAGCAAAACAATGAGGATGTACGGGCCCCAGTTGGCCGCTGCTGCCAGCTGGCTGGAATAAGTCCAATCTAGCAGACCTAAAGCTATGCTAACAATTCCAACAAAGCCAACACCTTTAGCTACAAGTGGACGAAGCCAACGGAGTAATACAAATCCATATCCACTAAGCAATCCGGTAGCCCAGGCAGCCACCAAGAGATTGCGTGGATGCTGGATGGCGCGTGCGATAGGATGGATGAGCAGCGTTCCGAATAAACCGATTATACTGAGCATTATCAAACTCGGAATCATCTGCATCAACCACCTTGTGGGACGAGCCACAGGTAGCAAACGAACAACCCGCATAAAGGTCGTGGACTTTTGGGAGCCCTGCTGACTGGAATACA
>CAZKKJ010000028.1:0-9357 GCA_964553355.1 uncultured Candidatus Saccharibacteria bacterium | reverse complement strand
GCCTGCCATACTTTTTGGTTCATCAAAATTGCGGCGTCAACACCATACATATCGTCACGTTCATCTACGAACATTTTCCACCAAAGATTAAGGATATTTTTCTTTAGTGCTAAGCCTAAAGGACCGTAATCCCATGTACCAGCCAAACCGCCGTATACTTCGCTTCCCTGGAATATAAAGCCACGGCGCTTGCAAAGACTTACTATATCCTCTAATTTTACTTCGCTCATTTACCGGATTATAGCAGAAGCTTCTCTGTTAGGCTACTCGATGACCGTGTTCCATAAGCATGGCTCGAGTTAGCTGCACTAATGATGGCAACAGCGACTCGGCGCCCGCGACTCGTCCCAGCAACAATGGGCTGGCGGCTCGCTCGGCGAGCCTCAACAACTTGACTGATCGGGCGTCGAACACACCGGCACTGTGCGGAGTAAAGGCCATATCTTCGAAGCTAAAGGTAAACTTTGACTGAGCATCGAGTTCACCCCCGCCTGCATCGGTCTGCAGATTAGGTGCATGACCGCTCAGTATTAACATTTGCAAGTTAAACCACAAACGGACCCAATCCAAAGATAGATCCATAGTGTCGATACCCTGCAAGCTTGCTAGTAGTAACTGAAAATACTCAGGCTCCGACGAGTCTTCGGTGGTTCGGTCGATTTGCTTAAGAACCTCGTAAGTGTACATGGTGCGGTCAACGTCCGTTATGATTTTCCCAAAGTTGGATACAACACGCGCCGAAACAAGCGTGCCCAAATCGCCTTTGCCTGGCATGTATGTTATGTCGTTTACACTCAGTAGCTCTATGCCGCCAGCCAGTTTACTCTTGATGCGCCTAACGCCCTTTGCCACAAGTCGTATCTTGCCTTGGTTGTTGGTTAGTACCGTAATAATCCGATCGGCCTCACCAAAGTTGGTCCGCCGTAAAATTATACCTTTGGTAACAAGTTGCTTCATTTCGTAGTTATGGCATCTACTGTGCCGGTAAGTTGAGCCAGCGTAGTACGAGGTTTATATAAACATTCGGCCACACCTAGTTCTTTAAAGGTTAATGCGTTTTGTATCTTATCTGGCATGACAAAACTGTGGATTATCACCGGTATGTCTTGCCAGTCAGCGTAAGAACGTAACTCGTATAAAAACTCGAGTCCATTGTGCCGAGTGAGCTGTAATTCTAAAACAATGGCGTCAATCTGCAAACTGTCGAGCGCCTGAATGGCATCGCCAGCTACTTGGTAAAGCCACACATGATGACCTTGATGCTCAAGCGCCTGTTGATAGGTTTGTCCCAGAGCAGTATCGGGCTCCAGCAATAATATGTGAGCCATTAGACCAATGCCAGTTGGTGACTGGACGTAAAGGTTGCAGCCAAGCCATTTAATTTTTGATACCGTGCAGTACGCAGTCCGGTCGACATGGTAGACAGCAATGAGCTAGCTATAAATACGCCTGCACCATTAGTGCTAGTTAACTGATTAAGTGGTTGGCTGGCTACACCCTTTAGTTGCTGACCACGCCGCAAACTAGCAGCGTTGAGCCCGTCTACATTGCTAAACATTCCAGCCACAATGCCGCTCCGTGTCCGGTGTGCAGCTAAGGTTATGACTCCGCGTTTATTGCGCGGTTGCTGTGATCCGGCCTCTAGGAGTACCTGCCCAAGACTCACCAGCGCAGCCTGCAAGCCCATCGGCTCGGCCAAGATTGGCTCGTAGCGACCGGCGATCGATAGCTCCAGATCAAACGACTGAGCGCGAGCGCTTGCCTGCAACATGTGTGCCGCTTCGTGCAAGACCGCACCGACAGAGACTGGTACCAATTGCAAGCTATCAGAATTTGTTTGGGTACCCAGACTTATCAGATATGTATCTATTAAGTGGTTTAGCGCGTCGGCAGCCGACTCGACCTGTACTAAAGGGGCGACATCACCCTTAATTCGGCTGAGTTCGGCGCTCCGAGCTATCTGTAAAAGCGGCAACTTAAGGGATTCGGCGAATGACTTAAAGAGTTGTATATGATCAACTGCCGTATAACTTTTGTGCTCAATATTTGACGTCACCGCAACTATTTACCCTCGCTCTATCTACCGAAAGTATAGCATGAGAATATGAAACTACGGAACAAGCGAGAGATTGGGAAGAATAATGGTGTTAAAGTCGGCCACAAACTGTGTTGCCTCGGTCCAAATCTTGAGCGTCTTATCGCGAACCGGCACGATGACCATAGCGCCGGCCTTCTTGGTCACGACTTCGCCGTCTACCCGCACACCAACTACAGACGGCACTTTGTCTACTGAATATGGGACAACGGTGATCTTTCCGGTCTTGGCTGAAGATTGGAGACTCTTTACTACATCGGCATATGCCGTACTAACAACCTCAACCCGAAGGGCCACGTTATTATCAGACTGTAACCCAGGTACAAAATTAGGGTTAAAGTAAGCGTCTAGTGGATTACTGCCTCGAGACGATTCGTCGGCATAAGCACTCCATGTCTTTGGATAACTAACCTGCACACTACCGTAGGCTGCTGGGCCAGAGTACGTGGTCAATGGTTGTTTCTCTTTTTCTACAAATTCTTTGTCTTTTTTAGCGCTTGTCGCCTCTTCGGCCTTGGCAACTGCCTCGGCGATCTTGGGCTCTACATTGTTCTTGTAATCTTGCATGCCGCTAAAAGCCCAAAACCCAAACCCTAACGCTCCAAAGAATAGCAGCAGCGTTACGGCAAAGGCTAGAAACCAGACGTCTACAATGCCCTTCTGGTTGAGATGTTTCATACTGCTCATGGTATCACAACACCGTCAGGTCGTCAGCTTCTTTACTGTATTCTCGGCTTGCTTTAGATAGGCCTCTAGCTCCTGCGTTAGCTTGATAGCCTGCTGATACTTGGTGATGGCCTGGTCTACGTCCAGATCCTCTTGATCAAACCAAGAAAGTAGTTCGTCTAATTCTGCGCGCAACCCTGCATAGGTCTTTTTATTTGTTGCCATAGTCCTATTATACCTTCTTTACCTTTGTAATTTCTGCCTCGGCGGTACCATCACTTAGCCGAAGAGAGATGTTCTGCCCTTTGTTAAGTTGCGACACCGATCGAACAACGCCGTCCTGGTTTTGAAGCCATGCATAACCCCTTTGTAAAATCCGTTTTGGATCGTAACCATGGAGCACCTGTGTCGACACACTAAGCTGCTGCGCAGCACGGCCAATAATCTGCAATACCGCTTGCTGAACGTCTTGACGTGACTGTTGAGCTCCTTGCACAACTACATCAATCTGCCGACGAACTGTTACTAAGCAGCTTTTTAGATCACCTGCCAATGCAAGGGTCACCGCCTGCTTGTCGGGGACCAATAGTTCTGCCGCATTACTGGGCGTACTAGCGCTAACGTCGGCGGCGAGTTCTGCCAGACTGGTGTCTATTTCGTGACCAATGGCCACCACGGTTGGCGTTCTACTACCGGCAACTGCTCTAACAACAATCTCGCTACTAAAAGCCTGGAGGTCATCGGCGCTGCCTCCACCACGCGTTACCACAATCGCGTCTAACTCTTCGCTGGCATTAAGTCGCTCAATAGCTTGCGCAATCTGGCTTGGTGCGACCTCGCCTTGCACCTGCACGTCGGCATGGATAATCTCTAAGCCGCCCCATCGCTGGTTCACAATCTTTATAAAGTCAGCATACGCAGCAGATTCACCAGAAGCGACCAGGCCAATGCGCTGGGGTGGATACGGCACGGCGCGCTTTCGACCCGGGTCAAACAGTCCTTCTGCTGTAAGTTTGGCCTTCAGCAGCTCGGCAGCCTTCTTAATAGACCCCTCGCCCACTGGTTGAATATGCTGGGCAGTTACCGAAAACCCAAAGGTTGGATGTAACCGTGGAGCGCCGGTGACTTGTAGCTTCATGCCATCTTCTAGTGGCCCAGGTAAGGCATAAATGGTGCCAAAAAATCGCACGCTGGCTTGGTCGTCCTTAAGGTCAAAGTATACCCATTTACCCTTGCTAATCTTAAAGTTAGACAGCTCGCCCAAAATTGTCACCTGGGGATAGGCATAGTCGAGCGTTTGGTTCAGAACAGCGACAAAGTCACTTACGCTGAAGACTAGCTGTTGGCCCACGCTCTTAAACTTCCTTTAAGCGCATTTGCTTATGGTACAAGTAGTAACCCGGCAAAATCTGAACGATCATACTGAGCACGCGGTACATGACAGTAACTGGAATGCTAATTGCAGGCGATATGCCACCTATGGCTAGAACGGCCGTCATTAGAGCCTCGTAAACCCCCACTCCACTAGGCAACACCGAAAGAAAACCGGCAATATTAGCAATAGTATAGGCAATAATGATAGCTCCAGGATTAACCAAGTGACCAAAGGCCAAGTACACCACATAGATAGTTAGTATCTCGGTGACGTTAGCCACTAAGGACCAGATCAACGGCCCCCGCAGCGCCGAATAGTCATTTTTAATAACCGCATAATTCTGGTGCAAATCTTCGAAGATCTCTTGAGCCCGAGCCATATTAATTGTCTCGGGATGCTTGGGTCGAACTATGTGAATAAGCCGGTTTATCATCTTGGTTATAAATCCAAAAAAGGCATGGATTCGCCTTTCACTACCAATAATGAATGCCATAGCCACCGCGCTAACCACGATAAGCGTAGAGATTGAGCCACCAGCAAGCAGGACAAACCGGTTTACACTGCCGCTAAATGTTAGCAGCACGAGCGCTAGCATGAGTAAGGCCAGTAAGGCCACGAATACCAGAACAAAACGCATCAGTTGTACTAAAGATGCTTGGGTGCCACTCACGCCTTTTTTGCGCAAGCGAAGACTAAAGTACGAAAAGCCCGACACCCCACCACTAGGGAAAACATGGTTTACAAAATTGAGTTCTAGATTTACTTTGTACAGATACCGGTAACTGATCTTGCTGCCCAAAATACCAAACAATGCTTTATTCTGTCGGGCGTACGCATCGTAGTTTAGTATCTGTAATATTGGAATAAATAGCAGCCACCACCACCTAATATGACCGATGGTTTGGAAGCTCTCTATGATCTGACGACGGATAGCAAAGATTAAAACAGCGAACGCCACAAAGGTGACCACGTTTAAAATAACTTTCCAGCGAGCTTTGCTAAGTTTACTCATTGTTACGCCCTAGTATATCAGGACGCCCTCTCAACTGATATACTACCCCTTATATGTCAACAACTACGCAATCCCTTTTTATTCTAGGCCGTCAACCCGCCCTAGGCCTTGCCGAGCTAGAAAGTTTGTTTGGTGCAGATAACGTTTGGCCAACTGGCGACAAGGCTGCTTTGGTCAATATAGATCCTGCAGAGATTCCTTTTGGTCGCCTTGGAGGTAGCATCAAACTAGCTAAGCTCCTTACCGAATTACCCAACACCGACTGGGAGACTCTAACCCACTACATCAATAAGACCCTGCCGGGGCATCTTGGTTACCTGCCCGAAGGAAAACTTAAGTTTGGCCTCAGTGCATACGGACTTAAAGTAGATGTCGCAACCATTAATCGTAGTGCACTCTGGCTTAAGAAAACTATCAAAAAAGCTGGTCGCTCTGTACGCATTGTCCCCAACAACGAACTTTCCCTGGGTAGCGCACAGGTTATTCATAATCAGATGACCTCACCCTTGGGCATGGAGCTTATTCTAGTACGTGATGGCGACAAAACCCTACTCGCTCAGACAGTAGCAGAGCAAGACATCGAAGCCTACGCTGCTCGAGATCAAGGCCGCCCCAAGCGCGATGCTCGCGTTGGTATGCTTCCCCCCAAACTAGCTCAGATAATTATCAACCTTGCCGTTGGCCCCGACGATGCTATTCCCGGAACATTGGGTACCGAGATACTCGATCCTTTCTGCGGCACCGGTGTAATACTGCAAGAAGCACTTCTTATGGGCTACAATCCCGTCGGCTCAGATCTTGATCCCAGAATGGTAGAGTACACGCAAGAGAACATATATTGGCTCGATCGTCAGCGGATCAGGGCGTTTGCTCGTGATCCAGTTGTTACCGTAGGTGACGCCACAAAACTTACCTGGCTACCCTCACCAACCTTTATTGCCTGCGAGACCTACCTGGGCCGCCCCTTCTCTTCTGTGCCAACTACTGATGTCCTCCAAGAGGTGATGCAAGATGTGAATCTTATTCACAAGCGTTTCCTCCAGAATGTCGCCCGTCAGCTTGGCGTAGGCCAGCGAATTTGTATCGCTGTACCGGCTTGGCGAATCAATAATGGCTTTAAGCACCTGAAGGTACTTGATAACCTCGAGGAACTGGGGTATAATCGTATAGAATTTGTTCACGCTCGGCAGGAGGATTTGATCTACCACCGCGAAGGCCAAGTGGTCGCCCGTGAACTAGTAGTATTAGTAAGGAAATAATTGTATGTCACATGTCAAAGCTGGTGGAACTAGTAAAAACAACCGAGACAGTCAAGGTCAACGCCTCGGTGTTAAGCTTTTTGGTGGCGAAAAAGCCAAAGTTGGCGACATCATCGTCCGCCAAGTTGGCCTTACCAAGCGTGCTGGTGTTGGCACCAAGCTTAGCCGCAACTTTACCATCCACGCTGCCAAAGATGGCATCGTAACCTTCAAGTCTCGCAAGGTTCGCCTTTTCAGCGGCAAATCAGTCCGCCGCACCGAAGTCACCGTTGAATAGACCAACTACTGTTTACGTCGTCCGAAGGCCTGCTTCAGGCTCCTTCTTGTAGCCTCAACTCGGCGCCTAGTCGGACTTAGTATTGCAGCCCGCTTCTGATGTGTTCGCTCTGCCTCAACCCGGGCAGTAAAAGCGTCCCAGCCAGGATCAAGTGATTCCCCGGGCTGTAACCGCCTTACCGTTGGCATTGCATAATCCGAATTTCTTCGTGCTGTTGCTTTAGTAAGATTGGCGCCACTATACTTAAATACCGTACCGTTAGTAGAAGTGTCCTCGATAACAAACTTTCCATCCACTACCTTTATCTTGCAGTGTCTCCTCGATATCATGTCATCACCTTTTAGGTCGACGGTGTTGCTTATGTCGCGGCCAACAGTTAGTTCTGCGCCTTCTGGCAAAATAAACTCGTAGCCTTGCCTACGAATTAAGTCGTCGACTAACTTCTTATACTCTACCGTGTTCCATGAGATGCCTAACGCCTTGGCGTTCTGCTGTGCAAGATGCTCAACAGCTCCCGCTTCTCGTATGTAGCGAACTTTCGTGACTTTCTGCTCTTTTCCCTCTGGGTCGGTCATTGTCATCCGCCTCAGTGATATGGGACGACTGCCATTCCCGGCCATAATCATCAAGTCTGTAGCATCCTGGGTAAGCTGCTTAACTTCACCTTTTTTTGTGTGCATTTCTATACCTTCATCGAGCGACTTCTCTTCCCAGGTTCCAAGTTTAAGCGTAGGATCAGCTATTTCTTCTAGGAATTTGGGGGCCTGAAGCGAGAGCTCGAATTGCTCTTGCCTAGTATAATATGGCTTCTCGAAATACACCTTGTTACCTTGAGCTGTTACTAAACTTCTTAGTACACCATAAGCAGCACCACTATGTTGACCACCTCTGAATACACCATTTGCATCTCGTTCATGATCGCCCATAGCCTTAGAGGTTCTCTGGTTCTCTTCGGCGTTGAATCGGCCACTTAGCATATCTAAGACCATTCCAACGACAACGTCTCTACTCCTACCCTGTTTGATAGCCGCATCGCCATGGTTAACTGTCTTATTGGTGTTATTACTCTTTACACGTTCATATGCGTCTAGAAGTCCATATTCTGCTTGTTGATCTAATACTCTGTAGCATGCAGCCGCAATCATATTTCGATAGCGCGTATCTTTATCAATTAAAACCATTGCAGCAGAAACGCTAATCTCGCTCGGCAAAAGCCTTTTTATAAATGATTCGCCTTTTTCGTCGGGATGTAAGGCTTCTAACAGACTACCGGTCGTGAACTCAACAGCTTCGGCTTGGCGCTTCTTTCGCTCTTTTGGAGCGAATATTTCCAGCCTGACAGGATCCATTGGAAGCACTGTACGATCTGGCAACGCCGGGTCGCGCGCATCGGCAACTTGCTGTTCTATTTCTTTACCGTGTTCATTAAGCCAATCAGCTACACTCATTGATGCCTCTGCCACCAGTTCCTTATGTCGTTCCATTGCATATAGACTATGTCTGTCACCGGCGAGCCCAATGAGCTCATCATCCACGGGTATGCCTGGTGCTAACTCAAGTGGATGCTGATCTTGGTTGATTATGTTACCACCCACGCCCGTATGGGCATCGAGTGGTATAACTACTTTAGGTTGGGTATCTTCTAGACTCATTTTTATTTTTTAAGCAATACCTCTATTTAACCATAAACTTTTTGCAACGTCGACATTTCATAAATCGACCGGTATAGCTTTATTACCTTGATACTCTCTAAGATTATTGCATTGTTGCCTATAATATGATACAATATATTTATTATGAGATTTTCACGTTATTCCGCCACTAGCATGTTTGGAGCACCTATCGATGACCTGGAAAGGCTTATTCAGCCTGTGCCCGATAGACTAGAACGGATAATTGGCCACATGACAGCCTATGGCATAGAAGCTGAGCCGTTGCCTGTTGGCCTTACGGATATAACACCGTTCTACGGCACGCAAAATAAACTACGTTATTATCTTAACTTTGATGGATCAGATTCAGTAGAAATCCACCTTATGCCTAACGTGGATGGCGGTGCGCCTGAGATGATAGAAGGGCCTGAGCCAGACGTCGATTTACTACGTATGGTTACTGAGCGCACAATTGTATTACCAACCGACGAACAGATCTTCGCACTTGCAGGAGGCAGTCCTCGTTTTGACCAGATGTGTATTCACGAGTTAATCGTCAGCCACGATTAAACTACTATCTCCAGCCAATGTTCTTTTGCTCAAAAATAGATATTGGCTTTGGTTCTGTACCGGGCTTATAAACATACGGGTGTTTACCGGGTGCAACAGGCTTGCCAGTTAAGAACTCATCGCCTCTGCGGATGTGGACCTTTTCCCAGTCTGCCCAGACGGTACCATCATCGCCAACCGTAAGATAGTAAGCTTGGTTGCGACCCCAAGTGTCACCACTTGTTCCATTGTAGGTATAACTTCGGTACAGACCGCGAGCTACCAGTCGCTCGATCTCGGCCTGACGGCGATCTAACTCATCATCTGACATTTCGCGTTCTGACTGATCGTCTGCAAGTCGCTTCTCTAGATTTTCACGCAGTTTATCGATACCTGCGGTGACACTATTTTTTGTGTCTTCCCAGTCACGCCACTTACGACGAGTCGCCAAGTCTGCACGGTCTCTGGAGTC
>CAZKKJ010000027.1:0-9487 GCA_964553355.1 uncultured Candidatus Saccharibacteria bacterium | reverse complement strand
TGACTTTATTTTCAATTTAAACATATTCGTTCTCTGTCCGAAGACAGATGAACTGACGTTGATTTGCACTATTCAATTGTTAACGATCCTCTTCTAGGTGCTCCGGAATCGAAGCAACTTAATACAAAGTCCCAAAAGATCTCAGACCAGTTTACCTGCCAAAATGCCCACTGTCAAGATATAAACTGACCAACTTGATTGTAATGATTACATCACCCTACTTAGCGGACTTATCTTCAGCTTTTGGCGCAGGGGCGTCCTCGTCATCTTCCTCGTCTTCGGTCTTATCGACAAGGGCCAATGAAACGACGTTATCATCGTCCTTAAGGCGCATGATGCGAACACCTTGGGTAGCACGGCCGAGCTCTGGAATGTCCTTGAGGCCGAGGCGGATAGTCTGACCCTGACGAGAGATGATGATAACCTCTTGCCCGTCGTCGCCAGCAAGCGTCTTAACACCTATCAGGGCTCCTGTCTTAGTGTTAACTACCGCAGAACGGATACCAACGCCACCACGGGCGTGAGGTGTAAACTGAGCAACCTTAGTGCGCTTGCCATAGCCTGATTGGCTAATGACGAAGATGCTCGAACCTGGCAATACGACGTCCATGCCAATCACTTGGTCGTCGGTGCGCAATCGGATACCGCGCACGCCACGTGAGGCACGGCCCATAGGACGAACGTCTTTTTCGTGGAAGCGAATAGCTTGACCTTGTGAAGTCGAGATAATGATCTCGTTCTCGCCGGTTGTCATGCGAATCCACTTAAGTTCGTCGCCTTCGTCTAGGTTAATGGCGATAAGACCACTCTGTCGGACGTTCTGGTACTGCTCAAACGGCGTTTTCTTGACGACACCGCGAATGGTACACATAAACAAATGACCGGTCTTGTTGAGCTTAGAAATGTTAATGACCGAGCTAACCTTTTCTTCTGGCTGAAGTTGCAGTAGGTTAACAATTGCTACACCCTTGGCTGTTAGCTGGGTTGCTGGCACTTCGTAAGTCTTGAGTCGGAAGACACGACCCTTGTTAGTAAAGAATAGGAGGAAGTCGTGAGTACTGGCATTAACCACGTGCTCGATAACGTCTTCTTCCCTGGTGGCCATACCGCGCTTACCCTTACCGCCACGGTTTTGTTTACGATAGTCGGCAATCTGAGAGCGCTTGATGTAATTAGCAGAGGTAAGCGTTACGACAACCTGCTCGTCAGGAATCAGGTCCTCGTCGGCCATTTTGCCAAGCTCACCAGGGATGACCTTGGTGCGACGCTCGTCGCCGTATTGATCCTTAAGTGCGGTTAGCTCTTTCTTGATGATAGCTAGAATCTTCTTTTCGTCAGCCAAGATACCTTCGAGCTTAGCGATAAGCTTCATCAGTTCGGCCAGTTCGTCCTCGATCTTCTGTCGCTCAAGGCCAGTTAGTACGCGAAGCTGCATGGCCAGGATGGCCTTGGCTTGGATCTCGCTAAGCTTGAACCTGGTCATCAGGTTCTCTTGAGCTTCTTCGGTACTCTTGCTGGCTCGGATAACCTTGATGACCTCATCAATATGGTCGAGCGCGATCTTGAGACCTTCCAGGATGTGGGCGCGGTCCTTAGCCTTACGAAGTTCAAACTCTGTTCGACGACGGACCACCACGCGGCGGTGCTTTATGTGTTCAGAGATAATGTCGGTCAGGCCCATAACCTTGGGTTGAATGCCGTCAACCAATGCCATCATGTTGAAGTGGAAGCTCTGCTGCAAAGGAGTTAACTTATACAGCTGATTGAGGAGCTTCTTGGGGTAGGCATCTTTCTTCAGGTCTAGCACAATGCGAACTTGGCCACGAGCGGTCTCGTCTCGGAGATCACTAATACCGGTGAGCTTCTTGTCTTTAACAAGATCGGCAATCTTGAGCACTAAGGTCTCTTTGTTAAGGGCGTATGGAATTTCGGTAATAACAATCTGGCTACGACCCTTCTTGCCTTCTACGACTTCTGCTACACCGCGGGTAACTACGCCACCACGACCAGTTGCGTAGGCAGTACGGATGGACTCTTTTCCGTAAATGACGCCACCAGTTGGAAAATCGGGACCTTTTATAAACTGGAGCAAATCGTCGACAGTTGCATCAGGATTATCTACAACATGTAGCTCGGCATCAATCAGTTCGGTGAGGTTGTGCGGAGGTATGTTGGTGGCCATACCAACAGCAATACCTAGTTGTCCGTTTAACAACAAGTTTGGTAGTTTAGCCGGGAGAACAGTTGGTTCTTGCAAGCGTGAATCATAGTTATCACGGAAGTCGACCGTCTCTTTGTCGATGTCTTCTAGGATTTCATCGGCTAGGCGCATCATCTTGGCTTCGGTATAACGCATAGCAGCCGCTGGGTCGCCGTCCATCGAACCAAAGTTACCCTGCCCGTTAATCAGCGGGTAACGCATAGACCAGTCTTGGGCTAAGCGAACCATGGAGTCATAGATAGACGAGTCACCGTGTGGGTGGTAATCACCCATCACAGCACCAACAACAGTTGCGCTCTTGCGGTGCTTGGCACCACTCCGAAGGCCGTCGCGGTTCATAGTAAACAAGATACGACGGTGCACCGGCTTGAGTCCGTCACGAACGTCAGGCAGTGCGCGGTCGATGATAACGCTCATCGAGTAACGCAGGTAACTGTCTTCCATAACATTCTCGACCGTACGAAGCTCTACACTTCGCGAGTGACCCGAATCTAAGATATCGTCCGGCATTACGACACCATTGCGGCGTTCGTCCATAGATAGCTCCGCCTGAGCTTTTGCTTCTTCGGCCCTAGTGTCCTCTGATTCGACATTTGTCGGTTCTTGAGTTACGTCTGTAGTCTTGTCGTCGTCCATCTTAGATATCCAAGTCCTTTACGAATTTAGCATTGGTAGTAATAAAGTTCTTACGTGGCTCTACTTCGCTACCCATGAGCTTGTTGAATATGGCGTCAGCTTTTTCGGCATCTTCTACCCGTACCTGTACGAGCACACGCTTTTCGGGATCCATTGTGGTTGCGAACAACTGTTCGGCATCCATTTCACCAAGACCCTTATAGCGCTTAATCTCTAAGAAACCAGCTTGCTTAACAGGGGTGTCTGTCGACTCTACTTTAGCACCCTCTGCCTTACGCTTGGCAATCGACTCTTCGAGGATTCTGTCGAGCTCTGACTCATCGTAAATGTAAATACTGGACTTACGGCCCGGTTTGATAAGTTCGAACAGTGGCGGCTTAGCCAGATACAAGTGGCCAGCATCAACCACTTCCTTCATATAACGGAAGAAGAAGGTCATGAGCAGTGTGCTAATGTGACTTCCGTCGACGTCGGCATCGGTCATGATTATGATGCGATGGTAACGGAGGCCTGAGATGTCGAAGGAATCTTCGATACCAACACCCAAAGCCTTAATAAGACTGAGGATTTCATTGTTGGCGAGCATCTTATCTAGGCGTGCGCGCTCAACGTTGAGTACCTTACCGCGAAGCGGCAGGATAGCTTGTGTTTTGCTATCACGACCAGATTTGGCAGAACCACCGGCCGAGTCACCCTCTACAAGATAGATCTCTGAAGCAGCTGGATCCTTGCTAGAGCAGTCAGACAACTTACCAGGCATACTTGCACCATCTAAGACACCCTTACGGAGGATATTATCGCGGGCTGCACGAGCTGCTTTGCGGGCTCGAGCAGCGAGTAACGCCTTGCCAACGATCTTCTTAGCAACACCTGGATGCTCTTCAAGGTAGTAATTTAAGTATTCAGCTAGAACTGTCTCTACATACCCACGAATTTCGGGGTTACCCAGCTTGTTCTTGGTTTGACCTTCGAATTGAGGATCAGGAAGCTTGACCAGGATTACCGCCGTTAGACCTTCTCGGGTATCTTCGCCAGAAAGGTTTTCTTCTTTTTCCTTAAGGAGACCGTTCTTACGAGCGTAGTCGTTAACCACACGGGTTAGCGCTGCTCTAAAACCTGTCAGATGCGTACCACCGTCTGGGTTGAAAACGTTGTTAGCAAAGGCCTTGATGGTTTCGTTATAGACTTCGGTATATTGCAAAGCAATTTCCACCTGCACTTCGTCTACGGTCTTATCGACATAGAACACATCTTCATCAACCGGCTCTTTACCAGCGTTAAGGTGCTTAACATAACTCTGAATACCACCTTCGAAGTAAAAGCCGTAGCGCTTGCCGGTCCGCTCGTCTACAAGACTGGTATGAATGCCCTTGGTAAGGTAGGCAGCGTGTCGAAGACGGTTAAGAACCGTTTCGTAATTAACATTTACCGTTTCAAAAATAGTTTCGTCAGGATAAAAAGTGATTTCGGTACCAGTTTTGTCGGTTTTACCGGTCTGCTTGAGATCTGCTTGAGGTACGCCGCGCTCGTAAGTCTGTTCGTAGCGTTTACCGTCTTTGTGTACGACTACAATCAGTTTGGTAGATAGAGCGTTTACAACACTACTACCGACACCGTGCAGACCACCGGATACTTTATAGCCGCCACCGCCGAATTTACCACCAGCATGCAGCACAGTAAGAACAGTTTCTACGGTACTCTTACCGGTCTTTGGGTGGATATCTACAGGAATACCACGACCGTCGTCATATACATGAACACCGCCGTCGGCAAGGAGCGTTACCCAAACACCGGTAGCATGGCCAGCCAGGGCTTCGTCGATGCCGTTATCAATGATTTCCCAGATTAGGTGGTGCATGCCATCGACACCGGTTCCACCAATATACATACCTGGTCGTTTACGGACTGGCTCTAACCCTTCTAGAACTTGAATTTGACCTGAATCGTAGTCTTTTTGTTTGCTCACCTAAATCAACCCTCTCTTTTGCAGCTCATTAACAACAATAAACTCAACAGTTTCTCCACACTTACCCTCAAGTATAGATGAAATCATTACCTGGGACAAGATTAGCCTTGTTACTTACAGGTGTTGTGTGATTCAATTAAGCATAAGAATAACAAGGAAGAAGTAATGTTTAATAAACTCCTCCGTAACCTGCCCTTCAACCCTAGCTTGATTGACCAGGTAACATTTTACAGCAAACGACTCGGTAAAGAATCTGGGATTCGCCGCGTTGGCTTTGTGTTAATCGCTATGACCATGGCTCTACAGGTGTTTGCCACCATTGTTCCAGCCCAAGCCAGCATCCGTTGTGATTCTAACGATATTATTGATTGTGGCTTTAAAACCAAGGCAGAAGCCGTGCAACACTGCCGCGATAACACCAGAGGATTTGGCACCATCTTGCTGTATCATGGCCTGACTTGCGAGAAACTCGCCACGGCAGAAGACAAAACAATCAACAGTCGCGAAAACGGCAACAAACTACGCTCCGTCGGTCGCAAGGCTTTTGACAAGCCAGGAGAAGATTTCCAGGATATCCCAGGGGTTGGCAGGCTATTCTGGCGCCCACTGTCGAGCTGGGGCAACTTTAATACCAGAGTACTCAAGACCCAGACTGATGATGGTCAGCTTGTATATGTAATGTACGACTGCGGTAACCTAGTAAAGCTCAGCGACTTTGTACTCAAACAACCCACCCCACCATCAGACCTAAAGGTTCAAAAAGTTAATAGCCCAACCGGCGAAGTCCGCTCGGGAGACACTATTAAGTACACTCTTGCATATAGCAACAGTGGCGGTGACGCAGTGTATTTCTCTGTTCACGATAAACTTCCTAACAACGTTAGTCTAGTTAGCACCGAACACGGCAATTGGACTTACGAAAAGGATGGTTCTCACCTTAGCTGGAACAATGGCGTGGCACCGTTCTACGTATTCGGCAATACCACCGTCTTCGGTACCCCCGGTTTTATAACTGTTACAGTCCGGGTAAACGACAAAGTACCGAGCGGTACAACTATCTGTAATACTGCGTACGTCCAAGATCTTAATCGCGACACAAACCAGCCTCGCAAATCCAGTGAGACCCAGGCTTGTAACAACGTGGTGGTAACCTGCCCTAATGGCCAAATCCTTCAAGATGATGGAATAACTTGTGAAGAAGTAAAAATTCCCGATGCCATCTGTGAATCACTCATTGGCGTCGAGAAGACCGAAGACAAGAAGCACAAGACCTATACTTTCACCACTAATACGCAGCTGGTGAACGGCGCTACCGTCGAAAGCTACACTTACGACTTTGGTGACGGCAAGAAAGAGACCAAGCCATCAACAAGCGCTACCCATACCATTGACCACGAATTTGGCACGCCAAAGACCTACGACGTGAGCGTAACTGTTAAGACATCAGTTCCTGATAAGCCGGCCCTAACCTGTAAAACTAAGGCACCCGTCCGACCAGAAGATAAGGAGCCTATGGCTGTACGCACAAAGAAAGCAGCTAACATCACCAAAAAGATCGACGATGCAAATGGTACTACGGCTAATGCAGGTGATGTTATTGAATACAGCCTAACAACCACAAACACTACTGACGTAGACTACAAAGATTATGAGCTCTTCCCCGAAGACCTCGGTGACGTACTGGAATATTCAGTGCTGGACATGAACACTCTCCAAGGAGGTGTATTCAATAACGAGAACAAGACCTTATCCTGGAATGGTAAATTCACTCTAAAAGCCAAGCAATCCGTGACTAAGATCTTCCGCGTCACCGTTAAGGATCCTATCCCGAGCACTCCGGTCAACGACACTTCCAACCGCAGCTCTGGTGATATGGTAATGCACAACGTTTACGGCACTACGCACGTAGAAATAAAGTTACCCAACACACCGATTAAAACTGCCGAGACAGTCAGCAATACGCTGCCTAAGACCGGTCCGGGCACCAGCCTAACTATTGGCTTCATTACCATGACAATCGTTGGATACTTCTTCGCTCGCAGCCGTTTGCTAGCCAAGGAGTTGGTGCTGGTCAAAGAAGAATATGTAGAAACAAGTGGGAGTATCTAGGACATGGCTGAAAAACTAAACATTCAACCCGAACAAGGCAAGGCTGAACAAGAGGCCCCTGCCGAACGACACGAGAAGCGAGAACACCACAGTGCCAAGAGTCATGAGACAGCTCAACATGAGCAACAAGATAAACTGAAAGCCTCGCGCGAATCTGTTGAGCACTATGCTAAGAGCTCCGAAGATCTGGGCAGGTTCGATGCCGGTAGCGAACGCAGCGATGCACATGTGCCGCCACCTACTCGTGAGCTCCAGGCTATGGCGCGAGATCGTTTGCTTCGTTCTATCCGCCGTAAACTCCCTGCACCTCAGCGCGCCCTAAGCAAGTTCGTACATGCCAAACCCGTTGAAGTTGTAAGCGCAGCGAGCGAGAAGACAATTGCTCGACCCTACGGCCTTCTGGGCGGCGGCTTAAGTGCCTTTATCGGTAGCGTCCTAACGTTTTACATGGCCAAACACTACGGCTTTAAGTACAACCTATTCTTGTTCTTTACCTTCTTTGTAGCCGGCTACATTATAGCTACAGTCATAGAAGCTATCGTGCGACTCACTCAGCGCTCTCGCTAACTCCAGTCTGGTTAGCGTCAATTTAAACTAGTTCAAACCCCTGCTTTTTAGCTGGGGTTTGTTCGATCGTTTAGGAAGATAGTCTCTTCGGTTTGCGGCGACAAAGGCGCTACGGGTGCTGCAGGGACTACAGGATTATAAGGCTGTGGATTCTGAGGGGGCGCAGAAGGCGCGATAGGCGCAGATGCAGTACTTATTGGTTGTGGTGCCGAAACGGACGCCAGAGGGTTCGAAAATGCGCCTGGTGCAGCCTGAGGGCCAGGGCTAGCAGCTGGCCGCCCAAAGGCTGGAGCTGGTCGGGCTGGGGCACTGTCTTTCTTGGCCATCCATTCATCGAGGAAAGAGCCAGTACCAACTGGGCCAGGAACCTTTGGTGCAGCCCCGGCCCCAAATGCCCCGGGCTTACTTCCAGCTGCCTTGGGCTGTTCTTTGGTACGCAGACGTTCCATAATCTCGGCGCTTACCTCTGCACGAGGTCGGCCAAACTTGGCAGCAGAAAGCTGCTTAAGGGCACTCCCGAGTTTTTCGTTCGGTGTCCCAAGCGGCGGCAAGCCAGCCATGCTAAACGGCTGCGTTGGCACGCCACCTACCAGTGTCCTAACAACAGCGTTGTAGCTAGGAATTCGAAGTAGATCATCACCATCAAAGTGGGGCTGGAAGTAGCGAGACATAGCCTCGACGTCGTTTTGACCGATACGGTACGAGACAATGGTACCCATGTTACCGAAGACAGCGTCGCGAATCTCATCTGACAACTGTGTCGTAAACTGGTTAGCAACGATCAGGTTAAGGTGATACTTTCGAGCCTCTGACATGATGGTTGCAAAGGAGTCGGTTGAAAAGTTCTGGAACTCATCCACGTACAGACAGAAGTCTTGGCGTTCATGCTCCATAACATTGGCACGACTCATAGCAGCTGCCTGGAACTTCATCACAAAGATCATGCCCATCAAGCGAGAGTTAAGATCACCAGTACGTCCTTTACTCAGGTTAACCAGCAAAATCTTCTTGTTATCCATGATCTCTCGTAAGTCAAAGGAGCTCTTGGTCTGACCGATGATGTTACGCATCATTTCGTTACTTAGGAAGGCACCGAATTTACTGACCACCCAGCTGGTTACTTCTCCGGATTCGTTAGAACGCTGCGAGTTTGGCCACTCCTTAGTCCAAAAATCCAAAACGTTCTGGTCGGTGCAATACTTAAGTTTTGCCTTCATAAAGTCTTGGTCGATGAGCAACTTTGGAATATCAACAAATGTTCCACCTGCTGGGTCAGCCATAAGCAACTGGGCACAGTTGGTAAAGATATGCTCAAAACGAGCCCCAATCATACCCTGACGGTTAGGATCGTACAGCTTATACAAGATATTAATAGCTTCTTGAATAAGAAAGTCTTTTTGCTCTGGCAAAGTAAACTCGAACAAGTTGAGACCCATTGGAAAATCCATATCGGCAGGACAGAAGTAAATGACGTCTTCGGCGCGTTCTTTGGGGACCATAGACAAAAGCTTTTCTGCAGTGTCACCGTGCGGATCCACAAAGGCAAAGCCATCACCGTTAATCATGTCTTGAAGCGCGAGGTTTTCGAGGAAGGTAGATTTACCAGTACCGGTCTGCCCAACAACATACATATGTCGCTGACGATCGTTGAGCGTTAAACGAATAGGTTTTTTGGTACCACGGAATAGGTTGTAGCCCAGTAATAGACCCTCATCTGGCATGTTACGAGGAGCATCTACCTGCTTTGAAGCCTGACGCTCAAGCTGAGAGGTCGGAATGTTCTTTTGGTCTGGGAAGTGGAATAGCGTAGCCAGCTCGACGGCATTTAGAACACTTTTATCATTTTCTGGCGGGAAGAAACGCAAGATAAACCCAGTTACAAAGCTCTCGATATCTTTAGCGGGCGTGTATTTAAAGCCGTTTTTTCCAGGCGCATCATACAAAGAAAAAGCTGCCACAATATTGTTGAGGATAGCCTGTGAGCGCTG
>CAZKKJ010000026.1:0-9633 GCA_964553355.1 uncultured Candidatus Saccharibacteria bacterium | reverse complement strand
AAACCCAGCCGGACGTCACTCACCGCAAGGGTGAACTACTGGGATACATGTGGGCTGACAGCAAACAGCTCAAAGGCTTGCGGTTGAGTACTACTTCGAAGGTTGTGCTGGCCGCCCTAGGCAAGCGTGCTGGCATCCAACTCTAGTTTTTGCTACAATAAAGTCGGCTTTGGAGGGTCAACAACACTTGTAAATACAGTAATCTGTGTTTGTCGGGTTTTACTAATATCTCTCCGTTTGCAGCCGAATTATGCGTAGAATCAAACGACTCTCCCGAAAATACACCGACATCAGCCGCCAGAATCTTAAGCGGTTTACTATTCCTAAAATCACAATTACCAAAAAATCCTTGCACCCACTTAACGGTCACCCTTTTGCCATTCCTGTTTTAACCGTCTTGGTGCTCTTTTTTGTCACCTCTGTTGGGCTGATTCTGTCTGGTGCCAAAACCGTTGGCGCCAGTGACTCCCGAATCGTAACCGTTACGGTAGATGGCCAAGAGCAAACTATTCCAACTCGCGCAAAAACAGTGGCCGACCTCTTAAAGCGCTTGGATGTAGAGGTTAACGACAAAGACATCGTTCAGCCAGCACTAGACACACCTATCCTAGAAGACAATGTTAAGGTTACGGTACAAAAAGCTCGTCCGGTAACCATTATTGATGGCGGCACCGTCACCACGGTGCTCAGTGCTCATAAGCAAATTCGTACGGTAGTAAAGTCTGCCGGCATCCCGTTATATCCAGAAGATGGCCTTACCGCTGGAGTACCTGCCAGCATTTCTAAACAACAGGCCATTATCGGTGACCAGGTGGTAGTGGATCGAGCACTAACGGCTAACATCAATTTGTATGGCAACAACATACCGGTGCGGACACGTGCCAAAACCGTTGGCGAATTACTAGAGCAAAAAGACATTAAGACCATTCCGGGTGACACTATTCAGCCAACTATCGACACGCCGGTTACGGCCAATACTCAGATTTTTATCGTTCGGGTCGGCAAGCAGATCGTTACCGCAGAAGAGGTTATCCCGGCACCGGTTGCCAATGTGGACGACCCAACCTTGGCAGTGGGCGCAACTGTTGTCAAAGAGGCTGGAGCCGATGGCAAAAAGGTGGTGACGTACGAAGTAGAAACCCAGAATGGTGTGGAAACTTCTCGTAAAGTATTACAAGAAGTAATTGCTGCCGAGCCGGTTCGTAAAGTTATATCCAAAGGTACTAAGGTCCTGCTAACCGGTGGTCGTGCCGAGTGGCTAGTTGCAGTAGGGATCTCTCCCTCTGAATATTACGCGGTAGATTACATTGTTGGTAAAGAGTCTGGCTGGTGCCCAACCAAGTGGCAAGGAGAATACGGTAAGTGCCCTGCGTACCATGGTGCCCCAACTTCTGCAGGTGTGGGTTATGGCCTTTGTCAGGCGACTCCTGGGTACAAAATGGCCAGCGCAGGCGCCGACTGGGCCGTAAACCCTGTTACTCAGCTACGCTGGTGCACCGACTATGCCAAACGTCGTTATGGCAGTTGGACGGGTGCTTACAACTTCTGGGTAGTCAATCACTGGTGGTGACCCTTGCTCGTTTCACTCGCTCGGTATATAGGAGGGGATGATTTCCCCTCCTATTAGTCTCCCCTCAAACTGCATTGTTTTTGACGAAGTAAATTCGCACAAAAACAATAATTAACCATATAATCCTGATAAACTGATACAAATGACAGAAGCGATACCAAAGAAAGCGCTAGGGCAGCACTGGCTGCACGACGAAGATAGTCTGCGGGCTATGTGTGATGCCGCGCAGCTTGATGGTGATGACGTGGTGCTAGAGATAGGTCCGGGGCTGGGGACGCTTACAACATTCTTGGTAGATAATGCCAAGCAAGTAACCGCACTAGAGTATGACCATGATCTAGCCGTGCAACTCGGCAAACGTGTGCCGGCTGATAACCTAGAGGTTTACGAAGCAGACTGCCTAACTTTTGACTACAGTCAGATGCCTGCGGGATATAAAGTGGTGGCGAACATTCCATATTACCTGACCAGTAACTTGCTGCGTGTGTTGTCTGAAGCTCCTAACCCACCGTTGGTTATTACCCTGCTTGTACAAAAAGAAGTGGCCGAGCGCGTGGCCGCACAGCCTGGCCAGATGTCGTTGCTCAGTGTGAGTGTACAACTATACTATCAAGCAAAATTAGCCGAAGTAGTTCCGGCAGCTTTATTTACGCCGCCACCAAAAGTCGACTCGCAGATCATCGTGCTCACTCGCCGAGCGGAGCCACTATTTAATGATCTGGATGAAAAGAAGTTCTTTCAAGTGGTTAAGGCTGGGTTCTCGCAGCGACGCAAAAAGCTGCGTAGCAGCTTGAGCGCAGGGCTAAGAATTAGCAAGGACGAGGTAACTACATTGCTCCAAGCTGCCGGAGTGGACCCAAATGCCCGGCCGCAGGAACTATCTTTGCAAGAGTGGCACCAGATATACCAGCAAGTTTAGCGTGTCGTCGGTGTTATACTTAAGCTAAAGCACTATGCACTAATATGAAAAAGATCAAAAAGAACATCAAGCAATACCGTGATCAGTGGCGACTTGGCGCGGTGTTGGTAGCAACGGTCGTTGCAGGTATAGCATTGCTCCTTATCACACAAGCGGCAACGCAAACTTTTAGCCTTCAGGCAGAGTCTGGCGATGGTGCTAATCTTGCAGTCAGTAACACCGGTGCTTCAGGCGGGCAAGCGGTGCGCTTTGCTGCGCCGAGCCCTGGTGCTCCTGGAAAGTTCTATGTGGTTGGTAAGCACATTGTTGATCCCGACGGCAACATCTTTTTACCCATGGGGGCGAATGTGGGGATGCGCCAGGCTCCGTACCTAGAGAATAACTATCTCTTCAATTACTTCGGAACCGCCAATGACAGGAGTGATGAGGTTATGGCCTGGGGGTGGAATACTATCCGGCCAAATATTAACTGCGCTCCAACTAGTAATCCGAGTGCGGCCGAAACTCTAGCCGGGCTGGATCAATTAGTTAATGAATACACCGCCAAGAAGCTAGTGGTCATGGTCACTTGCCGGGTTACGGTAGGCAGTGACTACACTTACAATAGCTCTCAGATTCAGACCTCTTTGCCAATGATCAAGACCATTGCCGAACGCTACAAAGACAACCCCTATGTCTGGATGAATCCTTTTAACGAACCTACCTCTAGCCAGGGTGCTTGGTCGGCACTCAACCAGAGCCTATATAACGATGTCCGAGCCAAAGCGCCGGACATGATGTACGTGGCCGATCTGGCGGGATTGGGCAACCAGATAGAAGCGCTAGCCGATACTAACATGGCGGCCGACTTTGGGGCCGGAAAGTGTAACGTACTGTACGATTGGCACGCCTACGGCTTTATTAACGGTTATGGCAGTGATCTTACTCATCAGCAATACATCAATAAGCTTGTAGCTAAGAACCTACCAATGGTAGTAGGAGAGTTTGGTGATCCACTCAAGGACGATGGCAGTCCGCTCCGGGCCACCGATCCAACGGTACCCGGTGTGGCAGGTAACCCCGACCAAAACCGCATTGGTGCTAATGCAGTGATGAGCTATGGGCCGTCCAGCGGCTACGGCCTGATCTGGTGGATTGCTACCGGCGACTCTAACCAGGGAATAGTTTACTCGTTAACTAAAGACAAGTCTTCGCCCTGGACGGTTACTAGTGCCAACGCAGCTACCAAGCTGTCGCCAGCTGGCAAGCGCTTTTGGGATTTGTCTCACCAAAACCACAACCTTGGTAAGTTTACGGGCAATCTGTCCAGTAGCGGCTGTGCATCAGCTCAATAAGACATCTATAATGCTTTTGGCTAGAATAACGCTATACTGTTGGTAATATTATGAAGTTTGCTGCGCTCAAAAAACGCCTCCACAAATTAACTAAGCATAAACAGTTTGTGCTGTATATGGTCAATCTGCTGGTGGTCATAGCTGCGGGAACTGTGTTGTATATCATCAGCCAGGCGGCCACTCCCACCAAAGCTATTGAGGGTGAAGTAGGGGCAATGGATAGTAACGCACATATCCATGACGACAGTCGGGCATCGGGCGGCTATGCGCTGCATTTTGGTAAAGAAATGGTCATGGGCACCGACCTGGGAACATTCTTGCGCAACTCTACACTCGGTAGTCGGTACCGCCAGTACGAAGGTGCCTCCGAAAACGAGGTTACTCAGAACTTGGTAAACAACGTGCGAGGCAATTTTGAGCCAGGAACGGGTGGCGGCTACCAAACGCATAACTCCCAGGGGCAGTTTCGCTTCTTTTGCCAGTATTCGCACTTTAACTACGACGACCCCATTGTCTACCCTGGTCAACCGGGCAAGGCTCACCTACATATGTTCTGGGGCAATACCCAGATGGACGCCAACACTACCGATGCCAATATTATGACTCGGGGCGGGGGATCGTGTGCCGGGTTTGAGGCCAACCGTACCGGCTACTGGATGCCGGCCGTGCTGGATGGTAGTAACAAAGTAGTCATTCCTAAAACCATTCTGATGTACTACAAGACCGCCCAAAACGCGGCTGCCCAAACCAAAAAGATGCCTCAAGGCTTAAAGATGATCGCTGGCAGCGCTACCGGCAACACCGACACCTCAGTGCAGCATGTTAACGGCATAATCTGGGCCTGTTACACCGGTAGCCTTAATTACACCTACATTGGCAACACCATCCCTGATAACTGCCCACCCAACACCCGCGAGAACGCCGTTAACTCGTATACCAAGCAAAAAGATCCAAGTTCGTATAACGCGGCCGACACCTTTGATATCCATCTGCAAGCGCTGATCTTCTTCCCGGCCTGTGTGCAGGTAGATGGCAGCGGCAAACCAGTGCTTGATTCGGCCAACCATAAGAGTCACCTGGCGTACTACTCGGGCAGTGGTTGTCCGTCGTCACATCCGTACATGATGCCGCAAGTCAGTTACCACGTGTCATGGCCCGGGGACCTTAACTATTCTCAGTGGAAGTTATCTTCCGACGCCATGGCCGGCACGCCCGATGGCTTTAGCCTACACGCCGACTGGTACGGCGGATGGGTAGACGCCGTGCAAGAGCAGTGGATAAAAGGCTGCATTAACCAGCAGCTTAACTGTTCTAATGGAGTTATGGCCCCAGGCGGAGGCTACCCTCAGCGTCAGCTCAAGACCATTCAAGACTACACTGGGCCAAATAATCTACCCGTACCCACCAGCTAAGCATAATTAGTATGTTAACGCTTGACATGTTAAGTATCCAGGAATATTCTGGGTGTAAGGACACGATATGCGCCCTACAAATAACATTGGCTACCTACTTAATCACCTGGCATTCGTGCTTGGTCGACAATCCGACCAAGTGCTTCAAGAACGCCTCGGAATTGGGTTCAGCCAGTTCAAGATTATGATGATCCTCCAGTGGACTCCTCATCTTCAGCAAAAGCAGATCGCCGAAAAACTCGGTCAGACCGAGGCGAGCATTAGCCGGCAGATCAAGCTACTTCTGGACCAGGGACTACTGCAGACTACTCGTAATCCTGCCAATCGTAGGGAACACATTACAACCTTAACGCCAAAGGGTGAGCGCTTTACCACCGAAGCTATGGAAGTACTCAACAACTACCATGCTCCCGTGTTCCAAGCACTCAACGAAAAGCAGATGGTGGCACTCACCGAGAGTTTAACTCTGATGCACGCCCAAACCTGCGATTCGGATCGACCCGGTGCTTGCCATCAGGTAACCACCGGCGCTTAAGTCCAAACCAACAATAGAAACCAAGGAGAATCAATGGCCAAGAAAACTGCGGTAAAAGCTGCCTCTAATACAAGCAATAAATCAGACAAAGAAGCTCTGGCCTCTAAGGCTTTACCGGCAGTTCTGATGACCGTCTTCCTGGACGTTATGGGTCTGGGTATCCTCATCCCGCTACTTCCAGTACTCGTTAACCCCCACAACCCAGCCAGCGTGGTTGGTCCGTGGTGGAGTGACAAGTCAGCCTTTATCATGCTGGGCTGGTTGTTGGCTAGTTTTGCCATTGCTCAGTTTATTGCCTCACCAATCCTTGGTCAGCTATCCGACAAGTTCGGGCGCAAAAAAGTCTTGGCCATTTCGGTTGCCGGTACGGCCCTTGGCTACGCTATCTTCGCCTACGGTATTTACGAAAAGAACCTGGGTATCATGTTTGCCGGTCGTATCCTCGACGGCTTTACCGGGGGCAACTTGCCTGTAGCACAAGCGGTTGTGGCAGATGTTAGTACGCCGCAAAATAGAACCCGTAACTTTGGTTTAGTGGGGATGATGTTCGGCCTTGGGTTTGCCCTGGCGCCGTACATTAGTGGTAAGCTTGCGACCCCTGGTATTCCGTTTATTAACATTGGTAGCTTACAACTTGGTACTACCCCAAGCTGGTTTAGCTTGACTACACCGTTCTGGATCGCTACTGCACTTAGTACGCTCAATGTAGTCCTTATCCTAACCCGTCTGCCAAATACTCAAACAAACATTGCTAAGAACCTTAAGATCAACTGGAACAAATCGTTCCATAACCTGTTTAAAGCTGTAACACATCCAACACTTCGTCACATCCTGATCCCAATGCTACTGTTCTTTACTGGCTTTGGCTTCTTCCGTGGCTTTTTCCAGGTGTTGCTCGAGCGTAAGCTTGGATACAACCAAAGCAACATCGGCGACTTCTTTGCCTTCTTTGGTGTCTGTATGGCACTGGCCCAAGGCTTTCTAACTCCATTTATTAGCAAGCGCTTCAAGAACTGGCAGACTTTGCAGTGGGGGCTTGTGTTCGGTGGTATCGCTATCCTATTGTTCCTAGTCCCAACTAACACTACGCAGCTATTAATGGTTACTCCTATTATGGCCATCGCTGTTGGACAAGTCTTTGCTAACAGTATTGCGCTCATCAGTGCTTCGGCAAGCAAGGACATTCAGGGTGAAGTACTCGGTATTAACAGTAGTGTCCAAGCCTTTGGCGATGCATTACCGAGTGTACTTAGTGGCTACATCGCGGCTAGCCTGAGCGTTAGTGCGCCAGTGCTTGTCGGTGGTATCACTGTTTTGGCTGCAGCCCTCATCTTTAGAATTATGTTCAAACCAAGTCGACTTTCTTCTGAGCCGGTTAGCGTCGAAGGAGTGGCCCACTAGAGTAAAGTACAAAAAGGTGATATAATATACTATTATGTCACATAATCTTCTTGGCCGGAATGGAGTGGAACTCCTCCATAGCATTCGTGCATTGGCTCCAGAATTCGATATCCAAGAAATGCTCCAAAGTAATATGGGTATTGATTCTGTTGATGCTCTGACAATCGCAGCTGAGGTCGGGAGTGCAAGCGTGCTTAGCATCGTAGATAGACCACTAGCAGTTCTGGCAGATACTCCTACGGAGGAAGATCGGGGCCCAATTATCAATAGCCGATTTTTCTCGGACGATTGTATTGCCATTGACGGGAGAATGTTACAGGTGTTTGTGGAGAGTTTTAATGGTCGTTCGTTATTTCGAGTTGAAAGAACACGTGCGCATAAAATTGCTCTACGATTAGCAGGCGCTTTCGAGTTAGGCAGGCTGTCTGCGCGCCAGGTATTTAAACTTTATGACAGAGCTTTTACTACCGCTTCTCTACCGGCATTACCAAACGATGCCGAGGGCACAAGGTTCTATACTAAACTTGCTGAAGAGATAGAAGTTCGCGAATTACGCGAACTAAGCCCAGACAGTCCTAAAATAGAATACACTCATCAAGCCAGGGAGACATACGAGACGGCCGTTCGCCCAGAAAGATTTTGCGCTCGCGCCGGCATAATCGCTATGAGCCTAGTTGATGACACTATTAATGGCGATGTGTTAATTGAGCGATTCAAGGAGTTAGTACTCAATGAACACGTATATGATGTTGACGGTAGGCCCGAATTTAAGCCACCAAAACTCCGTGACATTGGCGCACTTATGCCACTTAGTACCGAAGAATTTCGTTTGATGTGCGAGTTTATTCTAACTCCGCCCGATAATGTTGCCGCGATTGACCGCTGCCGGTAGACATAAGCAGTAACAAGATGGTATAATAAGGTCCTTGGGGCTGAATTTAAGCTCGACGTTGGACCTTAACAAACTCACATGGCAGGCCGGATTGATCTGCACGTTAGCCGGATCAAAAGAATAGTTGCAACAACTAATTCTAGCGAAAGCGACGAAAACTTTTTAGCTCGTCTATTTGGTGCTCGCGAATTCGCACTAGCAGCCTAATTTAATTAGGATGCCGCTTTACACTCGACACCAGATAGAGTTACAAGCGCTATATACTTCTGGTTGCTCCATCCTTGATTGTCCTCAAGTATGGCTAAGCCTAAGGACTGCGGCCTCGTAGTATTTTGTTTGTCTACAGCCACTTGGCCAAAGAAACATTAAGACAAACTAAGCCTGTAGTCATTGAGTGCGTTAACTGACGGACGTGGGGGCAGTACCCACCAGCTCCACCACAAAAGCATTATCCTCGTATGGTAATGCTTTTTTGTTGTTTAGGGTTTAGCTTGTGATTTCTTTAACCTGGTTTGCCAATGATTCTGGGCTATCAAATATGATGTGAGCCGCGCGACCAAAATTGACCAGATGTATGTAAAGTGTTAGAGTATGTTTAATGATGAAAACAGCTCAATTGCCTATTCCATGTTTTGACGTGGAAAATCGTGCCGAACAAGAATTTGCCCGGGAACAATTTGCTGCTTTAGGAGCGGAAGTTCCCATGGTTGCCGTGCACTTTGCTGATATGGGTGGCCTGGCAAGGTTAGCTGATCGCACAGAGGCAAGGCCGTTGACTGCTGGGCGAGCAGAAGACTTTCGTAGGTTAGCGAAAAGGGCATTTATTTATTTGGCCGGCTCTCGTGTTTTACCTTTAACAGTGAGCTTCTCGGCAGGGTCACAGCTTCAGTTTTATCCAGAAGCTTACTCACCAGCTTTGAATGTGGCATATACAGATGATGCCGTTGCACATAACGATGCACATACAGCTGGTGCTGGAGGAATGGTATACGGGGTTCATCTAACTCCATTTGGAGGAGGACGAGTTGAGGCTGCCAATGCAATATTAGCCCCCCAGCAGCCTGAACCATTTGAATATTACAGCGAAGCACCATTTCTTACCCATGGTCGTGATTTTGTTTCGGGTGATATGCATATCTTTGTTCGTCAGACACCATCTCCGGCTTTTGACCAAAGAACCTTAAGGCCAACCACTCACTTATTCACAAAGAGTGTCGGTATCGAGAAGCGCGGATTCATTCAGCAGGGCTTTGGTTTGCGAAAAGTCTGGAAAAACGTAAAGGACCCGGAGGCGTCATAGTTATCATGTCTAGAATAGAAAAACCACCACTTGGCCCAGGCGATCGTTACGTAATACTCGGTTCTGGTCTCCCCGCTGGGCTAGATCATGAAATCATGCCAACAATCGCTGAGGCATTGGGTGCTAGCTACATTTCTAATTCAGCTGCGAAAACTAACGCGTTTTCAGATGGAGAAACCTCTTTTAAAGGGATTATGAGAGAGGCGGGAAATGAAGTTTGTCAGCAGGCCTTACAAAGTTTGTTAGTGGAGCAAAGCGTAGTTTGCGATG
>CAZKKJ010000025.1:0-9673 GCA_964553355.1 uncultured Candidatus Saccharibacteria bacterium | reverse complement strand
GGTTCGACTGTTCCGTCATTTTTGTTTTGGTGTTTTTGTTTTGGTCCAGTAGATATATTCTACCAGGTTTTTCAAGATCACCTAATCAGCAGTTAACTTTTTGTTTTTTTGGTGTTTTTGTTTTTGTGTGTTGAAGACTTTATAGGGAGTAGTTCGGTGTAGCTTGCGCTACAAAACGCTCCTTCTGCTTTTAACTAAGTTTGAGAGACTTATGTGTGAGGTGGAGTTTTGGGAGGTGTTTTTTTTGAGTAAAGTACAAAGGTTATTATAGTGGTGCCTTCATCCACTTGTTGACTGCCGAATAGGTGGCTTGAAACTCTAATTGTTAAAGAACGGGGTTCGCTTATGCGGCTAACAATCGCCAATACTTTCCTGCACGCACAGCCGTAACGGCCTTGTCGATACCGGCATACTCCAATAACGTTGGCTCAATGCTGATACGTCCCTGTTTTTGGTCCAGAGGACTCTCGCTCTTGCCTGTTCGGAACTGAACGTTTAGATCTGCAACTTTTTCATCAAGGATACTTCCTTGCAGTTGAGGCTCTACTTGCTCGTCCCAAACGCTTTTGGGGTACATGTGAAGGTATTTGGAGAAGCCTTTGGTAACTACTACTCCGCTCGCAAACTCATCACGAAGCTCAACAGGTATGGTTAACCTGCGCTTGTCATCAAGTTTACGTTCGAAATAGTCGACCTGGGCCATCTCACCTTCCCTAATGTATTGTTTGATTGTTTTTGTTTTTGAAGTGCCGCGGTTTATCGCGAGAGTCCGCCTTTTGATTTATTTGGCTTACCCACGATTACCCACTACCAAGAGCATACTACCCACGATTACCCACGGCAAGCATTTTATGGTCAAAATAGTATAGATTGCGCGCAAGTTATCCACAGGTTCATTAAAAAAGACTTATCCACACAACATATGGTGGATAAGTCTTAGGTCTTGGCGCTAGTGCTTAAATATTGCGAGTGGGCGATTCCCCGCCCTCTAGACTCTTAATCTTAGCTGCATACCATTTGGCACTCGGCTTAACTGTTCGCTTCATGCCGTGCTTACGATCGACTGCCACCAAACCAAATTGTGGCCACCATCCGTATTTCCATTCAAAGTTATCAAGCAGACTCCAGTGAAAGTATCCCCGTAAATCTACTCCTTCGCTTAGAGCACGCTCCATTGCGACGGTTGTCTCCTCTAACCACCACTGGCGATATTGATCGCTACCATCAGCCACCCCGTTCTCGGTTACAAAGATGGGTTTTTTGTAGTGAGCCCACGTTCGTACTAATAGTGGATGCAGTCCTTCGGGTTCCATATACCATCCCAGGTCACTCTTGGGAGCATCTGGATTGTCTGGCTTACCAGCCTTGTAGTAATCAGAGAAATAATAGTTTACACCCACAAAATCCATCTTTCGACGGATGCGATTTACAAACCACCAATTCCAGGCATAGCGCATAATCCAGGTGGCGATCATATCGAGCGGGTTATTCGGACGTTTAGACTGAATATTAGCCATGGCTGGAGCTGCACCGATCTGAATCGTCGGGCTGTGTTTACGAATAATCTTGTAAGCCTGGCGATGAGCCCGCACTAAGTTATAGTAGACCCTCGCAAAGTTAAACAAGTTCTTTTCTTGGGGCACCCATTCCCCAATTACGTATCCCAAGGTAGCGTAATTGTTGGGCTCGTTAAGGGTAATGATGTATTGCAAGTCGGCCGCGTATTCGCCAGCCAACTTATCCACAAACCGCCGCCAATACTTTAAGTTGCTGGCTTTTTTAAATTCGCCCCTGGCGATAAACCAAGTGGGCATAGTCCAGTGCCAAATATTCAGGAACGGTTCCAGTCCTCTTTTGCGGAGCTGGCGAATATATTCTCGGTAATGCTCTATCTCGTCCTCGTCCCACACTCCCTCTTCGGGCTCGATGCGCGACCACTCGATACTAAATCGAAAAGCGTTCAAGTTAAGTTTTTTAGCAATATCAAAGTCTTCTTCGTAACGCTTATAATGATCGATCCCCTTGCCTGACACATAGTTGGCTGGGTCTTGGGCTTGCTTTTGTACTGCTTCCCAATCGGGCACCACATGTTGCAATTGACTCTTAGCCGTCCGTGCAAGTTCGCTGGCGTGCGCCAGCTCCCACTCGCTCCATTGGTTTATGGTGCCGCCCTCTACTTGGTGGCTGGCAGTGCTTGCCCCCCAAAAAAAGCCCTTTGGAAAAATCCTTTTTGTCATACTCCTACTTTACCTGAAACACCTGTGGGTGTATATTCTCCTCTATGCATTTTAGCCGGGCGCAGTTGAGACAGATTAATGAAACCTTCCATTTCGAACAAGTGCCCACAGAGCCAAGACAAGCTAAACCCAGCCTAGAAGCCTATGGATCCGGAGAATCCGCGGCTGGTCTTCTAACGGTTTTGACTTCTGAAGCTCATATTTTTAAGTTGGCCGCCTTGCGTGGGGGTGATGACGCCGATCCAACTATTGAAGCGGCCCACCAGAGACTTCTTACCATCTCTGGCTGTAACGCCGACCAGATACAGCTAGCCAACTTTCAGCGTGATGTCAAAGTATTGCCTAGTGAATTCGTCGACTTTGACCCATCTAGTGGTACTGTTCACCTAAAGCATCGTGGAATGATCGCACTTGCGCTTGGCGGCACCTTGCTGACTAATTTCTCACTCAAGCACAAGCAAAGAATTCGACCATGGGTTGGAAATCGCTTGGTTAGAGAAGAGACACTAAGATCAAAACTAGCAAGCCCCCAGCTGCATCGCATGCACATCATTAGTTTATTGCTGCCTCGCGATCGATCACTGATGGGAGCCCAGTTCTGCGAGGGTGATTCTAGGTTGGAGTATCGCAATGCTCTTGATATCCTTGGTAAGCTAGCTAGCGCTGGTATCGTTCAAAAACAACGCATGCAAACAAAGGCTGTAAAGTATGACTGGCGACTAACCAACAGTCTTCGGCCAGCAGCAACAACACTAATACGCTGTCTTGGCGCTTACGTATCACCCGACCAAGCTACAATCGAAACCGGACTAGATCAAATTGACTACTTACTTGCAAAAGAGCGAGCGCACACAACAATAGGGCTATACCGCCGTGGTGTGATCTCGTGCGGGAACGCCATGAGGCCGGAACCCATTACATTCAATGATCGACTTGGAGTGATGTTCGATCAGTTCAGCCCAGGGACCGCGCTATCCGCCGCCCAAGTTACTCAATATTTGGGCGAAAAAGTTACGGTCGACAGATTACGAAGGCAGGTAGGAAAACCTGGCTGTAGCGTACCAATTGAATGTATAGAGACTCCCCATCCTTCTGGATCTTGGCTAAGATTCAGGATCAAACGCCCAGACTTTAGCACTGCTTGATTATTGATTAGCGGTATTCGGGGTTTTCGAAGTCAAAGTGGGCGCCAGCGTCCCATTGCTTGCGTTGGTTGCCGTGGGCCGGAAAACCGCCGGCGTCTTTGAGCATGCGTGCTTGGTGCAGCAGGTTCCACGTCATGAAGGCGGTATTACGGTTGGTAAAGTCGTTGTCTGCGCCCACCCGGCTTCCATCATCGGCTTTATCTCCGTAGCTTGGTCCTGGGCCAACTTCGCCAATCCAGCCAGCATCAGCTTGCGGCGGAATGCTGTAGCCGATGTGTTGCAGGCTATACAAAATGTTCATCGCGCAGTGCTTAACGCCGTCTTCGTTTCCTGTAATCAAACAGCCACCGGTTTTGCCATAGTAGATCCACTGCCCTTTGTCATTCAGATCGCCCGAGTTAGCGTACAACCGTTCAATGATCTTTTTTGTTTCGCTACTATTGTCACCCAACCAAATAGGTCCGGCAATCACCAAGATATCGGCTGCCATAACTTCTTTAAAAAGCTCTGGCCATTCGTCTGTTTCCCAGCCCTTTTTTGTCATGTCCGGATACACTCCAGAGGCGATGTCGTGATCCACCGCTCGGATGACCTTAGTCTGAACTCTTTGCTTCTTCATAATGTTTTCACTGATCTCAATCAAATACCCGGTGTGGCTCGGTTCGGGAGATTTAGTGAGTGTGCAATTTATAAAAAGTGCCTTGAGGTCGCTATAGTCGGCTGCTTTGGACATTGTTTTCCTTTCGGTGATTTTACTGCAAAATCTTACACCCACAACCCTAGAGCTGTGGGTGTAATTTCTAACACGTATGTATTAGGGCTTCATCAGACCAATAATCAAAGCCATTACCATTAAGGTAATAAGCTCGTGGCTGACTGCCATAACAGTCAACTTTGTTTTGCGCTGCTCAAATACATCGTGCGTAATAATACGTGCAGCTGTAAGACCCAGCCACAACCAAAACGCTGTAGTCAGAGCGTCTTGCAAGAACGAGTTGCCATAAAAATCATTGGCCAAGAATGTTACATGAGCAAGTACATAGGCCGTGATTAGCGAGACAACAACGGTTATACCCATGGCCTTGGGCGCACCGGCCACCATATCTTTATCAGATAGCTTTACCAGTTTCGCCCAAGTGGTTCCAAACACCTGCTTGGCATACCAAATAGCACCGACCACCATGCTGCTAACCATAGCTAGAAAAACTGCTAGATAATTGATTTCGACACTCACTGCTAACTCCTTATGTTATAAGTTTAAGTATGCACCCACCAAAACCGCTTTGTCTAGACTTGCTTCGCTGTAGTTTTTGGGGTCTTTGTTTCTTTTGTAGACTTGCTGCTCGGTTTTTTTGCCGCCCCATACGCCAAGGCTCGACGCTGCTTGTCCAGGCGATCGATATGCTCTTCGTATTTGTTATATAAATTAGAATAGTGGTAATTAGGTGCTAAAAGTTTTAGTAGCTTCCCTTGCTGCTCTAAGTATTCGACCAAGCTATAAAAGTCGCCGTCGCCACTAACGATAACTGCTTTGTTATAGTTCTTCATTTCCTTAACAGCCCAGAGCACCAGCTCGGCATCTACATTACCCTTTACTGGTTTTTTATCTTCTGGCTTTTCGTTAGGATCTTCGGGCTTCTGGGGTCGGCTCATGTCGAACGTTGGCTTAAGAACAATTAAATAGCCAGCGTCATGAAGCTGCAGGTACATATCCTCGTGCTCGGGCATATGACCAATGAACATAAATGCTTCGGTAACGTCGTACTTGTCTTTTAGAAACTTGCGAAACTTACGCCAGTCCATCTTCCAACCGAGCTTCTGAATTCCCAGATTGAGGTTTTGGTTATCGATAAAGGCGTAGTTGCCAGGCTTACCGGATTTTTTTAGCTTCATTAGGTATATGATACCACTCTTGGGTATGTGACTGCCCTATTGGTCGTCAGCATCAGATTTAATACGCAGGGGCTTCTTGCTCTTGATCTCATAACGTCGGCCGGTAATTGGTGATTCTATGTAGTCTTCGTTCAGAAGATTAATAAACTTATTAAGATCTTTGACGCTCATGATAATGACCGCCCCGTCAGAGTCGGTCATTAGGTCGAGACCCATTTGCTCGGCATGGTCCATAAGATCTTCTTGGGTTACGCCTTCCGTTTCGAGCTTTTGAAGTTTGTTTATTAGTGTCTTTTGACCTTCAACTAGATTTTCCCAGGACAATCCAGTGTCGAAGTTAAAGGTAAAGTTGGCCTGAATCTCTTGCATCTTCTTTAATGCTACGCCGTACTTTTTAGCGTTGTAGCCAAACAACTGTTCGAGGCGGGTTTGGCTAAAGGCATAGATATCGTCGCCTAATATAAGTAGCTGATTATCACTCGGTATCCGCAAGCTACCCTCGGCGTCGAATGGCACAAACTTTCCGTCGCGTAGCATCCAACTTGTATTGCCCTTCATAACCATACTGGCCGACAACAACTTAACGACGTAAAACGGCTTAGGCAGATCTTTGTGCTTACAGCGAACTAATATGCCCTTCATGCGCCGCAGGTCATGCTCTTCTTCGTTAAAGATTTCGATTTCGTTTTCTTGAGTCTTGAGCCAGTTGAGTAGTTCGTTAGCTTTCTGAACTTTACTAAGTTCTACACGTTGCAAAACGTTTTCTTCGGACTCACCTTCCTCAAACTCGCGAACTACCAGGCCTTCTGCTGCACCTTGAAGGACATGCTCGAGGAGTCCGTCGATGAGTAATGGCTGGTAAGACCGAACCAAATCTTTACTCACTTTTGTACGGTAGACAACATAATTTTTGTTAAATAAAAACAGGTCAATATCGAGCTCTTCCTTAATAGGCACAAGGTTGTTAGCCCATAAGAATATATCTGGACGTTCAGAATTGTTTATATCATCGGCTTTCTTGTCGGCCAAGGCGCCTGCGGCTTCTTCGTTCATTGTTACCCCTGTTGGTTTGTAGTGTACTGAACTATTCTAGCGCAAACTAGCCAAGCATGTGCAAAAAAGATGCTGTAAAATTAATAGCTCGTGAGCGTCGTTGCTTACAACGTTTCGCCTGCGCGAGCTCGATTTGCCCACTCGTCTGCCAGCTCGTTGCCAGGATCATTATTGTGTCCACGTACCCACACTAATTCTGCTTGGCTCGCCGTATACAACGGCAGAACCTCTTGCACGAGATCTAGGTTCTTAATCTCGCCGCCCTTCTTTTTCCAACCGTTTCGCTGCCAGCCCGGCGCCCACTTGGTTATAACATTAATCCAAAACTCACTGTCGGTATAAATCTGACATGGCTGTCCGGCCGCATCATTTAAGGCCGCAATTATTGCACAACCTTCCATGCGAATGTTCGTCGACTGGGGAGCAGAACCAAGTACCGCTGGTTTGGTACCTTTTATTACCGAAAAACCACCCGGGCCCGGGTTGGGACTACAGCTACCATCTGTGTAGTAAACAATCATGCAGGCCAGACCATGTTTCTAAAGTAATCTTCGGGCGTTTCTGCCTTGCGGATGAGAGTTCCCTTTCCGTCTTTTATAAGCACCTCTGCACTGCGCAGCATGCCATTGTAGTTAAAGCCCATAGAATGGCCATGCGCTCCAGCATCATGGACCACCAACAGATCACCTGGCTCGACCCACGGCAAATGCCGGTCTACAGCAAATTTATCGTTGTTCTCGCATAAAGAGCCTACTACATCATATGTTCTGGTAGCTTGTTGATGTTCTTTTCCGAGCACACTTATATGGTGGTAGGCACCGTACATTCCTGGGCGCATTAGGTTTTGCATAGAGGCATCAACACCAATGTAGGCTTTGTACTTGCTCATAACGTATCGAGCTCTGGTCAATAAGTAGCCATGGGGACCGGTAACATAGCGGCCATTTTCGGTGAATATTTGTAGATCTTTTCGCCCTGCCTTTTCGAATGCAAGCTGTATCAACTCGCTGGCCACGCTCAGATCAAACTCAGATTGGTTAGTTTTGTAATTAACCCCAAAACCCCCACCAAGGTTGACGAACTCAAAGGTAACTCCGGCGTGCTGTTCAATTTCCGCCATGGTGTCCAGAATAAGCCTAGCCGTATCTTCGAAATATCTTGGGTCGAGCTCATTAGAAGCCACCATGGCATGCAAACCGAATCGACTAATATTACGCTGCTTTAAGTAGCTAAAGGTCTGAATAAGCGCGTCTACCGACATACCAAATTTAGCTTCGCTGGGCTGGCCAATTATTGCATTTCCAGCTTTACGGTTACCAGGGTTAAACCGAGCTGCAACTCGCTCCAATGGAGCCGCACCGAGTGCCTCCATGAATGTCGCTACTTGGGAGAAGTCATCAATATTAACGGTTGCGCCCAATTTGATCGCCAACTCAAAGTCTTCTTTGGGGGTATTGTTACTTGTGTAAAAGATGTCTGAACCATGAACACCCAATTTTTGCATCATCAGCAGCTCTGTTCTTGACGAACAATCAAAGCCCATGCCTTCTTGGTGCAAGACTTTAAGGATGGCGGGAGTTGGCGTGGCCTTTACGGCAAAAAAGTTCTTATAACCCTTTGCCCATGCAAAAGCCTTATTGAGTTTATGGGCCTGATTTCGTATACCTTGCTCGTCGTACACATGCAGCGGAGTGCCAAATTCTTTGGCTAGTTCTTCTGCTATCTGGGCGTCGAACGGCAGACTGACATCCTTTTTAATAACTGTTTTCATTGCACTTATGATAACAGATTATATTGTGGCTTCTGTTCTAAATTTGCGAGCCTTATCCAGCAAGAGGCCTCCCATTGCTTGGGGATACCACGAACGATCGCTGCATTCTTTTATTGGCTTCCAGAATCCACCATCAAGCTGTGTCCACACATCTATATCATCGTCTTGCGCCCCTGGCGCCACAAGGATTCTATTAAATGGTCCGGTCCTTGCAACATGCCGATGATTACCAAGTATAACTTTAAGTAACGGTGCCTCACCGGGTTTGAGTGTTATTTCTAAATGGGACACGTCGTCCCCTGATTCCCCAATCCGATAGGTTGCTCGACTTGCGCCAATATCCATGCCTGGGAAATACTCAACGCCCAGCATTAGTGCGCCTCTAAGTGTTATTACATTACGTTCGACTTCATTAACCTGAAGACGTTCAAAAGAGTCGAGGGCTTCGATAGGTGTGGGCATAAACTACAGGTCTTCTATTTTTACTCGTGTTTGTTCTGTTGTGTCACGATCACGAACGGTAACCGTGCCGTCCTCTAAAGTATCGAAGTCGATGGTTACACATTTGGGCGTACCAATCTCGTCCTGACGGCGGTAGCGCTTACCAATGTTGCCATTGTCGTCCCACATAACCGCACCGTACTTTTCTTTCATTGCCTTATAAACTTCCCTCGCCTTTTCGACTAGCTCGGGCTTGTTCTTAAGTAATGGCGAAACTGCCATTTTTACGGGCGCCAAATCGTATGGCAGCTTTAGGTATGTTCGGCCTTCACCGTTCACTTGATCCTGAGTATAGGCCGCGTCTAGGACTGCGATTATCGCACGCTCAACACCAAAACTCGGTTCAATAACATGAGGCACAAATGGTGCCCCACCATCTTTAGGACGGTAGTCCATGTTTTTACCGCTCACCCGCTGAATATTACCTAGATCAAAGTCGGTACGATAAGCTAAGCCTAATATTTCGTCTCGACCATGAGGAAAGTCATATTCAAAATCAACTGTTCGCTTACTATAGTGAGCACGATCTTCCGCTGGAACTTCTAACTCGTGAACTTTGGCTGCAGGTAAACCAAGCGCTTCAAGCCACGTGCGAATAGCACTCTGCCATTCATCAAATGATTCCTCCCAAGCTTCGGGTCGAACAAAATACTCCACCTCCATCTGCTCGAATTCACGGGAACGAAAAACAAAATCTCGAGGGCTAATCTCGTTGCGGAATGCCTTGCCTTGCTGCGCGATACCAAATGGTACGTCAGGGTAAAATGTATCTACCACATTCTTATAATTAGTAAAGATACCTTGCGCTGTCTCGGGACGCAGATAACTAATACTGCTTTCGTCGTCTACCGGGCCAACATTTGTCTTAAACATCATGTTAAACTGTCGAGCGTTGCCAAATGTTCCGGTCTGACCGCATGCTGGACACTTTGACGTATCGATTTTATCCTCTCGGAAGCGAGCCTTACAGTTACTGCATTCGACGAGTGGGTCAGTGAATGTGTCTACGTGACCACTCGCCTGCCATACTTTTTGGTTCATCAAAATTGCGGCGTCAACACCATACATATCGT
>CAZKKJ010000024.1:7606-9750 GCA_964553355.1 uncultured Candidatus Saccharibacteria bacterium | reverse complement strand
ATGGTCCAAACCGGAAGCGAGTGGGAAGACACTATCGACCGCATTGGTCGCTGGGTAGACTTTAAGGGCGCTTATAAGACCATGGACAAAGACTTCATGGAGTCCGTTTGGTGGGCTTTTAAAGAGCTCTACGATAAGGGCAAGATTTACGAAGGCGAACGAGTTCTTATGTACTGTACTCGCGATGCAACTCCACTCAGCAAAAACGAAGTTACCATGGACGCGGGCGCTTACCAAGAGGTTACCGACCCAAGCGTGTACGTAAAGTTCAAGGTAAAGGGTCAATTCGATATAGACCTACTAAGCGAGAGCACGACATCTATAGGTATAAAGATGGGTTCGACACGTATTGCAGAGAAGCCTGTATATCTACTTGCATGGACAACCACTCCATGGACCTTGCCAGCCAACACGGCATTAGCGGTTCACCCAGCATTGATGTATGCAGTTGTTGAGCTTGATGATGGATACTATATTGTCGAAGAAGATCTTGTGAGTAAAGTATTCACTAACGAGAAGCATCAACCGATTCCTCATAAAGTCGTGATGAACCATTTACAAGGACAGCATCTGGTTGAAAGAGTCAAAGAATATGAACCTCTGTTTAATGGTCGGGGAAAGGGGGCACACAAAGTTTTACTTGCAGATTATGTAACAAACGAAACTGGTTCGGGCATTGTCCATATTGCCCCAGCTTATGGCGAAGAAGACTTTGTGTTAGCGCAGGAAAAAGGAATCCCTGTTGTTCATGTCATAGACGAAAGCGGTAACTATACCGAGGGCGACTGGAATGGCGAAAATGTCTGGGAGATCAACAAGACTATCGCTAAAGACCTGCACGCCAAGGGAACGGTCTGGAAGATTGACTATGTAAAGCACAGCTATCCGCACTGTTATCGGTGTGGTACTCGGCTAATGTATCGTGCGCATCCTAGTTGGTTTATGGATATTCAGGGTCAGAAAGAACAGATGCTGATCGAAAATTCCGAAAATATCACCTGGTTTCCGGAGCATATAAAGCATGGTCGATTTGAAAAGACCGTCCAGACCGCACCGGACTGGAACCTCAGCCGTGATCGTTTCTGGGCAACTGCAATGCCCGTTTGGAAGGGCACCGACAAGAGTGGTAAAGAACAGATCAAGGTTGTAGGAAGCTACGCCGAACTTAAAGAGCTCAGTGGAGTAGAGCTCGAGGATTACCATCGCCCATGGGTGGACGACATTGAGTTTGATCTAGATGGAGTCCATTACAAACGAATCGATAAAGTTATGGATTGTTGGTTCGAAAGCGGCAGTATGCCCTTTGCCCAATTCCACTATCCGTTCGAAAACAAAGAGAAGTTCGAGCAGAATTTCCCGGGCGACTTCATTGTGGAATACGTCAGCCAGGTGCGAGCGTGGTTCTATTATGTCCATGCGGTAAACGTTGGCCTGTTTGGCAAGAACGCGTTTAAAAACGTTATCGTTACCGGTACTCTTGCTGGTAACGATGGTCGGAAGATGAGCAAGAGCTATGGTAACTACACGGATCCTAACGAGCTCATGGACAAGTACTCGGCTGACAGCGCCAGATATTTACTGCTGCAAAGCCCACTTTCTAACGGCGACGACTATTCTTTGCAAGATAAAGATGTTAGCGACGTGGCACGCAAGCTGAGTATGGTTTGGAATATGTACGACTTCTTTACTATGTACGCCTCGGTAGATGGCTGGGAGTGGGATGGTAAACACCAGGATCCAAGTGAGTTCTGTAACCACCCATTAGACAGCTGGATTATTAGTCGCGTACACCAATTGACAGCAGAAGTAGAAAAGCACATGGATGTGTACGATATCCCTAACGCCTTAAAACCTATTTTGCCGTTCATTGATGACGCCAGCAACTGGTATGTCCGCCGTAGCCGCAAGCGTTTCTGGAAGAGCGACAGTGACGAAGACAAGAACAACGCTTATCGCACACTTCACTATGTACTTGTGCAGTTGAGTATGGTCTTGGCGCCGTTTACGCCGTTCTTGGCTGAAGAGTTGTATCAAAATTTAACCGGTGGTGAATCCGTGCATCTGCTGGATTGGCCAAAGGTTGGCCACTTGAACGAACTCATCATAGATGACATGAGTAGAGTCCGTGAGGCTATTGCTGACGG
>CAZKKJ010000024.1:0-7506 GCA_964553355.1 uncultured Candidatus Saccharibacteria bacterium | reverse complement strand
GGGCTGGATGTGGACGATCGCATTGAGCTTGACCTTCAGACTGAAGACAAGGAGCTTAGCGAGGCTATTAAGACCCATGCTGAAGCAATTAAGCACGAGACTTTGGCCAAGAGTCTAACGACCACTGGTCAGAAGCACAGCTTTACTCAGCCTGTTAAGGTGGAAGGCCAGGAGTTGACCGTTAGTCTACAGAAGTCTGCCTAGGCCCCTTTACAGGGGTGGAAAGATTTGGTATTATGTACTTTGTAACTTTTCAAATTATTGGAAAAAGATTGGAAATCAATGAGTTCAACTAAAAAAGCAGTTATCGCCACCGGTGGTAAGCAGTATCTCGTATCAGAAGGCCAGACGCTCGACGTTGAGCTTCTTGGGGACGAGAAGAACATTAGCTTTGCTCCTTTACTGGTTATCGATGGCGAAAAGACTACCGTTGGTACGCCAGAGGTGAGTGGCGTTAAGGTTACTGCAACTGTGGCTGAAGAAACTATCGTTGGCGACAAGGTCTTGGCGATTCGCTATAAGGCCAAGAAGCGTGTACGTAAAGTACATGGCCATCGTCAGCGTAGCAGCCGCATTACTATTGGCAAGATCGCCTAAATAAGGCAGATAGAAAGGGCATACCGCAAACAGTACGATCTTTCTTTATAGCGACGAAACTAGCTGCATAGTACTAGCTTAATAGGGCTATTGAGTGAAAAGAGGAAAAGGGTAGTGCTCCCAGGGGCAGGGTATGGTTAAATAGTGGTAACGTTTATGGGAAAGATTATTGCAGTATTGAACCAGAAGGGAGGCGTTGGTAAAACAACGTCTACAGTTAACATTGCCGCCTATTTAGCAAAGCAAGGTAAAACTGTTTTGATTGTGGATCTTGATCCGCAAGGCAATGCAACAAGTGGACTTGGTTTGGAAAAACAATCACTAGACAGCACAACTTACGACGTGTTGTTCGGTACGGCTCAAACAAGCAACGTCGCACAATATACATCGTTATCTGGATTAAGTGTTTTGCCGGCTAATGCAAACCTGGCTGCCGCCGAAGTTGATCTGGCTAATGAAGATAGGCGTGAGTTTAAGCTAAAGGATGCTATTCAGTCTTTGGAGTACGACTATATATTAATTGACTGTCCGCCATCACTTGGTCTCCTTAGTATTAATGCCTTAACCGCAGCTGGGCATGTGCTGATTCCGGTTCAGGCGGAATATTATGCGTTGGAAGGACTTGGTCAATTGCTCGATACTATTCAACGCGTCCGCCAAGGTCTTAACCCAAGTCTGCAACTGTTAGGTATTGTCGTTACTATGTATGATGGTCGAACATCTTTGTCCGACCAAGTTGTTCAGGAACTTAAAAAACATTTTGGTTCTAAGCTTATGAACACAATCATACCCCGGAATGTGCGACTTGCGGAGGCGCCTAGTTTTGGTAAATCTATCCTTGAACACGATAAGTGGTCTAAAGGTGCGCGCAGTTATAAACAACTTGCAAAGGAGATAGCTAGCCATGTCTAATAGATTGGGAAGAGGTTTTGATTCGTTAATTCCGCAAAACTTTGATAGTTCGTTGTTGGCCGCAGATGACGAAAAGATCACCAAGATTTCGGTAGATGCGCTTTTAGCAAACCCAGAGCAACCTCGTACGACTTTCGACGAAGACGAATTAAATGGTTTGGCAGCTTCGATAAAAGAACATGGAATACTGCAGCCGTTGGTCGTGACACCGCATGGCGATAAGTATTATGTTATCGCCGGTGAACGCCGCTGGCGTGCTGCAAAAAAAGCCAAGTTAGCTACTGTGCCGGCAGTGGTGCGCTCGACTAAGCAATTACAGCGCCTAGAGTTAGCATTGGTTGAAAATGTCCAACGTGTTAATTTATCTCCGCTTGAACAAGCGGCCTCGATAGAGTATTTGCACCAGCAGTTTAGTCTAGAATATGCCGATATTGGTAAGCGATTAGGCAAGGCTGCAACCACCGTGCAGAATACCGCACGGCTAATGCAGCTACCCGAAGAAGCCAAGCAAGCCCTAAAGGATAAAAAGATATCCGAAGGACATTCTCGGACAATTTTGGCAATTAAGGACGAAAAGATTCAGAAAGAGTTACTTAAGTTAATAATCCAAAATGGATGGTCGGTACGGCAAGCAGAGAGATTTGTAACCGCACAGCGCCAAGGTGCAGACACAACTGCAAAAGCGAAAGCCAAAGTTGCTACGTCTACACCGCAAACCAAGAAGTTATCAAGTGTGCTCAACGCCCCTGTTTCATTGCGACGTACTGCTAAGGGTGGGAAACTCGAAATTGCCTTTAAGAGTGATGCTGAATTAAAGCGTTTGATGGCACTGTTAGCAAAATTAGGTTAGCAAGCAGATCCGCTACTAGAATGTCTGGCCTTTGTTGAAAGGATATACTCGAAGTGATAACCGACCAACCAGATCTTTAACTGGAACGGGTCCAAATGAACGGGAATCTAGGGATTGAGGGCGATTGTCGCCGCAAACATACACATAGCCTTCGGGCACGACTAGGTCTACTTCTCCTGCTGTGGTGGTGATAACTTTGCCATAGGGAAAGGTTTTGTCCGGCTGGAAGCCTTCGGGATGCTCTTTGTTAAAAACAGTTACAAAACCGTCTTTAACGACGACTCGTTCACCCGGTAGCGCGATAACTCGTTTGATAAGCTGACGTGGTTTGGTGCTGCCAAACTCGAAAGAATCCATTCGGTTAAAAATGACAACTTCAGTTCGCTTTGGCAGGTAGTCGTTACCAGTTATCTTGGCAATAGTGCGGGGTAATTTATAGACAATTAAACGATCTTTATTTTGCAATGTTGTTTCCATACTGGGCCCATCTACCTCATAGGATTGGAAGACAAAAGCAGTCAGACTAAGGGCGATAAGCGGAGCTATAACCAAGATGGCTATAGTAGATATGATACTTTTCAGGCCTTCTCGTTTTTCTTCTTGTTCGTTGGGTTCGTCTCCACCCAGTAGAGAGTTGGGCGAAGCATCGGTTGTTATAATTGCCGGTTCTGCCGATTCGGTGGGAGGTGCGACAACGTCGCTAGACTGTGGTTTGCTGGCATCCATAGATTATCACTATACGCGATTGATGAGCATTATGCACACGCTTTGCGGTCCTCAGCGGAAATTCAGGTAGTTTGCTATAATTAGGATTAACTATGAGGCAGATCCCTACAAAAATTAAGCCTAAAGCTGGCTTTGCTCACTTTATTCACATTGCGTTTACCTGTTTATTGCCACTGCTTCTCTTTATTTTGGTTCGACTTCGTTTTTACCATTTGTCGCTCGGTATAACATTAATCATGCTTAGTAAGTGGCGAATGTTTGCGGTAAAGCCCAGACATTGGCCAGCTAATATTCGAGCTAATGCGGTTGATATAATCGTTGGACTCTCGGCACTAATTTTTATGATCCAAAGCGGCAGTAGTGTTGTCCAGCTATTTTGGGCAGTTGCCTATGGGGCATGGCTTCTTATCCTTAAACCACAATCAACCGATCTTGGTATAACACTCCAGGCTTTAGCGTCGCAGTCCGCAGGTTTAGCTGCTTTGTTTTTGGCTTGGGATGGCGCGCCACTATATGCACTAATTGCAGGTACGTGGCTGATTAGCTATGTTGCTGCCCGGCATTATTTTGGAAATTTTGAAGAGCCCCTGGTACGCTACTTATCTGCGGCATGGGCCTACATATCAGGCGCCTTGGTTTGGATTCTTGGGCACTGGCTCCTGTTCTATGGTCCGGTTGCCCAGCCAGCCTTATTGATTTCAATTATTGCTTTTGGTCTGGGCGGCATCTACTACCTAGAGAAGTCGGATCGCACTTCTATTGCACTTCGAAGGCAGTTGTTGTTTGTTTTAGTAGCAGTGACGACCATTGTACTGACATCCCTTATCTGGGGTGATAGAGCAATTAAGTAGAAAATAGTAGGGAGGGGTTTATGGAACAAAGCAAAAAGGTTCGGCGTAAGCGTCTGCAAATTAGCAAATCAGTGGCAGAAAAATTTGTACTACTGGTAGCTTGTTTGGGTCTTGGTTTGTTAGGCGGATTTGTTGGTTCGCGGAATAGCTCGAATGATTCTACAGTAAGTAAAAAAGCACAACGGCAGATCATTGCCAACGAGAGTCAGTTAATTAATCAAATAGCTAAAGACGTTAGCCCAAGTGTTGTATCGGTTAATGTCATCAGTACAGCTACCAGGCAAGGTTACTTTGGCACCTCTCAGGCTCAGGAAGAAAGTGCCGGTACAGGAGTAATAATTAGCAGGGATGGGGTAATTATCACCAACCGCCACGTTGTGCCAGCTGGCACTGACAGTGTGAGTGTAACGCTGTCGGATGGTACAAAGCTGAGCGACGTAGAGGTGATTGGTCGGACGAGCGACAGCGACTCACTTGATGTAGCGTTTTTAAAAGTTAAGGATTTAAAAGGTAATACCTTAACACCAGCCATTATTGCCGATTCTAGTAAAGTTCAGGTCGGAGATAAGGTGGTTGCTATTGGTAATGCATTAGGTCAGTTCCAAAACACGGTGACCTCAGGCATTATTTCGGGTTTTGGCCGCAGTATTGAGGCAGGTAACGAAGGTGGTACCAGTAGCGAGACATTACAGAACCTTTTCCAGACAGACACGGCTATTAATCGCGGCAACTCAGGTGGTCCACTGGTTAATACCAGTGGCGAAGTGATTGGCATAAATACTGCCGTCGCGGGGGACGCCGAAAACATAGGTTTTGCCATCCCAATCAATGACATCCAGGGCCTCATTACTAGTGTACTCAAAGAAGGCAAATTGTTGCGACCATATCTGGGTGTGCGCTATGTTTCGCTGACCGATGATTATGCTTACCAGTATAATCTTTCCGTTAAACGAGGTGCGTACTTGGCTCCTGCTCAGGGTCAGACAGTAATTTTAGAAAACAGTCCGGCTTCCAAGGCTGGTCTGAAGGAGAAAGACATCATTACCAAAATTAACGATGTACCTATCGACGAAAGCCATAGCCTAACTTCTGTACTGGGCAAAAACAGTGTAGGCGATAAAGTGACCTTGACTATAATCCGTGATGGAAAAGAACAAAAGTTAACCGCTACGTTAGAGGCCGCACCACAGAGCTAAAGACTTGGATAAAGTCTTCTTCGGTACTTATGGTGTAACTATGGTCAGCTGCCAGCTTTTTAAGGTCGTCATGTTGACTGGGCAACGACTCACACATAATAATTGCTGGCTTTAGAGGTCGCTGCTGAATCTGCTCGAACATGCGACGATATAAGTCTAAGCCATCTTGACCTCCAAAGATTGCCAGGCGAGGTTCGTTCATTGCCGCCTCGTTTAGTTGAAAGGTATCGGGAACATAAGGTAGGTTGGCCAGTAGAAGACTACCTGCTAGTGTTTCGTTGGTAACTTCACTTAACAGGTCGCTTTTTAGAATGTCCACATCAGCCCGGTGTTTGTTGGCGTTTTGCTGTGTAACACCTAGACAAGCATCATCAATATCTAAAAGCGTAACAGAGGTATTGGGACACTCGAGCTTAATTGTAAGCCCCAGCGCACCAGATCCGCAGCCTACGTCGATAACAGATTTTAGGTTGTTCTGTTTTAGGGCTAACTCGATCATGGTCTCGGATTCGGGGCGAGGCTCTAGTACATCGTGGGTAATAATAAATTCACGGCCATAAAACTCTGTCTTACCTCGAATAAATGCCAACGGTTGATGCTTTGCCCGAAGGTCAAGCTGACTGGACAATTGATCGACGATCTGCTGGGTAAGTTCGTACTCGGGATGGGCGAGCAGAAAGGCCCGATCTTTGCCGGTAGCATCTTCTAGGAGCACCAGACAATCGAGTCGGGCGACAGGAATGCCCGCTTTGTTAAGAAGTTTCGTATTGGCGGCGAGCCAATCAGCTGTTTTCATTAGAAATCAACTGCTGTTCGTAGGTTTGCAAGGCTTCCAGCAGGTCATCAATGTCACCGCTAAGCGCACCCGGAATATTGCTACGGCTATAGCCGATTCGATGGTCAGTAATACGGTCTTGAGGGAAGTTGTAGGTACGAATCTTTTCGCTACGGTCGCCCGATCCAATGAGTTTCTTGCGGGAATCGCTAAGCTGTTTTTGTTCCTCGTCGATTTTGATCTGTAGCAAGCGAGAACGCAACACTCCCATGGCTTTATCTTTGTTCTTAATCTGAGACTTTTCGTCCTGGCAGGTAACCACCAGTCCAGAAGGTATATGGGTAATGCGCACCGCCGAGTCGGTGGTGTTTACACTTTGCCCACCATGGCCACTACTGCGGTAAACATCTATGCGTAGGTCGCTTGGATTGATTTCTACATCTGTTTCTTCGGCTTCGGGCAAGACCGATACCGTTACGGTACTGGTATGAATACGACCTTGGCTTTCGGTGCTTGGGACTCGTTGTACGCGGTGTACGCCAGCTTCGAACTTGAGGGTTTTATAAACATCCACACCTCGAACGGCGAAGACTACTTCTTTAAATCCACCAACTTCTGAGGGGCTTTCGCTAATGAGCTCGACTTTTAGGTTCTTAGCTTCGCACCAACGGCTGTACATGCGGAATAGGTCTCCGGCGAACAGGCTGGCTTCATCTCCGCCGGCGGCGCCACGGATTTCGACAATGGCATCACGCTCGTCATTTGGATCTTTGGGGGTCAGTAGTTCGGCCAGTTCGGCCTCTGCTGTAGCTAGCTGCCCCGAAATAGAGCTTAACTCTTCCTTCGCCATGGCCGAGATCTCGGCATCATTATCCTGGCTCAAAGCAGTGGCCTCTTGCTCGTCGCTTTTAAGTTTGGCGATAGTGTCGAACAACTCTATAGTTTTTTCGAGTTCGTTCTGGCGCTTGGCCAATTTGGGATACCGAGGCGAACTAAAGATAGCAGGATCTTGTAGCTCTGCTTGCAAGCTTGTTAGCTCGTCGCGTAAGTGTTGTTCTTTACTCATGGTCTTCAGTATAAAAGAAAACACCCCAGAATGTTACTTCTTAGGGTGCTTAAGGTTTACTTAGTTAGCGCTTGATGGCAGGAGCGCCAACTTTTTGCCCCAAAGTTTGGGTGCTAACTTCGTCGGCATTCTTGCGAACACGAACTTTGTTAGCCTTGGCGATAGCAGCTTCTTTGCGGGCGGCAGCTGCATCTTGGCGTGCCTTAAAGCGGTCAACGCGACCTTCGATGTCGATCATCTTTTCTTGGCCGGTAAAGAAGGGGTGAGAAGCGCTACTAATATGCACGCTTACTAGTGGGTATTCTTTGCCGTCGGTAAATTTAATGGTCTCTTCAGAGGTTACAGTAGAACGGGTCAAAAACATGTCGCCGTTATTGAGATCCTTGAAGACAACCATTCGGTAGTTCTTGGGGTGTAAATCTTTTTTCATAGTCAAGTGGCTATTATACAGATGTCAGAAGTGTTGGTCAAGAGGTAAAACCTTGACAGCATAAGCATATTAGGCTACAATTCGGCCCAGTTAACAAAAATAA
>CAZKKJ010000023.1:0-9864 GCA_964553355.1 uncultured Candidatus Saccharibacteria bacterium | reverse complement strand
GTTTTGTAATCCGTGTAGGTAACATCCACCGCATCTACTTCGCCCGAAGCAAACTTTTGCACAATTGTGTCCAAAATTGGTCGAATGTCATTAGCAGTTAAATGGTCAGGGAAGTCCTGATAGACGGCCACAACGTCTACATGTTCGAAACGTACAATAAAACGTGCACCTTGTTTGCCAATTACAATCGCCTGGCTGGCAATGCCTGCTGATTTATCTTGCTGCAACTCGCGAGTTAGCCGCTTGAGAATGTTGCTATTGTACGCACCAGCAAGTCCTCGATTACCTGTGACAATAACATGCAAGCGAGTTTTGACCGCGCGTTGTTGGTACAAGGGGTGCTTTTTTACATCCGTCAGTTCACGCAAGCGTGCCATGATTTGCCGTGCCAAGTTACGGTAGTCACGGCTTTTTAACGCATGCTCCTGAGCCCGACGCATTTTGCTAGCACTCACCAACTCCATAGCTTTGGTAATCTGCTTAGTGCTTTTAACACTACCGATGCGTTGCTTAAGTTGTTGTCGACTAGCCATTGTTAGTCCTTAAGTCCTTGGGCGATATCTTTGGCAATCTTTAGGATGGTATCTTTGGTAGTGTCGGATGGTTTGTCGCCTTTGGCGAGTTCGTCGACCAATTTCTTTTGCTGTGTTTTTAATTCTTGAAGAAGGGAAGCTTGAGCATCCTTGATCTTGGCCACTGGTACTTCATCGAAGGCGCCGTTGGTGGCAGCCAACAGGCTAGCGGTTTGTTCCCATACGCCAAGTGGACTGTACTGTGGTTGCTTAAGTAGTTCGGTAAGGCGTTGACCGCGTTCGATCTTAGCCTTGGTCTCGGCGTCTAAGTCAGATCCAAACTGCGCAAAGGCAGCAAGTTCGCGGAACTGCGCTAGGTCTAGACGAAGCGAGCCGGCAACCGACTTAACAGCCTTAGTCTGAGCGGCACCACCCACACGGGAAACTGACAAACCAACCGAAACGGCCGGTCGGATACCTTGGTTAAACAGATTAGTCTCCATAAAGATCTGGCCGTCGGTGATACTAATAACGTTGGTTGGGATGTAGGCACTAATATCGCCAGCTTGGGTTTCGATAATCGGCAAGGCGGTTAGACTACCACCACCTTTGGCGTCACTCATTTTGGCCGCACGCTCCAGCAATCTAGAGTGCAAGTAAAAGACATCACCTGGGTATGCTTCGCGGCCCGGTGGGCGACGGAGCAGAAGCGACATTTGTCGGTAGGCAACCGCATGCTTAGAAAGGTCATCGTAAGTGATAAGCGCGTGTTGGCCATTGTCGCGGAAGTACTCGCCGATGGCAGCACCAGCGTATGGGGCTAGGTATTGCAAAGAGGCCGGGTCTGCAGCACTTGTTGCCACCACAATGGTTTGATCCATAACACCTTCGCGCTTTAGGCGCTCGATAATGCGGGCAACCTTGCTGAGCTTCTGACCGACGGCAACATAGATATTAATAACGCCAGTCTTTTGACGGAATTGGTTAATCATGGTATCTACTGCTACGGCTGTTTTACCAGTTTGACGGTCACCAATAATCAGCTCACGTTGGCCGCGCCCAATGGGCACCATAGCATCGATGGCCATAAGTCCGGTCATCAGTGGCTCGCCAACGCTTTTACGATCTAATACGCCTGGAGCCATCTTTTCGATCAGTCCCATGTGCTTGGACTTAATAGGTCCTTTGTTGTCCAGCGGCCGACCAAGCGGGTCAACCACGCGGCCAACGAGCTCTGGGCCGACGGGAATTTCCATAACTTTTCCGGTCAGGCGGGCGCGCATGCCAGCCTTAACCTCAACGTCAGCACCCATAAGTACAGCACCAATTTCGCCCTCTTGCAGGTTAAGCGCAAAGGCTGGGATGATGATGCCTTCGCCTTCGATCTCGATCATTTCGTTATAGCCACAGTTTTGTAGTCCATAAATCCAGGCAATACCGTCGCCGATTCGCGTAACTACACCTACGCTCTCGATTTCCGGGCTGTTCTTAAGCTCGGCAATTGCCGCGCGAATATCCTGGCCGAGGTCCTTAATGTTAATATCTGTTGCCATCATTTCTCCTTAAGCAGAATATGCTGTTCCAGCATGTTTAAGTCGCTGTAATTGCCGCTGTACGGTCAAATCTAACTGGTGATCAGCTGTTTGCAACCTCACACCGCCAATTACATCGGGGTCTAGTGTTTCTTGAATAATTACTTCTTTAGCCGCTGTTTGCTGGCTAAAGATCCGCGTGATCTCGGCCTTCTGAGTTTTGCCAAGGGAATATGCCGACGAAGCATGGACATACAATTTACCTTCGGTATTCAGCAGTAGCCGCTCTAGTTCTCGAACTATAGCTTGGGCGTCTGCCTGCCTATGTTCGGTGGTCAGGAAAGCTGCCAACGACTGTATAAGCTGATCCATTTTTTTGCCCTCGTTAACTAATGACAGAAGGGCACGAGCGATAGCGGCGTTAGAAGCCTTGGCTTGCATACTACTAAGCCCGCGCCTTTCCGTTATTGATCTTGCCTAAGGCTCGCTCGATGAGCGAAGCGTCTTTTTTAGCGTCAACTTTTTCGCCAATAATAACTTCTGTTGCTTCCGAAACTAACGCCAGCATTTCGCCGCGTAATTGCTTGCGGGCAGCCTGCATTTCTTGGCCAATTTTTGCTTCGGCTTCTTCTAAGATACCGTCCGCTTTCTGTACCGCAACCGCTTCGGCTTCTTGGATGATCTTGCTGGCGTCTACACGGGCAGCTTGCAAGATCTCGTCGGCCTTAGCACGTGCTTCGTGCTGCAAGCCTTGCAACTGTTCGTCGAACTTTTCTTTGGCGGTCTGCATCTCTATTCCAAGAATCACACCCTTGTCGATAGTTTTGCGACGATTTTCCAAAGTGTCCACAATGCCGCGCAGAGCAAACTTTTTGAAGATCAAAAACAGCAGTACAAAAGTACCTGCCTGAAGCAGAATAGCTTTAGGGTCGATGCCCAAGACCGCAATTCCTTCTTTCTCGGCTGCAGCCTCGGAGGCAAAGAGTAATAATGCTGGATTAATCATATGTCAATTTCTCACTTTCGAGATTAGCGTATGCTGAGCGCAAAACACGCCCAGCATAAATGCAAATCTACTTAATAAGAATGCTTCCTACGATTGCTAGTAGAGCCGTAAACTCAATCATCGCTGCGATAATCACAACCTGACCGGCAGCTTTACCAGCTTCTGGATTACGACCAAGTGCTTTCATGTATGCCTGACCAACCATGGCGAGGCCAATAGCAGCACCCAAGAAGGCGATGCCAAGCATGAATGCCTTAGCTGCGACTGGATTCCAGCCACCTCGCATTGGTACTTCTGTTACCTCTGCGGCAAATCTTGATATTGTTGGAACCATTTATTTCTCCCTTAGTTTGTTACCGTAAGCGCCCGCAAGCGAACCTTCTCACGGATATTTCTTTAATGGTTTACATCACCCTCGAGCGACGCCACGACGGGGTCGACTTCGTGAGCAGGATGATCGTCATCATGGCCATGCGAAATCGCCAGACCTAAATAGGTCGAGGCGAGCATGATAAATACATATGCCTGAATACAGGCAACCATGATTTCGAACATCGCTATAGGTAAAACCGTAAATGACTGGCCGCTTTTTCCGATGTAGGAAAAAACACTAATCAAGATTTCACCAATAACGGTGTTCAAAAACAAACGAAGGCTCAAACTAATAATGCGGGTAAACTCACCGAATACTTCCAGGAGCCCTACAAACATATTAATTGGGCTAAAGGGCTTATCGGTAAAGTAGTGTTCTAGGTGGCCAGCAAAGCCTGACTCTTTAATCGACAGGTACTGAACGGTGACAATCGCCACAATAGCCATGGCAATGGTACCGTTAAAATCAGCAGTAAAAGCTCGCAGCAGCGGGAAAGTTCCTTCGTGAGTGGTAGCGTTAATACCCGGACCAACCCACGGCATGATGCCCATGATATTCGTAAAGATAATAAATAAGAAGAACGTTCCAAAAATCGGCGCATACTGAGCAGCTTTTTTACGAGAACCTAACGGACCTTCTATAAGTCCCATGACAAACTCCATCATAATCTCGATGAGCTGCGTCACACCTTTAACAGTTTTTACACGAATCTTTTTACGAGCAAATAAACCAATGGACAGCAGTAGAATCGCACAAATAACACCGTACAAAGTAGAGTTGGTCACCGGAAAGCCGCCGATCTTGGTCAATGCTTCGGGAGCCAAAGCAATATGTGGCCCATCTTCGGACGCCAAACGAGTTATGAACGCACTCAGCATACTACCTTTGCACCTCCAAGGTAGTCGTCGTCATTGCGGCGGCTGCAGAATATATCATCTTTGATCCAGTATAACAGGAGTAGAGAACTAGCAGCAACACCTTTTCGTCCAGGTCTGCAAGTTGATGCTGGAGCAACTTGGCCCAATTAGATTGCAAGCGTATAATTACTGTTATGATTACGCTTTATTCCTCACCAGCTTGCGCTTACTGTCATATGGCACGCGAGTACCTCAAGAGCAAGAAGCTCAAGTTTAAGGAGTACGATATCTCCGACAACCCCAAAGCATTTAAATTTGTTACCGAAACAGTTGGTCAAGCTGCAACCCCAGTTCTGGACATAGACGGCACCATTGTTCTTGGCTTTAACCGCCCGGCCATAGATGCTGCACTAACCACAAAATAACTCAATAGCCATAACCTACACCATACATAGCGTTAGATGTTTACTTCACAACGCTATTTGTAGTATACTGAGGGAACTAGGAGTTAAGTTATGAGCGATCGAAGACCCGGTAGCACACCCGTCCTTCCGTACGAACATCTTTCTATTATTCCGGAAACAGTCGGAGAACTACTGTTTGTAACCTTCGAACTATCACCACCCAACCCCAATCTCGCTATCATCGGAGTGGAAGCCTTTGAGCAAGATGCCACTACGATAGCGTTAGCAACACTTGGGCAAGTTGGACTGGTAAGTAGCATAACTCAGATGGATGCGATTAATCGTACCTTGCGTAGCATCAGAATAGCCGAGCTGGAGCCTGCGGACGACCCTTACCTTGGCCGGCTCAATGCTGCGCGCGAGAGATATCAGCGTGCAGTACAAATGCTAAGCGAGACCGAACAAGAGTTACTGGCAACATATTATGACAAAGTTGATGGCGGCGAACATGGCGATAGCCGTATCTTTAATAGTGACCGTTTTGGAGAAGTTATTGAACGTACCAAACGATTTTCCAGCGAGCCAGCCCTTGTGGCTATTGCGGAGCTAGGCCACAAAAGTATTAGTGGTCTAGCAAACCGAGAGGTAGTAACTGCACAACGTGTATTACGCTTGGCATATAGTACCGCTGCTCAGCTAAAACAAGTAAAAGGCCAATTAACATCTGCCCATCTAGATACCGATAATCTAACTAATGGCCTCACTGCGTAGTACACTAGGTCCGTGAGCTTCGAAGATTTTCAGACCAAACCAGCAGTAACAATTGTCTATACCGGCGACAGCAAAGGGAAGACCAGTGCTTCTTTGGGCTTGATGGTCCGGGCATTGGGTAGCCGCTGGAATGTAGCCTTTATTCAGTTTATTAAGTATTGGGGTGTGGGAGAGCATGTTTTTATTCGCGACATCCAGTCGCTATACAAAGACCAGCTATATTTTTATAAAGGCGGAAAGGGTTTTTACCAAGCCGGTGATCTTAGCCCCGGACATGTCAGCGAAGAACAGCACAACCAAGCTGCAATAGAAACGTATAACGAAGCCCTGGTTGCAGCTACCAGTGGCACATATGACTTGGTGATTTGTGACGAGATTAACAATGCCGTCCATGATGGACTTTTGACCAAGAGCCAGCTTAAAAAACTGATGACCAGCAAAGATCCCAAAACTAGTTTATGCCTCACCGGCCGCAACTTTCCAGACGAGTTACTAAACCTGGCGGATATTGCTACAGAAATGAAAAAGATCAAACACCATTTTGACGACAAGTTTCTAGCTAACCCAGGGATCGACTATTAAGCAGTAGCTTCGCCAGACATTGCCTCTGTTTCGACCAAAGGAGCAACCAGACTGAGCAATGGACGACCACTTTGTGAGGCGGCTAGTGCTAGATGGCCGTATGCTTGGTGATACGGACTTTCGGGAAGCTGTTCCTGACGGTATCTCTCGAAAAGTACTACGGTTGGCGCAACATCAATCCCCCTGGCTTCTGCCTCACTTAGGATTCTTGCTACTAGGTGTGGCCTTTCATGATTCAGCGCCACATCACGTAGTAGTTCAGATATTAAGAATGATTCATCACCCGACGTAACATTTGGGTCATATCCAGCCATTATCGCGGGCAGCTCCTTAGACCGAGCCAATGGGCTAGTGATCCGTGCGCTTTGCTCATAATAAAAACTTTCTTCAAAAAAAGCGCCGACTAAACGCCGTACCGACATCTGCGAAGGATCGACATCACAAAGACCAATGAGGCTTTTGTGAAGATCGGAAGTTAGATGCACGTTAAACATTGTTTCGCAGTGCTTAATACGAAAGGCCCTAAAGCAATCTATCGCCCTAAAAGCCTCGGCAACATCAGAAGAATTACCATACATCGAAGCAATAGCCACGGCAGCGCCATGATAGTCTCCGATATCACCAGCGGCATTTATGGCGAGACGCTTAAGCTCTTTGTACAATCCCAGAGCTTGGGTATACAGACGCCCTTTGAGTTCCTTACCAACACCCCTTGATAATCCAACTTCTGAAGAGATGCGTATTGTACGCTCAATATGTTCTTGTGCTTCTCCGCGTAAGTCTGAACGCAGTTTAGTATCCACGGCCTTAGCCAAATCTAAGGCATGGTTATTTCGTCCCACAAGCCCCTCTGCAAGTCGCTGTGCATTTAAGTCTTGATTAACTAGTTTGCTAACGCTAGCCGAAACTTCGGCCAGTGTTTGAGCCTCTAAGTACGATTGATCCTCTTTGGGGCCAACAACTACATCGACGATATATGGATCAATAGAAAAGAGTAGCTCAGGATCATGACTAGACATTAGTATCCAGTATAGCCCCTGTTATTTGTGTTTGGCGCCTAGTGTTGTCATAAACACATAATGGTAGGCTATAGTTATGGCATATCGTCGAAAAAAAGCAGTTCGAATTTTGGTACTGACCATTATTGCATCCACGCTAGCTCTGCTACAGCAACGGGGCTATTTGCAGTCGGTTACTCAGACAGCCGAGCAGTACCAGCCAGGATTGTATCAAGTGGTTAGCTTTGCCGATGGCGACACTATCACAGTAAACATGAACGGGGCAGAAGAGAAGGTTCGACTGATCGGCGTAGACACGCCAGAGACGCACGACCCCCGTAAAAGCGTGCAGTGCTTTGGCCAAGCAGCAGCGGCATTTACCAAGAACTTTATTGGTGCTAATCGTGTGCGATTAGAGGCAGATCCAGAAAACACCAACCGCGACCGTTACGGACGCCTGCTTCGCTATGTGTATCTTCCAAATGGACAACTAGTGAATGCCGAGATCATCAAGCAAGGCTATGGCTTTGCCTATGTATATTTTCCATTTAGTAAGCTAGAAGAGTTTAAAGGTTACCAAAGGCAAGCCGAAGCAACAGAACAGGGGCTATGGGGAGAATGCCAGGTACAAACTAACAACTCTGGTCAGGCCGGGACTAACTGAGCCAGTCTTTTTGTCGACCCAAGACCTTCATGATCAAATCAATTGGCCAAGCCAAGAAACTCATTGCAAAAAAGAAGAAGATTATCGGCCAGCCCACAGCATACAGAAAAAAGCTCTGTGGTCGAGACATGGTGTACTGCAGCTTTTGCAGCGTCCCGATAGTCCGATGGTAGTCGCGGCCGGTGTGACGAAGTACAGTGTAGGCCACGAGCTTTGGGAAGTAATGATAGGCCTGACTGTAGCTGGTAAAAAGTAGCTTGGGGTTATAGCGCAGCCTGCCGGCATATGCTTGCAAGAGAAGTGAAATATCTTGATCTTCATGAACTAAATTGTCGTTTAAGCAAACCTTATTACTAATGTTTTTCCAGGCATCTGCCCGAATAGCCATATTTGCTCCCCACAAAACGGGTACCCTAAAAAACATCTCGGTCCACAAGAAATAGAGCCTGCTCCACAACAACGTCATCGGGTGATGAATACGTGGCAATAACAAGCTCAATCCTGGGCCAGTCACACCCACCGTTTCTGGGTCATCAAAACTCTTACGGATAGTTTCTACCCAGTTTGGGGCCACCAGACTATCGGCATCGATCCGACCCAAGATGTTGCTGGTAGCCGTATTAAAACCACGGTCACGTGCCGACGCCTTGCCCTGAACACGCTCACGTACTACTTTTACAAAACTATACTGTTGGGCTATCTTTGCCGTGTCGTCAGTGCAATTGTTGTCCACCACAATGACTTCGTTTGGTTTTTCAGTTTGCGCTGCTATAGCATCCAGGCAGGCGGCGATCCGGTGCGCCTCGTTATAAGCTGGTATAATGATGGCAACCGTAAGCGTCTTGCGCGCAGTAGTCATAAACAGATAATAATACAGAACGTGCCAAATGAACGAAAAAAGAAACCATAGAACACCCACTAAAAGAATTATTCCCAAAACTCCCAGCGCCAAAGAGCTGGCGGCCGAGCGCAAACTACTCAACGCACAATTGGGCAACAAAGAAGAGCGTCGCTACCGTCGCCTACTTAGACATCTTCGACTAGAAAAACCTCGCTTCTGGCTTAAAGAACAAAGATGGTGGACCAAACTTGGCCTGTTCCTTATGGCTATCCTTATCTTTCTGGTTGGATCGGCCTATGGCATTGCTCAGTGGTATATCTACACCCAAAAAGACAAAGAGTTTAAATTTGGCGCTACGTTCATTCCTAGCTACGCACGCTATTTTGACCTAGAGCCCGAGTCTACCTTGCAAGCCATGATCGACGACCTCAACATCCGGCACTACCGAATCGTCAGTTACTGGGACGAAATAGAAAAGACTCCGGGTACATACGATTTTACAGAGCTGGATTGGCAATTTAAAAAGATTCAAGACGCCGGCGGAACTGTTTCTTTGGCTATTGGTCTACGCCAACCCCGCTGGCCAGAATGCCACATGCCCAAATGGGCCGAGAAACAAACAAAGGATCAGTGGTATCCACAACTTAAAACATTCATTGGTAAGGTAGTAGAACGCTACAAAGATCATCCATCTCTGCAAACCTATCAGCTCGAAAACGAATATTTCTTAAAGGCTTTTGGCATTTGCCCCGATCATAGCCGTGACCGATTGGTCGACGAGTTTAACTATGTTAAGCGACTGGACACCAATACACCAGTTATTGTTACCCGCAGCAATAACGCCCTGGGTTGGCCCATCTACGCGCCAATTCCCGATATTTCTGGTGTTTCTATTTACAAACGAGTCTGGGACAAAACCATTACTAAACGTTATTTTGAATATCCGTTCCCGGCTTGGTTCTATGCCTTTTTGGCAGGCGGCACCAAGATCATCACCGGCAAAGACCTAATCGTGCACGAACTCCAAGCCGAGCCGTGGGGCCCCAATAAAGGTATCAAAGAAATTTCTATAGAAGAGCAAAACAAATCGCTCAGCCCCGAACGCCTGCGCGATCGCATCCGCTACGGCAAAGCCACCGGCATGCGCGAGATCGACTTATGGGGCGTAGAAATGTGGTACTGGCGCAAAGTTAAACTGCACGACGACAGCCTATGGGAAACGGGCAAACAAACCATCCGCGAACAACAGTGCAATTCCTGCTACCATAAATAGGTGCAGAAATTTGGTGCAAGTCTGTCAATTAAACAATGTCGGAATTTTGGT
>CAZKKJ010000022.1:2876-10140 GCA_964553355.1 uncultured Candidatus Saccharibacteria bacterium | reverse complement strand
GTGTTGTTGGACTCTGCTCCAGAAGAGGATGCTTTTACCTGGCCTCCTGTCCAAGTTAGTACGCAGTTTATCAATAGTCGACTAGGTAGCAGCTTGTCTGCCGAGCAGATCCAAGAACTGCTTCAAAATGTAGAATTCGTTACAGCGGTAAGTGACGACCAACTTATAATTACGCCTCCATTTTGGCGTAAGGATATTGAACTTCCTGAGGATATTGTTGAAGAGGTTGGCCGACTTCATGGCTTCGATAAACTGCCCGTCAATTTACCCGCACGCAGTACAGCTGCCGCTGCGAAAAATCATGCACTTGAACTTCAGAGTAATCTTCGTACGTTATTATCTAGGGCCGGAGCCAACGAAGTCTTGACGTACAGCTTTGTTTCCGGCAAGCTTATCGATGCAGCCGGTCAAAACACACAAGAGGCTTATCAACTAAGCAATGCCCTTAGCCCCGAGCTGCAATACTACCGGCTGACCCTTACACCAAGCTTACTTAGCAAAGTGCATCAAAACATCAAGGCTAGCCACAACCAATTTGTCTTGTTCGAGTTGGGTAAAACCCACTTGAAATTACAAGGGGTTAATCAAGAAGGACTTCCCGAAGAAAACGAGATGTTGGCGTTGGTGCTGGCATCTAATGATAAACAAGTTTCTGCAAAAGCCGGAGCAGCATACTATCAGGCGCGAACTTACCTAGACTATGTTGCCAAACACCTGGGTCTTCAGCTGGACTATATGCCTTTAGGCGAGGTTAAGTATGAAATAGCCCAACCGTTCGAACCTGGCCGCTCAGCGCTGGTGACTGATCGCACCAATGGCAATTACATCGGCGTTATCGGTGAGTACAAAACAAGTGTTCGAAAGTCATTAAAGCTGCCGTTATATACTGCAGGATTTGAAATAATGACCAAACCGCTCCAAGAGGTGGCTAGCACAAATCCTTACCGCCCATTAGTTAAATTTCCTGGAACATATCAAGACATCTCGTTCAAGACATCCCTAGATCAAACGTTTGGTGAGCTAAGTGCTAACCTTGAGCAAATCGCTCAAACTTTAGCAGCACCTCACGGATACTCTGTTCGCATAGAAGCTATAGATATTTACCATAAGGATAAAAGTAAACAAAAGCACATGGCTTTTCGTTTGTATGCGCATCATCCTGACCGTAGTGTGACAACCGAAGAAGTAACCAAGCTTACTGATCAAATATCGACACAAGTTAGTAAGTCAAGCGAAGTTCAAAGGATTTAACGCCATGAAAGCAGCAGTTCGAGCAATCATAATACATGACAATAATTTATTGGTTATGCGTCGTGATAAATTTGGTAAGCGATACTATACTCTCGTCGGTGGTCATGTCGAATTGGGAGAGTCTACCGAAAAAGCGTTACTACGCGAAGTACACGAAGAAACCAGGTTGCATGTAGCCAATCCGCGGCTCGTATTTATTGAACATGCCCCGGCTCCGTACGGAGATCAATATGTATACCTGTGCGATTATATCTCTGGTGTACCGATGTTACATGAAGACTCAGACGAGTACACCATTAATAAAGGTGGGGATAATATATACACGCCTATGTGGGTGCCCCTTAGTAAGCTTGCATCACTGCCGTTTAGAACAGACGAGATCCAGGCCAAAATTATTGCGGCAATTACAGACGGCTTTCCGACTCAAGTCCAAGAATATACCTCAACCATCAAGCACTGAGATGGACTTTGTGATAGTGCGTTGTAATTAGAGACGCGCACGATCAAATGATGCCGTTCCTTGCTATAATTAAAGTATAAGAAGTCGTAAGGAGAGTTCATGGCAAGAATAGGCCAACGAGTGGCTGCAATAGTTTTGGCGGTAGTTTTTCTAGCAACATCCGTGGGTTTTAGTATCTTAGTGATAATTCAAATGCGCCGAGAAAGCCAGCAAAATCAAAAGCTCTCTGACGCGACGAGTCAAGATAGTAACAAAAATAATGAAGATAAGAAGGAGAATACTTTGGAAGGAACACAGTTAGCTAATTTTACACCAGTAGCAAATATAGCAACGCTGGAGAAGATCGACACGGTAGTAGGCACCGGCGACGAAGTTAGGTCGGGCGATACGGTTACCGCGCATTACACGGGCGCTGTAGCCTCAACTGGCAAGATCTTCCAAAGTTCACTAGACGGCGGTCAGCCCATTCCATTTAGCCTAAATGGAGTCATAAAGGGCTGGACCGATGGCGTTCCAGGCATGAAGGTTGGTGGCAAACGTCGCTTACTTATTCCGGCCGATCAAGCGTATGGTGCTAATCCACCGTCTGGTTCAGGGATTCCAGCTAATGCTGATCTAGTGTTTGACATTGAACTCGTCAAGATTGGTGAATAAAAGGTAGTCAAAACACAACATATGGTGCCTTGACGAAAAGCGTTAGCGCTATATATAATAAGGTAACCTCACAAACAAAAAACTAAAAAAGCTTCAGATAAGGGAGATAATCATGGCAAAAGATATTACAATATTCACTACTAACACTTGTGCATACTGCGTTATGGTAAAGAAATGGCTCGGGGCCAAGGGGTTTAGCTATAGCGAAGTAAATCTAGACGAACATCCCGAACGACAAAAAGAAGCTTTCGAAGTGAGCGGCCAGCTTGCTGTTCCCGTTACTGTCATTACAAAAGATGATGACAGCAAAGAAGTTGTAGTTGGTTATAACCTTGCAAAGTTAGCACCCGCAGTAGCCTAATATTCGTCTGTAAATTCCGTAAGGGGAGTCAAAAATGTCCGATACATCTAAGCCAAAAGACGCCACAGCACATAAAATTTGGGACGTTGTCACTATTGGTGCCGGACCTGCAGCATTAAGCGCTGCCGTTTACACAACCCGGGAAGATATCACTACGTTGTTGTTCGAGAAAGGTGTTATTGGCGGACTGGCAGCGATTACCGACTGGGTAGATAACTACCCGGGATTCCCTCAGGGCATTAGTGGCCTAGATTTGTCCGAAAACCTGCGGTTGCAGGCCGAACGTTTTGGCGCAGTAATCGAACTTGGTGAAGTTCTGGAGATAACCGATGCAGGAGATCACAAGCTTCTTAAAACCACCAGTGGCGACATTAAGGCTAGGGCAGTACTAATTGCCACTGGCAGTGATTACAAAAAGATTGGGGTGCCCGGTGAGCAAGAATTTTATGGTCGAGGCGTACATTATTGTGCGACTTGCGATGGCGCCTTTTATCGTGATAAAAGATTGGTGGTTGTTGGTGGCGGAAACTCTGCTGTTCAAGAAGCCATCTTCTTAACTCGGTTCGCTAGCCACATCGATCTTCTTGTTCGCGGCGATGCAATGCGTGCAAGTGATATTTTGCAAAAAGAACTTCATAAACACTCTGATAAAATTTCTGTTCACCTCAATCATACGACAGACGAAATTGTCGGTGATGCAAATAACATGGTGACTCATGTAAACAGTACTCACACAACAACCAAAAAGAAGATCAAGTTCGAAACAGACGGTGTATTTATCTTTGTAGGCCTGCTGCCAAATACGCAATTTCTGAAGGGCTCCAAAATCAAACTCGACGAGATTGGCCTCATCAAAACGGATCATGAACTCTGTACGAGCATGAAAGGTGTCTTTGCTGCCGGAGATGTACGCAGTGGTGCTACCATGCAGATTGCCAGTGCGACTGGCGAAGGAGCCACCGCCGCTCTTAAGATCCGCGAATACCTTGATGACATGAAACAACAGGTTGATTAAGCAGGATAACCCGGGAAGTAGTCAGTAATAAGCTGATCTTGGCGTAGGCCAAACTCATTCTTAAGTTGGTCAACAATTGCTTCGGTCATCGGCTCCGGGCCAGATATAAAGAGCTGCTTTCCTTCAATGCCGTCCACAAGTTCGTTGATCTTAGAAGCCATTAACTTTTGGCCAATTACTTCTTGTTTGTCTATGAATGCTTGATCAAACGTATCCCTAAATACCAAGTCTTCGGCCGTGTGAACGCTATGTAGCAGTTGAATTTGACGAGTCTGTTTTGTATCTATTAACCACTGCACAATAGAGTGGAATGGTGTTACGCCTATACCTCCTGCCACAAATACTAACGGAACAGATGTGTCTTTTGGCAGTACAAAGTCGCCCATGGGCTCACTAAATTCAATAGCATCACCAGGTTCTAGCTGCCACAAATTTTGTTTAAATGTACTAGAGGGATCGGAATGCCGGGTAGTAATCGATATCAGTTCATGCCCGGGTGCGGAAGACAAGGTAAACCATCTCTTAATGCCGCGATTGTCTGGGCTGGCATGAGGCAAGGTAATCTCTATAAATTGGCCAGCAACATACCTAAATGGGCGTTCTGGTCTAAAAAAGAAGGTTGTAATTGACGGAGTCTCTTGGTTTATATGATTGAGCGTTGCTTTCATCTCTTCTTTCGTTTTTGGGGCTTAACGTACCCATCGCGTAGGTGTTGCATTTGATGCGGTACGTTTGTAGTAATACTAATACTAGGGTAGAACCTCCGTAACAAGCTGGCAACCCAAGTACGGTTTGCTGTATACACAATGACTTCTAGCCCATGTCTCTTTGCAAGGTAATAGGCAAGGGGGTTCATGGTCCAGTAATTAACATCTATGCCGCTAAAACCATACACTCTAGCAGCGTTGATGGCATCAAATGTATTATGGTTTTCTAGTACATAGGTAGGAATGTCTGGACAATATTCACTAAACTCAAAAAGCTCCTGGTGGTTAAAGGCGATTACCGAAAAGTTTTTCTTATTTGGGTGCTTAGCAAGTGAATTTGCCAAAACCTTAGCCCAGCCACGCGCTTTTGCTTCTATAAATACCGGCGTATCCCCACACTCCTCCAGAGCCTCCAGAAGTGAAGGGACGTGATCGCCATTAACTCCTTTGATCTTGCGAATCTTTGCTGCAGTCAGGCTTGCAATGTGCTCGTCCACATCGTGTGTCCGCTCCAGGGTTGGATCGTGGCACAAAAATAGTTCTTTATCTTTACTAAGGCGGATATCAAATTCAATACCATCCACGCCAGCGGCAATTGCAGCTTGAATAGCCCGGATGCTATTTTCGGGGGCAAGTCCTGCCGCCCCTCGGTGACCGATTATTTTCATCTTACCTATTAGTGTACAATATTACTGATTAGAATTACTAAATGTAAGGAGAACTGACCTATGGCAGATTTTAATCAAATTTTGGATGCTGGCGACGTAGACGGTGGCGTTATTAACACAGTTATCGAAATTCCTAAAGGCTCTATGCTAAAAATAGAATGGAACCGCAAGAAGGCTATTTTCGAACTCGACCGAGTAGAGCCTGGCATTTTTGCCAAGCCTTGCAATTATGGCTTTATCCCCCAGACGCTAGACGAAGACGGTGATGAGTTAGACACTCTGGTTATCTGCGAAGAAGGTATTCCAACTGGAGTGAACGTTAATGCTAGGGTCATCGGCATTCTTAATTTCGAAGACGGTGGCGAAATGGACCACAAAGTTATCTGTGTGCCTGCCGACGACCGCAATAGCGGCGATGCTTACTCTAGTTTCAAAGACCTGCCAGCTGGCTTGCGTAACCAAATTGAGCATCACTTTAACCACTACAAAGACCTAAAAAAGCCAGGAACCACTAAAGTCCTGGGCTGGGGCGATGCATCCGAGGCAAAAGCTATCATCAAAGAATGCCAGGAACGTTGGACCAAAGAAGCCTAGCGCGTTGCAACACTGACCCTTATCGGTTATGCTTAAGACATAAGATTGTAAGGGGTAGAACATGAAGACACGGGTGGCGATTAATGGCTTTGGACGCATCGGACGTAATGCCTTTAAGATTGCGTTTGACCGACCAGACGTTGAAATTGTAGCAGTCAATGACTTAACCAGTACGGATGTGTTGGCGTATCTGTTAAAACATGACAGCAATTATGGCACTTACGGTCACAAAGTTTCTTCTGATGAACATCATATTATTGTCGACGGCCATAAAGTGCCCATTACTGCCGAAAAAGATCCTGCTGCGCTACCATGGGACAAGCTAAAGGTAGACGTGGTTATTGAATCTACCGGGCGTTTTACTAAACAAGAAGATGCCGCCTTACACCTTAAGGCCGGCGCTAAGCGAGTTGTCATTTCTGGTCCAACCAAGAGCGACGGTGTAGACACCATCGTTTTGGGTGCTAACGACGACAAACTCGAAAATTCGACCGACATTATCAGTAATGCAAGTTGTACCACCAACTCTATCGCTGCCGTTATGTCTATTATGGATGCTGAGTTTGGCGTAGAAAAAGCCATGCTTACTACGGTGCATAGCTACACCGCCAGCCAAATGCTTCAAGATGGTCCCGCCAAAGATATGCGCGAATCCCGTGCAGCAGCAGAGAACATCGTGCCTACTACCACTGGCGCGGCTATCGCCGTTACCCTTACGGTACCTCAGCTCAAAGACAAGTTCGATGGCATGAGCATCCGCGTCCCAACTCCAGTAGTTAGTCTCAGCGACGTAACCATGGTGCTCAAAAAAGACACTACAGTCGAGCAGATTAATGCAGTTATTAAAAAAGCCGCTAAAGAGCCTTTTTACCAAGGCATTGTGGGTATAAGCGAGGAGCCTTTGGTTAGTAGCGATTACATTGGCAATAGCCATTCGGGTATTGTCGACTTACTGCTCACCAATGTCGTAGCCGGAAATTTAGCTAAAGTTGTGGTTTGGTACGACAACGAATGGGGTTACAGCAATCGATTGGTCGAAGTGGTGGCTGACGCTGGGCGAACATTGCACTCCAAGAAGGGCTAACAGTGATTATCTACCTTGGCGCAGATCACAATGGTTTTGAGCTTCGCAACGAGCTTATGAGCTACCTACAAGCTTCTGGCTACGAGGTTCATAACGACGGTAATGAACGACTCGACCCAGAGGATGACTATCCAGTATTTGCAGCACGGGTAGTTCACGATATGCAGGCCAGTAATGATCCTGATCCTCGGGGAATATTGATCTGCGGTAGTGGGCAGGGAATCATGATTGCCGCCAACCGCTTTAAAGGCATCCGAGCCTGTTTGGGCTACAACGTAGAGTCTGTCCGTGCTGCTCGCAACGACGACGATTGCAATATTTTATGTCTGCCAGCAAAAGTGCTCAAAGAAGACGAGGCTAACATAATTGTTGAGGCTTGGCTTAACACACCGTTCGGCGAAGCACCACGCTACACTCGCCGAATTAAAGAACTGGATCAGCTAAGTTAAATGGCTATCATTTGTCCTACC